>JAQVFY010000034.1:0-2102 GCA_028696995.1 Patescibacteria group bacterium
TATCTTACTAATTGATGTATCTCAATGTTATTGATCTTTGATCTTTATTATCTTGATAGCCTTACCCTTAACCAATGCCTCGGTAATCTTTTTTCGAGCCGAAACCACTATTCTTTGAAGAGTGGCCTGAGAGATTCCCATTTGAGAAGCGGCCTCCCTTTGATTTAAGTTCTCTAAATCGCACAAACGTAAAGATTCCAATTCATCTACCTGTAACTCAACCTCATCCAATGACGATAGAGGTATTGCTTTGGGCTTAAAATGAATCGCTCTCGGACTAAAAGATATTCTTCTCGGTTTAAGAGGTCTTGCCATGTCTATTTTCTAACTAAACTTACATTACAATTTGGACATTTCAAAAGAGAACAAGCTTCACCCGATCTATGCGAAACTTCATAACTACATTGAGAACAAACGCAGAGACCGCCGGGTCCTTTCCCTTCCGCCCCTTCCAATTCATCCATAAACCTCCCTTTTCTTTGCCAACCAAAGCCTCGCCCAAAAGGTGGTCTGTAAAATCCTGTTTTAGTTTCATGGCTTGCGATCTCTATGGAGACGTATTTAAGAGTCTCTATGTTACTCATTAAATCTTTTCTTAATCCGTCGGATATTTTAGTCGCCTCTTCAAGATTTAAATCTTTTGGAAGTTTTATCTCTAATTCGGCCGTTATTATTGATCCTTTTTTTTGAGTTTTAAGTGAGGATAATTCTATCTTTTGAAGATCGACTATTTTCTTGATCTCTTTTTCAAATTCATCTCCGGCGGAAACATCAAGTAATGAGTCAATCGCCTCTCTCCCCAATGAAAATGATTCTTTAATGATATAGAGTCCGATAAATAACGCTAAAAGAGAATCAATGGAAACCCAATATTTGGTCAAGAAGAGTCCGACAAAAACCGCTAACGATGCAAAAACATCAACTCTGGAGTGAATTCCATCAGATAATAACGCGATAGAGTCTTCTTTTTTTCCAAAGTGTATCTTAAGGCGTGCCATTATCTCATTGACAATTGCTGAAAAAATCATAACTCCGAAAGCTAAAAATCCGAAATTAATTTTTTCCGGATTTAAGAAGCTTTTATAAGCTTCCCAAATTATCCCCAATCCGGTTATCAAGAGAATCAAAGTGATTATAACTCCAGCCAGAACTTCAAACTTATAATAACCATAAGGGCGTTTCTTATCTTCCGGCCTTTTCGATATTCTAATTCCGACATATCCAACCGCAGAAGAGAATATATCCATGAAAGAATGAAGCCCTTCGGCCAAAATTGCAATTGAACCGGAAAGAAAACCAACACCGATTTTACCTCCCGCTAGAATTGAATTGGTTAAAATTGATACTAATGCGATTTTTTCTTTCACTCTATTTTTCTATGATTTCATTAATAATATTTTTAAAAATTTTCTCATATCTTGAACTAACTTCAGAGATTGGTTTCATCTCTATCGTAGATCGAACAAAATCTTTCCTGTAAGGAATTTTACCTATGATCGGAATGTTTTCTTTTTTGGCGAATTTTTCAATTTCTGAACAGAAACCTCTTTCAAGATTAAATTTATTAATCACTATCCCGTGATTAATTTTGAAATGATTGGCCAAGTACAAGACTCTTTTAAGATCAAACAAGGCGGAAGGCGTAGGTTCTGTCACAGCAACGATATAATCAGTTCCGATCAATGAAGCGATAACCGGACATCCGATACCGGCGGGCGTATCTATGATAACAAGCTCCGCTTTTATTCTTTCATTAATTCGATCCGCATGCTCTCTTAATTCGGCCACCACCTCTCCCGAAGCAAGTTCCCCCAATTTAAGTTCTCCAGAAACCAGATTAGCTCCGTAATTCTTTCCGGTAAAAACCGTGCCTATCTCTTTTTTTGATTCAGTTATTGCTCCAACCGGACAAGCAATCATGCAGGCTTTACATCCGATACAAAGATCGCTAACAAATGCAGGGTATCTACCTTCTGCAAAAGCAATGGCGTTTTGTTTGCAAGAAAGAGCGCACTTACCGCATTTTATGCATTTTTTAAAATTCCACTTAGGAATTGTTTGGTAAACGATTGAACATCTCTTTCTCTTTATTGAAAGCAGAA
>JAQVFY010000034.1:2112-6087 GCA_028696995.1 Patescibacteria group bacterium
ATGATACAGCCACCATCGATTTTCCAACTCCGCCTTTACCTCCTGTGATCGCTATCTTCATGACAGAATACCCTTTCTTTCCCTTATGGTTTTAATAAAGATAGAGAGTAAGAAAAAGAGGGTGTTGATTATGATTATTAAAGGTCCTGCTAAAAAGCCAGTAGCTTTGAAAAGCAAGATTCCAAAAAAAGCTGACATTATCCCAAAAAAAACGGAATAAAAAAGATACTGAGAGAGATTCTTGCTTAAGTTTCTGGAAGTGCAGACCGGAATGGCAACCAAGGCGGCCGTTAAAAGACCTCCGACCACCTTTACACCCAGTGCTACTATGGTTGCAACAGACAACAGATACAAGAAATTATATCTCTTAATATTGACACCTTCCGCTTTTGCCAAGTCTTCCGATATATTGATCAAAGTAATTTTGGAATATATCTCTCTTACAACCAAAATAACAACAACGGATAAGATGACCGAAAACAGAACTTCATTACCACTCACTTTTGTAATGTCTCCAACTAAAGCCGTCTCCGCTTGATCTATCGGCAAGAACAAGAAAGAAAAAGCTACTCCCGAAGCAAAGACAACGGCTGTCAGCGCCTCCATTGGAAGTTTTGTTTTCACTTCCAAAAACCATATAAGAACAGCTCCTAAGAAAACAAAAGGGAAAGCTCCGATGGAGATATCAAATCCATAAACAAGAGCTATTGCGATTCCGGGCAAAGTCAGATGACGTTCCTAAAAATCCGGCTGCTCCTCCAATAAAAATAGCTGCCGTTAAGCTTAAAAAAAGTTGATCCATCTTCTTTTAGTCATTATGATGTACATAAAACTTAACTTCCTCTCCATAGAGTTGGTATAACTTATCTTGATCAAGAACTTCTCTTGGAACTCCTTTACAAACTGAAGATCTGTTTAAGCAGATAACGTAATTGGAAAATTTAAATACCACACTAAGATCGTGGGTAATGATAAATATCGTCAAATCTCTGTCTTTTCTTATTCTTTCCAACAGATTATAGACAGTCTCTTCGGCAACAATGTCTATCCCTGTCGTCGGCTCGTCAAAAAACAAGACATTAGGATCTTTTAAGAGAGCCCAAGCGATCAATATTCTTTGAAATTGCCCCGAAGAAAGATCTCCGATCTTTTTCCCTAAAAAATCATCCTTGATTCCGACTGAATTCAATGCTTCTTTTATCTTTTCTATCGAGCTCTCTTTCAGTTCAAAAAAGTCTTGAACGCTCATCGGTGTCTCTTTTATAAAAGGCAATCTTTGAGGGACGTAACCTATCTTAACACTTTCCTTCCAGTCTATCTTTCCGTTGTAGGGAAATATTCCCAAAAGAGTTTTTAACAAAACTGTTTTTCCAGCTCCATTGGGTCCTAAAATGGTTAAAACATCTCCTTTACTCACCTCAAAAGAGAGATCTTCTATAATCTTTCTATTATCTAATTTCACATTAAGATTCTTGACTTCCAATATAGTCGCCATTATCTTCTTAAGCTTTATTCTCAAAACACTCAACCCAATGTATTGGGATAAAAAAGTGTCTTAATCATTTTTTATTTATAAAACATCCAAACTGCCACTTTCAAGTTTTTCTAGGTTCTCTTTCACATCCTTGGAAATCGCTTTGTAAACCGTTATATTATGGTTCTTGAATTTTTCAATAGCCGCCGAACCAAGCCCGAAGACAATTACCGCTTCAACCTGATGACGTTTTAGAAAATCCGGAGGAGCTTCAGTCTTACCCTCTGCTTCCGGATTTGAGAGATAATCAAAAGTTCCCATATCGGTTTCACAGATAAGAAAACTTTTAGCTCGACCAAAATGATCCACAACTTGACTCCCCAATCCTTGCATTTCATCTATCGGTATTGCCACTTTCATTTAACTTCTTTTAATTTACCTTTATTAAAATCGTTTAAAAGATCTTCAGCTGATCCTTTTCCACTGTATACTTTTATCTTGAACTGGCTTAAAACATCAAGAGCCCTGGGTCCGATATTATTGGTTATGACAACGGATGCACCAGTTTCAGTAACTAATTGCGCCGCCGCAATTCCCGCTTGACCCAACTGACTTGCCACTTGATTCTCAATGATTTCAGTTTTAACTATCTCGCCATCTTTTATCTCAATGATGGCAAATAAGGGAGATCTTGCAAAGACCTCGCTAATCTCTTTTGCGAGGTCTTTGCTATTTAATGCTATTGCTACTCTCATCTTTTAATCCTTATTTCTTATCATTCAATTTAGATAAACGAGCTTCAATCTCTTTCAGCTCTCTTTCAATTTCTTTTTTCTCTTCTTTTAAGATATCCTTTTCCTCCTCTTCTGTTACATCTAATCCGTAATCGGTTCTCAACCCGTATCCTCCAAATCTTCTTCTGCCAAACCTTCTTCCCGAAAATCTATCTCTGCATCTGAATCCGGAATTCATAAATCCCGGTCCGTCATAACCGGTGCAATAACCTCTTCCTCTTCCTGTCGCCGGCCCAAAACCAGCAGGTCCTGTTCCATCTCCTCTTGGCATAGTTTTAAATAATTAATTGTTTTAATAAATCGACTTTACATCCACTGTTATGAATATAGACTCATAATGATTTTTTGTCAATGATTATAACAACTGAAGTCGATTCTGAAAGAGGTAAATTCCCCTATCGTTTGTATTGAGTTGAAATCTTAGGCTTGAATTCTGTTAAAAAGGCGACTGCCTATATAAAGAAGAACAAAGGTTATAAGGGTTAAAACAACGATATCCAAGCCGATACCAAAATGAGCCCCGCCAGCCAAAGTTGCTCTTATTCCATCAACACCATAAGAGAGTGGATTCATACAAGAGATGGTTCTTAATGATTTGGGTAATTCCTCCAGAGGAAAGAGAGCTCCAGACAAGAAAAACAGGGGCATTACCAAGAAATTCATAATCAATTGAAATCCTTGCATATCTTCCAATATAGACGCAATTGCGGTACCAAAGGCAGCAAAAAGAAGAGCGACTAGAAACATGAAAATCAAACCCAAAGGAATTAGCAGGAGGTTGTCAATTCTGAATCCGGTAAAGAAAGAGATGAATAAAACAATAATTCCTTGAAGCATAGCTACCGTAGCCCCCCCTAAAGTCCTGCCAATCATAATGTTAAAGCGCGAGACCGGAGCAACCAAAGTTTCTTTAAGGAATCCGAATTCTTTATCCCAAATAATCTCAATCCCCGAAAAGAGAGCTGTGAAAAGAATGCTTGTTGCAATAATACCGGGTGCCAAGAATTGAATATAGTTACCTCCTCCGGCTCTTTCGTAAATCGGTCCGAATCCGAAACTCATAGCCAAGAGGAAAAGAAGAGGTTGACCTAATGAGCCTATGACTCTTGCTCGTGATCGAAAATATCTTTTGACTTGTCTTAACCAAAGAATGTATATAGTATTCATCTTCCAAATTATTATCTTCTGCGAATCTTTTGTCGAACTCTCATACGATCAATTGAATTAACCTCCTCCTCGCGGATAACGTTACCCGTAAGCGAAAGAAAAGCTCCCTCCAATGAATCAGTTTTTGTTTCCTCTTTCAATTCATTTGAATGTCCTTGGGCAATGATTTTACCGTGATCTATAATGGCGATCCTTTGAGCCGTCTTTTCCGCCTCCTCTATATAGTGAGTTGTAAAAAAGATTGTCATCTGCTCTTCTTTGTTGAGATTTTTAATATAATCCCAGATATGACTTCGAGTCTGCGGATCCAATCCCAAAGTCGGTTCATCTAAAAACAATATCTTGGGATGATGAACCAATCCTCGGGCAATCTCCAATCGTCTCTTCATTCCTCCGGAGAAATTTTTAACAAGTTCTCGCCTGCGATCCCAAAGTTCAACAAATCGTAGCAGATGTTCTATCCTTTTCTTTCTGACATCCTTGGAAACTCCGTAGAGAACTCCGTGAAACTCCATGTTCTCTATGGCAGTTAATTCGTCG
>JAQVFY010000001.1 GCA_028696995.1 Patescibacteria group bacterium
GGCAAGTGAAAGCGGAGTCGATTATTATCTGCTTGTGCCAGTTGATACCGGTGGGATAGATGACATTGAGGTGGTTTTCACTGATCGTGATGCGATTAGTAAAATCATTTACCATCGTTTTATGCATGATGAACCGCTTGTTTTAAAACCGGAAAAAAGAACCGGAGAGGGTCCGTGTCACGCTAATCCCAAAATAGTCTATAATGGAGATACCTGGATTTATTCCGGAAAAATTCAATTAGACTAAGCTAAAACAGGATAAGCTTAAAAGCCGTCAATCAAGACGGCTCTTTTTATTTTTTAATAATATTTTTTTAAAAAATTCTTAGAATATAAAATATTCCTAAAAACAAGAAAATTAAAGCTGCTAGTAGATTGAAGAAATTAATAAATTTAGGTGAAACAATTTTTATTCTCATGGTGAAGAAGGCAATTAGAAATATGATTAATTCATCTAACATGTAAAATAATATGAAAATAGCCATGTAAGAAATAGTTTTTGGTAGAGATATTTCAGCTTCTACTAAAATACTAGCGAAGAGAACTGGCAAAAAGGCAGAACAGGGAAACTCTATTATGGTTATGGCCGCTGCAAATAATATTACTACTCCCAGTAAAACAATAATACTTTTTTTACTAGAAAATATTTTTTCAACCTTAGGTGATAGTTTAGCAATAATGCCACTTGAACTACAAGTAGCTCCTTGTTTAAGAGATTTTATAAATTCTTTTAATAAATAAATACCTCCAATTATTGATAATATTCCAATCAATAATTCCATACTTTTAATATAGGGAGAAATTACAGAGAAAAATTGATGCCACATAAAAATAAGGAGGCCGTAAGTTGCTCCAGTTACCAAGAGAAAAGCTCCTCCTAGGATTAATATTCTTTTTCGTGATCTTAATACCATTACTAGACCTAAAATAATAATTAAAGCACCCAGAGAGCAAACATTAAAACCATCAACAATTCCTAAAACAACAGCTAGGGTCGGGATTGAATATTTATAGATATCAACTTCGCCAATAAAAGGAAGCTTCATTATTTCAGAGGATTTATTTTTTTCTCCTCCAATAACTATATTTTCTATATCTTTGGCAATAATATCGTTAAAACCAACAAAAAAATTATCATTTATAAAAATAGCTGGTACTAGTCCTTGTTTATTTTTAGGGACTTGATATTCTTGATATAATAAATTTATTTTTTCAATGTTTTGCGAAAAGTCGTATTCATTGATTGTGATTTCTGGATATTCATTTTTTAATTCTTGTAAAAATTGTTTTTCAGCTAGACAATGAGGGCAAGTAGGGCTACCAAAAAACATAATCTCAATAGGTTTATTATGCAGTCCTTGATTTTCTTGAGCTAAAGCTTCATTTTTTTGGGGAAACAAAAAAAGAGCTAATAGAAAAAAAGCGATAAATATTTTTTTGATTCCATTCTTTTTCATATTATTTTAATTTAATTATTTAATTTAGATTACTTTTTAATTATAATTCAAATGAAATTATTGGTCAATTATTTTTTATTATTTTAATATCTTATTTTTTATATTGATTTTATTATTTATTGATGGTATAGTTATTTTAAATTAATAATTTGTTTATACCCCACCCAAGAAGTATGCTTGGGTCTGTTTTGGTATTTTTTAATATAAATAATATTAGATTGAATAATATGATAAATAATAATGATAAAATACTTGTCCGAGGAGCTCGAATGCACAATTTAAAAAATATTAGTCTAGAAATTCCGCATAATAAGTTAACTGTTATTACTGGTGTTTCTGGTTCTGGCAAATCATCTTTAGCTTTTGATACTATTTTTGCCGAGGGGCAAAGACGTTATGTGGAATCCCTTTCTCCTTATATGCGACAATTTTTGGGTCAAAAGAAACCGGCTGAAGTGGATGAAATAATTGGCTTAGCCCCAGCTATTTCTATAGATCAAAAAGCTTTGTCACATAATCCTCGATCAACGGTTGGAACTTTGACCGATATTTATGATTATCTGCGAGTATTATATGCTCGAATAGGTGAGGTTTATTGTCCTAAGTGTGGTCATAAAATTGAAAAATTGACCTTAGAAGAAATGGTGGATATTTCTATATCTCGCGCTAAAGAAGCTAAGGCTAAGTATATAAGTATAATTTCTCCAGTAATTAGAGGCCGAAAAGGGGAATATTATCAATTATTATATGATTATTTATCTTTAGGTTATTCTTTAGCTAGAATTGATGGCCAAATTTATTCTCTGCGTGATCAAATTAAATTAAGCCCCTCCAAAAAACATGATATTGATATAATTATTGATAAGGTTATGCCGAGTGATGATTCTCGTTTATTTGAGGCCATTGAAAATGCCATTGCCTATAGTAAGGGTCTAGTTTTAGTATCCTTCGATGATAAAGACGAATTTCTTTTATCTAGTAATTGGACTTGTCCTAATGATAATTTTGCTTTTCCCGAAGTTGAGCCGAGATTGTTTTCTTTTAATTCACCTCATGGGGCTTGCCCTTCTTGTTCCGGTTTAGGAAAAATTGGTTTTTATGCCAATGAAGTTTGCCCTCAATGTAATGGTCAAAGATTGCGCGAAGAAGCTTTGTCGGTGAAGATAAATAAGAAAAATATTGCTGAGTTGAGTGCTTTGTCGCTAGAGAAAGCTGGAGATTTCTTTGCTCAAGTTTTAGATAAATTAAGTAAACGACAAATGAGTATCGTTTCTACAGTAATGCAACAGATAATTGATAGGCTAGAATTTTTAAATAAAGTTGGTTTAAATTATTTAACACTAAATAGGGAGGCAGAAACCCTTTCCGGTGGCGAAGCTCAGAGAATTCGCTTGTCATCACAAATTGGTTCACAATTATCTCGAACTTTGTATGTTTTAGATGAGCCTACTATTGGCTTGCATGAGAGGGATACTTTTAAATTGATAGAAACTTTAAAATCTTTACGTGATAAGGGTAATACCGTTTTAATAGTAGAGCATGATGAACAAACTATTCTTAATTCTGACTATTTGGTTGATTTAGGTCCTTTAGCTGGTGTTTATGGAGGAGAGATAGTAGCAATTGGTGCAAGTCAGGATTTATTTAAGGTAGTCAAAAAGAGTCAAAGCGCTACTGTTAATATTAGTAAGAAAGAAATTAGTTCTAGTCAGAAGAAGTCGGGTGATAGTAATAATAAGAATAATAGAAACGATGAGGTAGTATTAAATACTCCTTTTATTAGTGATTCTCTGACAGTTGATTATCTAAATGGTATTAAAAAAATAGCCATTCCAGACAAAAGAAGGTCACAGAATAAAGGGATTATTAAAATAAGAGGAGCTCGGGCTAATAATTTAAAGAATATTAACTTAGAATTACCGCTTGGTCGTATGGTGGGATTATGCGGTGTTTCTGGTAGTGGTAAATCTTCTTTATTGTATGATGTTTTGTATAAAAATATTGTACAGATAAAAAATAATCCTGGGAAAAGAAATAAATTGATAGATGTTGCTGATATTAAGGGTCTTGAATATATCAATAAGGTATCGGTTATTGATCAATCTCCGATAGGCCGAACCCCTCGTTCTAATCCCGCTACTTATACGGGAATATTTACTCCTATTAGAGATTTTTTTGCCGAGTTACCCGAATCTAAAGAGCGCGCCTATACCTTATCTCGTTTTTCTTTTAATCGAGCTGGGGGTCGTTGTGAGGCTTGTCAGGGAGCTGGTTTTAATTTAATAGAAATGCATTTTTTACCGGCTGTTTTGGTAGAGTGTGAGGTTTGTCGAGGGAAGCGCTTTAATCGTGAAACTTTGCAAGTTGAGTATAAGGGGCATAATATTTCTGATGTCTTGAATTTGAGCGTAGAGGAGGCTATAAAATTATTTGACGGTAATTATTATATAACTGATAAATTAAATATTTTAAAATCAGTGGGTTTGGGATATTTAAAATTGGGACAGAGCGCCACTACTTTATCGGGCGGGGAGGCTCAACGGGTAAAAATTGCCAAAGAATTAACTTATACTTTGGGGCAAAAAACTTTGTATTTGCTGGATGAGCCGACTACGGGTTTGCATTATAAGGATATTGAGATGTTACTTCAAGTCTTGAATAAATTAGTAGAAAAAGGTCATACGGTAGTGGTTATTGAACATAATATGCATATGTTGAAATCAATGGATTATTTGATTGATTTAGGACCTGATGGGGGAGAAAAAGGGGGCTATCTTTTAGCGAGTGGCGAACCGGAAGATATTATTAGAAATGAAAAAAGTATTACTGGTAAATATTTGAAGGATTATTTGAAGTGATTTTTTAAAATTAAATGAAAATTTTGTTTTTATTATTGTTTTTAGGTATTGCTTTTTTTGAAATATTTGTTATCATTAAATCAATGCAAGACGAAAAGGGCATCAATGCTTTATCTGCGAAGATAGAAGCGAAGATTCCCTTTTTATTTTTCATAATTACTTCTTAAATTAATTATATATGTTATAATACCTGTATGAATAATTTAAAGCTACAATTGAAAAATATTCCTAACTCTCCCGGTATTTATTTTTGGCTTGATTCTAGAGGTGTTGTTTTATACGTTGGTCGAGCTACTAGCTTAAAAAGTCGTTTATCACAATATTTTTTGAGTAATACAGATTTACGAATAAAGGAAATGGTTGCTCGAGCTAAAAAGATAAAAACCATTGAAACTCCGACATTATTAGAAGCGATAATTTTAGAAGCTAAGTATATTAAAAAATATTGGCCCAAGTATAACATTAAAGACCGTGACGATCGCTCTTTTATTTATATAATTATTCCTAAAAAAGATTTTTCTTCTCCCTTAACTATTAGAGGGAAGGATTTAGCTAAATATTTTCCAGATGAGAATGAGATTTTTGGGCCTTATCAATCATTAACTTTGATAAAAAATGCTTTGCGAATAATTAGACGAATTTTTCCTTATAGTACTTGCAAGGTAAATTCTGGAAAAGCTTGCTTTGATTATCAGGTTGGACTTTGTCCAGGGTCTTGTTTGGGTTTAATTGATAAAAAGGAATACAAAAAAAATATTAAAAATATTTCTTTATTATTAAGTGGAAAAAAGGAGTTTTTATTAAAAAAATTGAGTCGTGAAAATCCTGATCAAGCTCGAGCTTTAAAACATTTGCAAGATGTTTCTCTATTGGAAAGGGAGGGGATGATTAGTAAAATAGGATTTAATAGAATCGAAGCTTATGATATTTCTCATTTTTCAGGTCGTGAAGCTTATGGTTCTATGGTAGTTTTTAGTTCTTTTGGTGAGCCCGAAAAAAAAGAATATCGTCTTTTTAAAATTAAAAATGAATTTTTAAGTGATGATTTGCGATCCTTAGAAGAGGTTTTACAAAGGCGACTTGAACATCGGGAGTGGCCTTTGGCTGATTTGTTTTTAATTGATGGTGGTCGTCCGCAATTGGGCTTTTTGCAAAAAACCTTTAAAAAATATAAAATAGAGAACGTTGTGGGCTTATCTAAATTAGCCGGAGACGAATTAGTTTTTTTAAGGGGGTCTAAGTTTGATAATAATTTTAAAAATAAAGTTTTAAGTATTAAAAATATTTTACTTCAAGCTCGAGATGAAGCTCATCGTTTTGCTAATTCAGCTCGCAAAAGAAATTTTAAAAATAAATTTTAAAAAAATGTCACTGAATAAAAAAATAAAAATTATTGGACTTTTGTTTTATGTTTTTTTGGCCTGTTTTTTTGTTTTTTATTTTAAGCCAATTTATATTTTATCAATTTCAATAGTCCTTGTTCCTCCTAGTGTTATTAATTTTATTTGGTTAAAAAATTCACGAATTAAGGTTTTACTTTTTTCTTTAACGGCGACTCTTTTATTTGCCCCGCCAATCGAATTAATGGCTAGAATCAAGGATGTTTGGGATGTGGCCTCAGTTTTTCCTCGTCCCTTTGGCTTGATTCCATTAGAAAATATGCTCTTTGCTTTTTTAAATTTTTTTTGGGCTTTGTCTTTTTATGAATATTTTACTGATAAGGATTTACCGACTAAAATTGATAAAAAGTTTAGATATCTAGTGGCTTTATTTGTATTTTTTTCACTAATAATTTTCTCTTTATATTCTTATAATAATAATTTAGTTGGTTTAAATTATTTTACCCTAGCTTTTATATCTCTTATTATTCCTTCGGTGATAATTTTTTACAAAAATCCTCGTTTAATTAAAAAAACTTTTTTAACTACAATATTTTTTGCTGTAGTATTTTTTGTTTATGAGTTAATATCCCTTAAGGTTGGTAGCTGGTTTTGGCCGGGAGAATATTTATTTCCAACAGTAATTTGGGGTGAGCTTTTTCCGTTAGATGATATTATTATTTGGTATTTTTTATCCACTCCTGCTTTAATTGGTGGTTATGAATTTTTTTCCGATGATTTTAAATAGATTTTCTAAAATGACAGACAAATAATAATATGTTATAATAAGGTTTGCTGAAAAATAATAATATAATTATGAAAAATATCTTATTAATATTGGCTCATCCTGATAAAAATTCTATTAGTTCTAGGTTGCTAGATATTTATGGACAAGAGGCCCAAAGAATGGGGCATGCTATTAGGATTATAAGATTAGGTGATCTTAGTTTTGATTTAAATTTATCTAAAGGGTATAAAGGTGTACAGGATTTGGAGCCCGATTTAAAAAAATCTCAGGAAGATATTCTATGGGCTGATCACTTAGTTTTTGCTTTTCCTATTTGGTGGTATATTTTTCCGGCGATATTAAAAGGATTTATTGATAGAGTTTTTTTACCCGGATTTGCTTTTAAGTATAAAGAAAATTCACCGATGCCCGATAAATTATTAAAAGGCAAGACTGCTGATATTATTTGTACTTCAGGGGCGCCTAAAGTTTTTTATTTTTTTAAAGGGGGAAATGTCGGACCAAAATTATTGCAAAATATATTAAAATTCTGTGGTATTAAAACAAACAAAAAAATCCTTTTTGGTTCATTATCTCAAAAACCTAGTGATACCAAAATGAAGATGATGGAAGGCCGGGTTGTTCGTAGTGTTATTAAATAATATTATTAAATAATAAAAATATGGCTAGAATAATTGGACAAGGATATTCTTTCGATGATGTTTTGTTGCTTCCTAAATATAATCGAGTTAATTCTCGTAAAGATGTTTCTTTTAGAACTAAAGTTACTAAAAACTATTTTTTAGATATTCCTTTTTTAGTAGCCAATATGGACACCGTTTGTGAGAGCGAGATGGCTATTGCTGTTGGTCGCTTGGGTGGTTTGGGCGTTATTCATCGTTTTATGAATATAGAAAATCAGGTAGAGGAAATAAAAAAAATTAAAAAAGAAAATTTATTATCAGCTGCCGCTATTGGAGTGAAAGATTTTTTAGAAAGAGTGCCAGCCTTAGAGTTAGCTGGGGTTGATATTTTAGTTCTAGATGTTGCTCATGGTCATTCCAAGAGAGTTGGGAAGACCTTAGATTTTATTAAGGAAAATTATCCTAAAATTGATGTAATTGTCGGAAATATTGCCACTAAAGATGCAGCTGAATATTTTATTAGTAAAAAGGCCGATGCTATAAAAGTTGGTATTGGTCCTGGCTCAATGTGTACCACTAGAATTATGGCTGGAGCGGGAGTTCCTCAAATCACTGCTATCATGGATGTTTATGAGGCTAGTCAGGGTCGAGTGCCGATTTGTGCTGATGGCGGAATAAAGGTTTCCGGAGATATTGTTAAGGCCATTGGAGCTGGAGCTGACACGGTGATGTTAGGATCTCTTTTTTCAGGAACTGATGAGAGTCCCGGAGAAATTATTAAAAGAGATGGTAAAAAATATAAAGAATATCGAGGCATGGCTAGTTATTTGGCTACTGTTAAAAAAATGGAATTGGATGGTAATAAAAAAGAAGAAGTTGTTCATGTTGAGGGAGAAATGACTCTGGTTGAATATAAGGGTTCAGTTATTCCGATTATTAATAAACTTTTAGGAGGGCTGGCTTCTGGTATGACTTATGTTGGAGCTGATGGAATAGAAAAAATAAAAGGGAAGGCTGATTTCATTTCTATTACTGGGTCAGGGATTAAAGAAAGTATTGCTCATGGGCTTATTAAATAATAAATTAATTATAATAATTAAAATAATATTTTATGTTAATTCTAAGTGAAATAAAAAAACATTCTGGTATAAAAGAATGTATAAAAAAATCGGAAGACTACCTAAATTATTTAGGCTATACTGATCATGGTTTTCGTCATGTTAATATGGTGGCTGATCGGGCTAAAAGTTTAGCTAAAAATCTAGGATTAAGTGAAAGAGAACAAGAATTAGCCGCTATTTCTGGTTATTGTCATGATATGGGCAATTTTTTACAAAGGACCGATCATTGTTATACTGGGGCTATGATTTTTTCTCAATTTTTTATAGAAAAGACTCAAGATAAAGCTGGAGTTTTAGAAATTATGCAAGCTATTGCCAATCATGATGAACATAAATTTGAAATAATAAACAAGATTGGGGCTATTTTAATTTTGGCTGATAAATCTGATGTTCATCGTAGTCGAGTTAAAGATAATAGTGCTAAAAACATTAAAGAAGATATCCATGATCGAGTAAATTATTCGGTAGTAGATTCATCTTTTAAAATTGATAAACTTAAAAAAAATATAGTTTTAAAATTAAAAATAGATACTAAGGTTACTGGCGTAATGGAATATTTTGAGATATTTAATGAGCGTATGATTTTGTGTCGTAAGGCAGCTGAATTTTTGAATTATAATTTTGTTTTAGTTATAAATAATTTTAAATTATCTTAATTTCAAATATATGATCGGAGTTTTTGATTCAGGGCTAGGTGGCTTGACTGTTTTACGACATTTTTTGGTTGACTATCCACAATACGATTATATTTATCTAGGTGATAATGCTAATGTTCCTTATGGTAACAAATCTCCAGAAATAATTTATAACTATAGTCAGCGGGCTGTAGATTTTTTGTATTCCAAGGGTTGTAAATTGATAATTATTGCTTGCAATAGTGCTTCGGCTCAAGCTTTACGACGACTACAGCAAGAATATTTGCCCAAAAAATACCCAGATCTGAAAGTTTTAGGGGTTGTTCGCCCGATAGCCGAAAAAATAGCTAAAAATAAAAATATTAAAAAGATAGGGATAATTGGAACTAAGGCAACAATAAATTCCGATGTTTATCGAGAAGAAATATTACAATTACGATCTGATATAAAAATTTTTCAAATAGCTACGCCTCTCTTAGTGCCTTTAATAGAAGAGGCTTGGAGTAAAAAACCGGAAAGCAAAATTATTCTAAAAAAGTATTTAAGAGAATTGAAAATGAAACAAGTTCAATCTCTGGTTTTGGCTTGTACTCATTATCCTTTTTTATTAAAAGAAATAAAAAGAATAATGGGGAAGAGATGTTTAGTTTTTGATCCCGGGAAGGTTGTTAGTGATAGCTTGGGTGATTATTTGAGAAGACATAAAGAACTCGATTTGAAAATTAGCAAGAAAGGTCAATATGTTTTTTATGTAACTGATAATATTACTGGTTTTTCAGAATTAGGAAAATTTTTCCTAGGAAGAGAATTATGGCCCTTAGAAAAGGCTTGTTTAAAAGATTGATTTTATTAGTTTGTTATAAAAAAGTATTACCATTTTTTAAGATCAAATTTATAGCCACGTCCCTTGATAGTGTGAATCAATTCTTTTTTATTTTTATCAGGGTTTAATTTTTTTCTTAATTTTAAAATATGTGATTCAACAGTATTGGAAAAAGGGTCAGCGTTAAGATCCCAAATATTTTCCATTAGAATTGTCCGAGAAATTACTCGGCCTTTATTTTTTAAAAAAAATTCTAGCATCATTATTTCTTTGAAAGTTAGGTAGATATTACGTTTATCTCTGCTTACTATATGTTTATCGATGTCAACAACGAGATCATCTATTTTGTAAACAGAACTTTGAGTTTTGTTGGGGCGACGCATAACTGATTTTATTCGTGATAATAATTCTTCAAAAGCAAAGGGTTTGGTTATATAGTCGTCTATTTCTAAAGCAAAAAAGCGATCTCTAGTTTCTGGGCTAACATCTATAGTTATTACTATTATTTTTATGTTTTTATTTTCTTTGCGAATTTCTCGGATTATCTCTTGACCATTTTTTGATGGCAAATTATAATCAATAATTAATAGATCATAATGATTGGTTCTGAATAAAAACAAACCTTTATTTCCGTCATCAGAATAATCGGTTATAAAAATTTCTTTTTTCAGAGATATTTTTAGAAGTTTGACTATTTCTTTGTCATCCTCGATGATTAAAACTTTCATGATAGTTTTTAATAAAATAATATTTTAAAAATTATTTTATATAATTAATTATAATTTTATTTATATTTTACAATATTAGATTTAAAAATATTATAAATTTAAGATAAATTTATAATAAATAATAAAGGGTTTATTTTTTTGTGTTATATTTTTTGAGAATTAAAACTATTAATTTTTATTGTTTTATTGATTTTATTGTGATATAATTAAGTAATATGGAAGATAATAAAAGAATAAATAATATCGCCAAGAATACTTCTTATTTGACGGTGGCTTTAATTATCCAAAAAGTTCTGTCTTTTTTTTATTTTGTTTTATTGGCTAGAAATTTAGGACCAGAATATTTAGGTAAGTATTATTTCGCGATATCTTTTACTACTATATTTGCCATTTTTATCGATTTGGGCTTGGTTAATTATTTAACTCGAGAAACTGCCAAGGTAAAAGAAAAATCTCCTCGTTTATTGGCTAATATTTTGGGTTTTAAAATAATTTCTAGCTTCATTTCTATTTTAGCTGTTATTTTTTTTATTAATATTTTAGGCGATTATGATGTTTTGAGTCGGCAATTAGTTTATATTTCGCTTATTTGTATGGTTCTTGATTCTTTTACTTTAACTTTTTTTGGTTCAGCTCGTGGATTTCATAATCTAAAGTTTGAGAGTATTTCTTCGGTAATTTTTCAAGTTATAGTATTAGTGCTTGGTTGGACATTTTTAATTTTAAAAATGGACTTGAGAATAATAATGTTATCTTTAGTCACAGCCAGCTTATTTAATTTTATTTATTCTTGGGCAATATTAAAGTTTAAAATAAAAATGCCTATCTCGGTTTTGTTTGATTTTTCTTTTATTAAAAAAATATTAGTTTTCAGTTTTCCCTTTGCCCTTTTTGGTATATTTCAGAGATTATATACTTATTTAGATTCAGTTTTATTATCTTTTTTTTCGGGTGATTATTATGTTGGAATTTATCAAGTTTCTTTTAAAATAATTTTTGCTTTACAATTTTTACCAATGGCTTTTATTGCCTCGCTTTATCCGGCTATGAGTTATTATTGGTTAAATAATAAAGAGCAATTAGCTATTGCTTTTAGAAGATCGATGGATTATTTATTTTTAATATCAGTTCCGATATCAATTTCGGTTTTTTTATTATCTGATCAAATTATTTTATTATTTAAAAATGATTATGCTGGTGCTAATTGGCCGTTAAAAATATCTATCTTAGCTTTGGTTTTTATATTTATAAATTTTCCTATTGGATCACTTTTGAACGCTTGTGATCGTCAGGCTAAAAATACCAGAAACATGGCTATTACCTTGATTTCGGCTATTATTTTAAATATGATATTAATACCTAAATTTCAGGCGCTTGGAGCTTCTGTTGTAGTTTTAGTGAGTAATATTTTAATGTTTGTTTTGGGAATAATGGAGTGTCGTAAAATTATAAAATACCGTTTTCGAGATAATTTTATTAATTTTTTAAGGATATTATCTTCGGCTATTTTAATGGGAGTATTTATTTATTTATTAAAGAATTTTTTTAATATTTTTTTGTTATGTTTTGTTGCCATGCTTATTTATTTTTTGTTTTTGTTTTTATTTGGTGGAATAAAGTGGGCAGATTTAAATTATATTTTTAATTCTTTCAAGAAGAATAAAGAAAATATAAATTAATTTATGAAATTTTTATTATTTACATTAGAATATTTTCCTTTTAAAGGTGGTATTTCTAATTATTATACTAACTTAAGCTATTATTGGCCTAAGAGTAGTCAATTATTTATTTTAAACAATAATAATAATGAGCTTTTGTATCGCCGAGGAATTTTTAAATGGCGACCGGCAATATTTAAATTATATCATTTTATTAAGAAAAATAAAATTGATCATGTTATTGTTGGTCATATTTTACCCTTAGGAATTGCTGTTTTAATTGTTAGTAAATTATTAAAATTTAAATATTCAGTTGTTTTACATGGTATGGACTTGACTTATGCTACCAGAAATAGAAGAAAAAGATTTATTAGTCGCTTAATATTAAAGAGAGCTGATAAAATAATTAGTGCTAATTCTTATACGGCTGTTTTATGTTCTAATTTTTTAAGATCTGGTCAGAAAATTATAGTGGTTAATCCTGGGGCTAAAGATTTCTCTGATTTTAATGAGGAAAGAAATATCGAAATTAGAGTTAAAAATAATTTGAATGGTCATAAAATTTTATTTAGTTTAGGGCGCTTAGTACGTCGTAAAGGTTTTGATATGGTTATCTTGGCAATTAAAAAAATATTGCAAGATCAACCCGATTATGATTTAATTTATCTTGTAGCTGGAAAGGGTCCTGATGAAAAATATTTGAAAAATTTAGCTGAAAAAGAATTAGGTGCTAATTGGTCAAAATATATAAAATTAATTGGAGAAATTAGTGAAGGAGAAAAATGGTCTTTATTTTCCTTGTGCGATGTTTTTATTATGCCTTCACGAAATATTGCCGGTGATTTTGAGGGTTTTGGCATTGTTTATATAGAAGCTAATTTAGCAGGAAAAGCGGTTATTGCTGGAAATAGTGGGGGAATACCAGATGCTGTTGAGAATAATGTTAATGGAATATTAGTAGATCCGGAAAATATTGATGACATTGCTGGAGCTATTTTAAAATTATTAGATAATGAAGAATTGAGAAAGAAAATAGGGGAACGTGGTCGAAATAGAGTTTTAAATGATTTTAATTGGCGTGATAAGGTTTCTGATATTTATAATTTTTTAAATAAATAAAATAATTAATATTATGATTTCTATAATAATTCCGGTTTATAATGGAGCTAAAACTTTGGTCGCGACTATTTCTAGTATTGAAAAGCAGACTTGGCGTGATTTTGAAGTTATTATTGTTAATGATGGTTCTTGCGATGAAACCGTAAGTGTTTTTGAAAATTTTTCTAAGTCTAATGAATTGATTAATAATTATCATTTTATAAATCAAGAAAATAAAGGAGCTCCTTCGGCTAGAAATAGAGGATTAGAAGAAGCTAGTGGAGATTTTTTGTTTTTTTGTGACGCTGATGCTGTTTTAAAAGAAGATGCTTTGGAAAAAATGATGCAGACATTAGAAGCAAACCCTTCTGCTAGTTATGTCTATTCTTCTTTCTATTGGGGGTCAAAATTATTTAAATTATGGCCCTTTGATCCGGAAAGATTAAAAAAAATGCCCTATATTCACACTATGGCCCTGATTAGAAGAGAGGACTTTCCTAGTTGTGGTTGGGACGAGAGTATAAAAAAACTGCAAGACTGGGATTTATGGTTAACAATGTTAGAACAAGGTCATTCTGGTGTTTTTATAGATGAAATTTTATTTAAAGTTAAGCCCGGAGGAAAGATTTCTTCTTGGCTACCAGCTTTTGCTTATAAAACTTTTTCTTTCTTACCCAAGGTTAAGAAATATAAGCAAGCTTTAAAAATAGTTAAAGAGAAACATAATCTCTTATGATTAATTTTGATTTTATCATTAAACAAAAAAAGACAATTTTTTTGATTTTAATTTTATTATTTATAATTGAAGTTCTTTCTTTTTTGTCTTATCATTTTCCGATTTTAAATTTAATATTTTTTTCTTTAATTGTTCTTCTTTTTTTAGTATTGACGATTTATAAATTGGAGTGGGGATTTTATATTTTGATAACCGAATTGTTAGCTAATTCCATGGGTTACGTTTTTTATTTAGAGAGTGGCGGATTTAAATTGTCTCTAAGAATTGCTTTATGGCTAATAATTATAGCCGTTTTTTTATCTAAATTTCTAACGGAATTTATTAGAGAAAAGAAAGCTTGCTTGAGTAAATATTTACAAATTCCTTATTTTAAAAATTGGTTGGTTTTGTTCTTCTTTATTCTTTTAGGTTTAGTTTTAGGAATTTTTAATAATGGTTTTTCCGATGCTTTTTTTGATTTTAATGCTTGGTTATATTTAGCTTTAATTTTTCCCTTGGCCTATATTTTGAATCTTAATTCTTTTTCTCAAAAATTCAAGGAGAATATTATTTTGATTTTTTTAGCTAGTGTTTTTTTTATAAGTTTAAAATCTTTAGTACTTTTATTTTTATTTTCTCATAATATTCCAGTTCTTGTTTTTGATCTTTATTATTGGACTAGAAAATATTATTTAGGAGAAATAACTGCTATGGGTTCTGGTTTTCATCGAATTTTTTTACAATCACAAATTTATTCTTTATTTTCTTTTATTATTATTCTTAGTGCTTGGACTTTTAGTTCTATTAAAAAAATACGTTTCCATTTAATATTATTTTTATCTTTATTAGCTTCGACCTTAATATTGAGTTTTTCACGTAGTTTTTGGTTAGGATTATTTTTGGGTTTAGCCTTATTATTTTTAGTTTTATGGATAAAATTTGGTTTTAAAAAAATGCTAAAAACAATATTTGTTAGTATTTTTAGTTTTGTTGTTGGATTTTTAATAGTTGCATTGGTGATTAAATTTCCTTGGCCGAAGTCTACTGCCGATTTTGATTTGAATTCTTTATCTTCTCGGGCTAATATTTCTGTTAATGAATCTGCTATTTCTTCTCGTTGGGCCTTATTAGAGGTGATGAAAGAGGATCTTTCTGGTAATTTTCTTTGGGGGAGGGGTTTTGGAGCACGTTTAGAATATCCTTCTAGTGATCCACGAGTTTTAGAGCAAAGTGCTGATGGTATTTATTCTACTTACGCTTTTGAGTGGGGTTGGTTTGATATCTGGTTAAAATTAGGTATTTTTGGATTAATTTTTTATCTTTTTATCTTTTGGGTAGTTTTGAAAAATTTTTGGATTAATTTTAAAAATTCTAAAAATTTTATTTATTTAGGATTAATTTTAAGTTTAATTTCTTTAATGGCTGTTAATTTTTTTACTCCTTATTTAAATCATCCCCTAGGAATTGGATTTTTGTTATTAGTAGTTGTCTTATGGTCAGAAAAATATCCTAAATTTTTTGAAAATGAAGGCTGAAGACAGGTTCATATTTATTTAAGTAAAACATTTAATTCATTTTATTTTTTATGCTTCGCATTATTGCCTTTACAAGCATGGCCATTGATCATATTGGTCTAATATTTTTTCCACAGTTTATAATTTTTAGAATTATTGGTCGCTTAGCCATGCCTTTATTTGCTTTTAATATTGCTCAGGGTTATGTTCGAACTAGAAGTGTCCCTAAATATGGCCAGCGGATTTTATTATTAGCTTTAGTTTCTCAGCCTATTTATTATTTTTTGTTTAATAATAATGCTTTGAATATTTGTTTTACTTTGCTTTTTGGTTTAATTGCTATTTATATTTATGATCGTGCTCCAGGATATTTTTTAAAAGTTTTAGGAGTATTATTTTTATCATTTTTAGCCTTTTTCTTAAATTTAGAATATGGTGCTTATGGAGTCCTGTTAATTCTATCTTTTTATATTTTTCGTAATAGTGTTTGGATGATCGTGGTCCAGTCAATTTTAGTTTTTTCCTTTATTTTAGTTAATTTTGGAAGTATTTTTAGTATTTTCGCTATTCCGGCCTTCTTTTTAGCTTATTATTTTAAAAAATATGATTTTAGGATAAATCGTGCTTTACAATATTTCTTCTATCCAGCTCATTTATTATTGATTTATTTACTTTCTTTAATATTAGGGCAATAGTCTTTTTCTTGCCTATTTTTTAATATTAGTGTATTATTATAAGCATTAAATTCATTAATTAAAAAGAAAAATTATGAACGATCAAATTATGACCCAAGAGGGATATAATAAATTAAAAGAAGAATTAGATTATCTTAGCAATGTTCGACGTAAAGAAATTGCTGAGAGAATTGAGCGAGCTAAGGAGTTAGGAGATTTAAGTGAAAATGCTGAATATAGTGAAGCAAAAGACGCTCAAGCCTTAAATGAGGGTCGAATTTTAGAATTAGCCGGGATTTTAAAGAATGTTACTGTAGTTGAAAGTATTACTAATGGTAAGGGTGGGGTTGATATGGGCTCACATGTTAAAGTTTCTATTAATGGTAATGAAAGAGAATATGTCATTGTCAGTTTTAATGAGGCCGATCCTTTAAGTGGTAAGATTTCTAATGAGTCACCCTTAGGGATGGCTTTTCTGGGCAAAAAGAAGGGTGATGAGGTTGTGGTTGAAACTCCTAAAGGAAAATTTAATTATAAGATTTTAGAAGTAAAATAATTATAAATATAAATAATTTTCTATGGAAAACAATATTATTAGCGAGCGCGCTGAGCGTCTAGAAAAATTAAATAAATTAAATGAAATTTCTAATCCTTATCCTAGTAAGGTAGAGAAGGATTTTGCAGTTTCTGAAGTTTTGACTAATTTTGTTGATTTAGAGAAAAATAAAACTATTGTTTCTTTGGCGGGAAGGATTATGAATATTCGGACTCATGGTAATCTTAGTTTTGCTAATCTAAAAGATTTTTCCGGGGAAATTCAATTAGCCTTTTCTAAGAATGAATTAGGGGTTGATAATTATAAGAATTTTGTAAAATTAGTAGACATGGCTGACTTCTTGGAAATTAAGGGAACCTGTTTTGTTACACATAAGGGAGAAAATAGTTTACTAGTCACCTCTTATCGAGTGATAAGCAAGGCTTTAGCTCCACTTCCTGAAAAATGGCATGGCTTAAAAGATGAAGAGGAGAGATTGAGAAAAAGATATCTAGATCTTTTGACTAATGAGGACTTGCGTGATTTATTTGTCAAAAAGGCTAAATTTTGGCAGGTTATTCGTGATTTTATGACCAAGAAGGGTTTTTTTGAGGTAGAAACTCCATTTTTAGAAACAACTACTGGTGGGGCAGAGGCTAGACCTTTTAAAACTCATCATAATGATTTTGATATTGATGTTTATCTTCGTATTTCTATTGGAGAATTATGGCAAAAAAGATTGATGGCAGCTGGTTATGAAAAAGTTTTTGAGATTGGTAAGGCTTTTAGAAATGAGGGCAGCAGTCCTGATCATTTACAGGAATTTACTAATATGGAATTTTATTGGGCTTATGCTAATTATCGTGATGCTATGAAATTAACTCAAGAGCTATATCGAGAAATTGCTGTACAAGTTTTTGGTACAACAAAATTTGAATCTCGTGGTTATAAATATGATTTGGCTGATGAGTGGCCAGAAATTGACTATCGAGAAGAGGTTTTAGCTCGAACCGGGATTGATGTTTTGATCGCTAAAGAGGAAGAAATGGTTAAAAAATTACAAGAATTAAAGGTTAAGTATGATGGTAAAACTAGAGAGCGCTTGATGGATACTTTATGGAAATATTGTCGAAAAAATATTTCAGGTCCAGCTTTTTTGGTGAATCATCCTAAATTAGTTTCTCCTTTGGCTAAGGTTAAGGAAGAAAATCCAGAATTAACTGAAAGATTTCAAATTATTATTGCTGGAAGTGAAATTGGTAATGGTTATAGTGAATTAAATGATCCAGTTGATCAAAGAAAAAGATTTGAAGAACAACAAATTTTAATAGATAGGGGAGATGAAGAGGCTATGATGCCAGATTGGGAATTTGTTGAGATGTTGGAACATGGTATGCCTCCAACTTGTGGGGTTGGAATAGGGGAGAGATTGTTTTCTTTTATGGCTAATAAGTCGATTAGGGAGACAACTTTATTCCCACTAATGAAACCTAAAAAAGATTAGTTTTAAATTTAAATTATGTCCGATTGCATTTTTTGTAAAATCGTAAATAAGGAAATTCCAGCTGATATTGTTTTTGAAAATGATATGGTTATGGCTTTTTTGGATAATAATCCTATTAGCTTGGGGCATGTTTTGATTGTCCCTAAAAAACATTTTACCAATATTTATGACATTGAAGAAGAATATCTAAAGGAGTCAATGATAATAGTAAAAAAAATATCTTTAATTTATAAAAAGGTTTTTGGCATTAATGGGGTTCAAATAGTTAGTAATGCCGGGGATAGAGGTGAACAAAAGGTTCGTCATTTTCATTTTCATTTAATACCTAGAGAAGAAAATGATAATTTAGATTGGCCCAAGGGGGAAAGGACTGAATTGAAGAGTCAATTTAATGATTTTATTACTAAATTAAAAGATAATTGGAATTAAAGAGGAAGTATTCTGAGTTTTTGGAGAAATTATCGCATAGAATCGCTTGCTTTTAGTTTGCGACCACACGATTTAAATTCGGGGATCGTCTAATGGTAGGACTGCAGGTTCTGGTCCTGTATATCTGGGTTCGAATCCTAGTCCCCGAGCATAATAAAAATATGGTTTATTTTATCTATATTTTAGACTTGAATTAAATTTTTAAAATAATATTTTTTGATGTATACTTTATATGTAATAATTATAGACAAATATATGAAATTTATAAATAATAAGGATTGGATTAAAGGCGAGAGTTATCAAAAAAGAATTTTATTAAATAGTTTTAATCAATCAATTAACTTGATTGAAGATGTGATAGTAAAAACTAATGGAGTTATTCCTTTACATGTTCATAATTTCACAGATGAAATTTTTTATATTGTTAAAAATTCAGCTACTATGATTGTTGAAGATGAAAAATTTGAAGTTAGGGAAGGTGATATGATTTATGTAGATAAAAAAGAAAAGCATGGTTTTGAGAATAAAAGTGATTTAGAATTAAAGATGCTTGTTATGAAAATTAATTTTAAAGAAGGGGACTCTTATTTAAAATAGTTTGAACATCGTTCACGACCTCAAGCTACGTAAAATAAAAAAACCACGTATAGTCTTTGGCACGTGGTTGTTTTTATCACGTGGCGCAGTCGCATGTGAGTGAAGTCGCTTGCGACGAATGAGCTATACGTGACCCTATATTTACTTAATAATACATTATTTGTAAATAGCTAGTTTGAATATAAAAATATATTATTTATCTTATTTTTATTTTTTGTATTTTATTTTAAAAAGCACTCCGTGTTTAGAGTGCTTTTTTTTGCAAAGATTAATCAGAAGATTTCATTGGCGCGATCAATGATCGCTTTAACTCTCCAAGGTCGCAAAATTAGAACAGTGCCAATTTCGATGGCATTAGCTCCGGCCATCTTCATTTTGTCAACATCATTAGCACTGAATATCCCCCCACTTCCTTTGATTGGCATTGTAATTCCGGCTGATCGCAGATCTTTAATCTTATTTAAAACCAGCGGTAAAATTACTTTTCCAGATAGTCCACCACCACCCAAATGTTGTAAGGGTGATTCTTTTCTACCTAAAACATTTTTCCAGTTGATTCCCTCGGTTCCGTAAGGAATGGTGTTGGATAAAGTCAGGACATCACAAAGGCCGCTTCTTTCAATTTCTCTTACCACTTCGGTGTTAATCAGAGTGTTAACCTTGAGGTCGATGGGAATTTTTAACCCAGATACTAGTTTTAAAATTTTTAAAGCTTCGTTTGCTAGATCCTTGGTGTTATGTTTGGTATTTGGGCAAGAAATATTGATTTGTAATCCAATATTAGTTTTGAATTGCTCTAAATAACCAAGTAATAGAAACAGGAAATCAGTGGTTTCCTTTAATCTTTGGTCAGGATCATCATTTACAGCCATAAAAGAAATAAAGAAAGGCCGATCAATTTGTTGCCATTTGCCTCTCTCAAATAAAGCGTTAGCTCCTGGTCCGCTTAAGCCCACAGCATTTAGCATCGCCCCCTTGAGAGGGTATGCTTTAATGCATTTTGGAATTATTTCGCGTGGTTGAAAATTCTCATTCAGGGGCATGTTACCAGCTCTTTCGTAGAGAGTTGTAGTCTTGGCAACAAAAGTAGTTCTTTCTATAATTTTAAATCCTGGAACAAAAGCTTTATACCAAAAGTCATACCACCAACCATCACCAAAAAAATTTAATGATCCTGAGGCCAAGAAACAATTATCAAAATATAAGTTTTTAATGTTCATAATATCCTCCTTTAGGTTGCTATGTTTTTATTATTTAACCATAATTACTTTATCACCAGGTTTAAAAATTTGCAATGATTGACAAAAAATTTGAAAAATGTTTAAATAAATTTGATCGAATTTGCATATTAACAATAAAACCCTAATCTGATGAAAAAAGATGAAATTACTATTATTAAACCCTTTGATGCTCATGTGCATTTAAGGAGCGGCGACTTGCTTAAAGCAGTTATTTCCTGTACCACGAACAATTTTAGTAATGCTGTGGTTATGGGAAATTTGCTCGATCCGGTTGATGATTTAAATAAAGCTTTGCTTTATCGACAGGAAATTATGAGTAATGTCCCAGCTGGTCATAACTTTAAACCGCTTATGTCGGTTATGTTGAATAAAAATTCAAGCCCAGAAAAGATTGAGGAGCTTGCGGGCATTGTTCAAATTTTAAAATTTATTCCTGGAGCGACTTCTACTAACTCTGAGGCCGGTATTTCCTTCTTTGATTTGTGTGACTTTCGGGAAGCTGAAGATGGAAAGTATAGCAAGGTTTTAGAGGCAGCCGAAGCCGCTAATATGGTCTTCTCCATTCATGCTGAGCTCATTAATGATGCTTTTGGCAATCCAATTCCGGAAGAGCACCGCGAATTTTCCGCATTACCCTTTGTTAAAAGAATAATTGCCAAATTTCCTAAGTTAAAAATAGTAATTGAGCACGTTTCAACTTCAGAGGCTTGTCGCTTAGTGGAGGAGGCTCCTGATAATGTCGTTGCGACTGTCACCCTGCATCATTTACTTCTGACTGATCAGGATGTTTATGATGATTCCGGAAACATTAAAAATATTTTTAATTATTGTAAGCCGGTGGCCAAGCGTGCCAGAGATTTGTCAGTAATTCGAGAATCGGTTTTCTCTGGTAATAAAAAATTCTTTTTTGGGTCGGATTCTGCTCCACATTTAATTTCCACCAAGTTAGAAAAGGGTGCGGCTGGAATTTTTACAGCACCAATCGCCCTGCAAAAACTAACGGAAATATTTGCCGATGCTGGTCACAGTGAAATGTTGGAAAATTTTGTGTCAATTTATGGCCGTGAGTTTTACGGTTTACCAATCCCGGAAGAGAAAGTTACATTGATTCGGGAAAGACACAAATATCCGGAAGAAATTGGCGGGGTTAAGATTTTGGGTTTGACTGCTAACGAGTTAGAATGGAAGAGGAAGATTTAGAAAATTAGAATGGAAAGTTTAGATAATTATAAAAGGCGCTCTGCAATTGGAGCGCCTCTTTTATTTTTGGAATAAATTTCTTATTCTTCCTTTTTTTTGTTCATAGCAGCTTTGAGTTCCGGCCAACTTTGTTTGGCTTTCCAGACGATTTTGCCGGCGGCGATCAACTCAGCCACTTCTGAATCGTCTTGTTGAAATTGTTCCGCCTTAACAAAGCATACTGATTTAACCGGCAAGTAGTCATAGGAAATCTCTCCGGAGCGGTTTACAGCACAGCCAATTCCCAGAAATTGACCGCCCTTTTCTTCGATGAGCTCTTTCATTTTTTCAGTCGTGCTGTAATTATTGACCACGTCTTCAATCACGACAATTTTGTCGCCAGGTTTGATTTCGTGACGATCAATGATAAGCTCGCTGACTTCCTTGGTTCCATTTATTGGGTCGGCTGGTTTAACAACCTTTTTCTCGGTGAACCCCAATCGGCAAGCCAAATGCTTGGCAGTTAGACCGGTCAGGAAAATGCCACCCATAGCAGCTCCTATAATCATGTCGGGCTGAAGGGGCTTTAGTTTTTCGGCCAAAGTTTTGGCAAAGTAATCCAATACTTCCGGATTTTCTTCGGCCTTGGCAAAGTTGAAGTATTCAAACCCAACTTTGTTTTTTTTCTGTCCGTCCTTGGTTTCATAGGTTCCAGCATAGGCCACCAGTGGTCCGATAATTTCTCCGGCTTCATTTTTGGCACTG
The DNA here is from genome assembly GCA_028696995.1 of Patescibacteria group bacterium. Lineage (GTDB taxonomy): Bacteria > Patescibacteriota > Patescibacteriia > Patescibacteriales > UBA12465. The sequence continues at coordinate 22,282 of JAQVFY010000001.1, forward strand.
TAATAGCCGTCACAGTTTTTCAGAATTTCCAGGGGAGGAATTTTGAATAGTTTAGCTTCCGCTTTCTCTATTTCTGCAATGGTTCTTTCCTGGCTTTCTTCAGCACTAATCGGAGGATTGGCCTCAGGATTACCTTTGGTTAATTGAGCCCCCATAACCAGGAAAGTTGCTCCCAAGCTCATAGCCTCGGCTACTCCTCCCTTTCTTTGTTGATGGTCAGCCAGCATCCAGCTATCACGAATTCCGGGAACAATAAAGCCATAAGATTCCGGTAAATTGTTTTTCAGGAAGGACACCTCCTTAACGGAGCAAACAATTAAGTCGAACGGTTCCGCAGGAACTTCGCTCATACTCTTTGCTTTTTCAATGTATTCGGCTCGGATGTTTTCGATGTCATTTAAGATTTTCATCTTAGCTGTCATCCCGAAGCGTCTTTGACACTCTCCTTCACTGATGTCAGTTGGAACGCTGATCATAGCGAGTTTAGTTTTTGGAAGGGTTTGACGTAGGGCCAGAATTCCCGAAACACTACAGATAGAAGAAACCGTCAGAATACCCGGCGCTTGTTTTCCGTATTTTCTGGCGTAATTTTTCAGAGTGGCATCTACATCGAAAACCTTCATGTCCAGAAAAATGTCGATGTTCAACCCAGCTTCGGCAATCAGCTCTTTTATTTGGTCGATGATTGCCGGTCCGCCACAGTCTGGATTGTGAATCCCGTCATTAATTTTGATGTAGTCCACAATCTTTCTTAGTTTGGGCTGGTTTAGATCTTTTTGTATCTTGGCAAAAAGTTCTTCGGCGGTGTTAATGCCATCATAGGGAAGAATTGCTACTTTTCTCATGTTTGGTTTTTTTGGTTAATTTAAGTTTTTAAAGGACAATAGAACCTTAATAAAAATAAAAATTAAAGTCAAGTATTAATAATATTCCAAAACATTTAAAAAAAGAAGACGTTTTTAACATCTTCTTTTCTATTAAACAATTATCATATATACTTTAAAAACAAAAAAGCAGTTTTTTTCGCAAGTTCTCTAAGATTTTTTTATTAATTTTTATTTTTATATTATTTTTTATTGCAATTCCTTTTCTTCTCTATTTACTTCCTTAATAATTCTTTTTTTAACTCGATAAAGATTCATAAAAGAAAAAACTAATAATCCACCCAAGAAGATTCCCCAAACATTCATTAAGAAAAATTTTAAAATATATATAAATAATTCAAATTCTATATTAGATAAAATTAATCCTAGGGAAGTAAGTGGGGGAATGATAGTAACAGCAATAGCTATTCCCGATAAATAATCTTTGGAGTTTGGTCTAGTCCAAGCATAACTAGCGGTTATGCCAGCAATAATTGAAATAGTAAAACTTAGCCAAGATATTTCCATTTTTCTTATTAACATAATATCTAGACTATTGATATTAAAAATAAATCCAATTAGAGTAGAGAATATTATAGAAAATAAGGTCGCTAAAATAAAGATTTTTATAGATCTTAAAAATACTTTAAAATTAAATATAATCGTCCCTAAAGACATGGCTAAAATAGGGGATAAAAGTGGAGCAACTATCATTCCAGCAATAACTAGAGCGATATTGTTGCTTACTAGCCCCAAGGCTGTTATTAAGGTTGATAGGCAAACCATTAGATAAAAATCTGTTTTAGGGGCACTAGAGTTTATGATACTGGAAACGAAATTTTTTTTATTTTCTTGTTCACCGTTTTTTATTCCAATTATTTCTTTAAATTTTAGCATAGATTAAAAATATTTATTTTTTTATTTTATTATAACTTATTTAATATAATCTTTCAATCATTGTGGACAAGTTATTTTTGTTTTATTTCTTTTTGTGCTAATATTTATTTATATTATGCTAATAAAAATTACAAAATTAAAAATTTTTAATAATTTTCAAAGAAAATTAACTGCTGACTTTAAAATGGTTTTTTTTGGTAGAGTAGTTATTAATTCAGCTAGTCAGTTGATCGGATTATTTTTACCAATATTCTTGTACAAGTTTTTAGATATGAACTTGTTTTTAGTTATTGTTTATTATTTATTATTGGACTTTTTATATTTAAATTTTATTATTATCGGTTGTCGCCAAATAATGAACAGAGTGGGGATAAAAAGATCTCTGCAAATAAGTATTATTTTTGTGTCTTTATATTATGCTTTTTTATTATTGTTAGACAAGTTTTTTGTTTTAAATAATTCTTTTTTAGGTATTAATTTTATTTGGTGGCTTATTCCGGCTGTCCTTTTTTCTTTAATGTTTCGTCTTACTCATTGGGTTCCTTTTCATACTAATATGGCCGAGTTAACTGATCGTCGTATTAGAGCTAGTCAATTAAGTTTAATGGAGGCAACTATGATGGTTTTAGGGGCGATTATGCCTATTATTGCTGGACTGGTTTTGTCTTCTTTAGGTTTTTCTTATTTATTTTTAATGACCTTATTAATCTTCTTATTATCAATTATACCTTTTAGTTTTACACCAAAAATAGAAGAAAAATTTTCTTGGACTTATAAAAAAACTTGGAAAGTTTTCTTTTCTAAGAAATTTAGAAAAAATGTTATCTCTTATATGGGAGATGGGGCTGAAAGTATAGTCGGTATAGTAATTTGGCCAATATTTATTTGGAAATTATTAGAAGGGGATTATCTTCAAATTGGACTTATATCTTCAATTATTATTGTGGCTACAATAGTCTTGCAATTATTAGTTGGTGGTCTTATAGACAAATCTACTAATAGAAATAAATGGTTAAGATATGGGTCGTTTTTTTATTCTATTGGCTGGATTTTCAAAGTTTTTATTAGTGGGGCTTTACAAATATTTATTTTTTCTACTTATCATAACATCAGTAGGATTTTTTCCAGAACTTCATTTGATACTTTGAATTATGATATTGCCTCTAATCAAGGACATTATGTCGATGAATATAATGTTATCAGGGAAATGGCGATCATGCTTGGGAAGATAATAATGGGTTTAATTATTATTGTAATTGCTCCGTTTTTGCCATTATCTTATATATTTTTATTAGCAGCTTTGGCTTCACTGTCTATGAGTCTTTTATCCGCGAATAAAAAATAATGATTTTAATATTTTGTTATTAACTAACAAGAAAGCTCTTCTATTGCTTTTTATAAATTAAAGAGATAAGATAGAGGTATTATTAAATAAATTTAAAAAAATGAAAAAATTTAATCAGGGTCGTGATCGTGATTTTAATAGTAGGGGCTCTAGTCGAAGGCCGGAAAGAGGTGGATTTGGTGGTGGAAATCGTGGAGGTGGTACTATAATGCATAAAGCTGTTTGTTTTGAATGTGGTAAGGATTGTGAGGTTCCTTTTAAGCCCACGGGTGGTAAGCCAGTTTTTTGTAGTGCTTGTTTTGATAAAAAAGGTGGATCAGAAAGTCGAGTCAGAGGAGGGTTTGACGGAAGATCAGAAAGAAGTTTTGAAAGAGATAATTCTTTTAAACCTAGATTTGATGATAGAAAATTTAGCGATAATAAAAAACCTTTTAATGACGGCAAATTAGATGAAGTTATTGCTAAATTAGATAAAATTATTAGACTGCTTACTCCAGTGATTGATTTAAGAAAAGAAGGTCCAAAAAAGGATGAAATTAAAGCTGTTAATAAAGTGTTTGAGGTGAAGGCCGTTGAGAAGGAAAAAACAGAGAAGAAAGGTTCTGTTAAGGTAAAAAGTGTTCCAAAGAAAAAAGTTGATAAGAAAACTTCAGCTAAGATGGCATCTAAGACAAAAATCAAAGTAAAAGCTAAAACTAAAAAATAGGGTGGAATTAAATTAAATATTTCTATAATTAAAAGAAGCGTCTTATTAGCGCTTCTTTTAATTGACTTATTTTAAAAATTTTATTAAAATTATTTATTACTTTAACAATTATAATACTAACTAAAAATAAAGGAGGGCAAATGACTAAGGTAACAACTGTTTTAATTGCTTCTGGTAGCGGAACAGATGCCAACGCCATAATGGAGGCTTATCGCAAGGGATTTATTCCTGAAATTTCATTAAAAAAGCTTATAAGCACAAAAAAAGGGGCTGGTTGTCTGGAAAGGGCCAAGAGGTTTAGGATTGAAACCTTGGTTGTGGACAGGGAATATCTCGGGGGATACGGCTTTAACAAAGTCCTATTTTCCGAGCTTCAAAACGTGGGTTGTGAGTTGATTTTCTTGGTCGGATGCGTTGTTAAAATACCTACTATGTTGGATGTTAGTATTTATAATATTCATCCGGCCGATATCGAAAAATTTGGAGGAAAGGGAATGTATGGCCTGGCTGTCCATGAAAAAGTTTTATCTGAAGTGTTGGATTTAATCTCTCGTGGCAAAAAAAGTCCAGATGATCGGTTTTTTACTTATCCGACAGTTCACGAGGCCGTATCAGAATATGATTCGGGGGCGCCGTTGCTTGTGGGAAGTGTAGAAATTCCAAGAAGTATCATCAAAGATTTACTTGTTGGAAGAATTGATTTGCAGTCAGCTGCCCAGCGTTTGCAAGATGTGGTCTTGCCTTATGAATGGATGATGTTGCCAACGGCGGTTAAAATAGCTGCTAACAAAATATTGGCCAATACTCCCGTGGGAGGGTAAATGTAAAATATCAAAAATTGAGAAAAATGAATCTCGTCAAACGGCGAGATTTTTTAATTGACTTTTAGATTATATTTAGTTAAGATAATATAATTACTTTTTGGTAATTATTTGGTCTTTAAAAATTTAATTTACTAATATAAGGAGGAAAAATCATGATTATTCGCTATTTTCGTTTATTATCTCCTAGTATGGAGATGTGTTTTAATGTAGAGGTAAATTCTTCATTAACCGAGAAGGAGGAAAGTATTTTGACTTGGTTTTTGTCAGAAACTTTTCAGCCGGAAAATCTGAAAAAAGAGTCCAGTTTGACTTCGGACAATGTTATCGAGATTGGACCGCGGCTCAATTTTGCCACTCCCTGGAATACTAATGCTTTGGCAATTTTCCGGGAATGTGGTTTGTCAAAAATCGTCAGAATTGAAAGATCCCGGCGCTTGCTGAAAACAGATTCATCTGAGAATTCAATCTCTTCTCTCTATGATCGAATGACTGAGTGCCTGTGGGAGGAGGCCCCTCAAACATTTTTTTTAGAAAAAAAGCCTGAGGCGGTTTTCGAATTACCTTTGCTTGAGAAGGGACTAATTGCTTTTTCTGAAATTTCCGATTTCAAAGCAATGGATGAATTTGATCGACAAGCCTACTATGATTATTTCGTAGGAGAACTGGGACGCAATCCAACTATTGTTGAAATCATGGATTTGAATAATGCCAATAGTGAACACTCGCGTCACGGTTATTTCAAGGCCAAGCAGATTATTGATGGGGTTGAGATGCCAGAGACTCTCATGGAAATTGTCAAATCAACCCTGCAAGGAGAAGTCGCGGAAGACAGTTTAGTGGCCTTTTGCGATAATTCCAGTGTTATTCGATGCTTTAGCAAAATCAATACCCTAATTCCTAAAAATCCCGGGTTTGTCTCAGGATTTTTGATGAAAAGTTTGCTTTATCATCATTTATTCACGGCCGAAACACACAATTTTCCATCCGGTATTGCTCCTTTTCCAGGGGCAGAAACAGGTACTGGAGGGAGAATTCGCGACGTTCAGGCCACTGGAATCGGCGGATTAACAATAGCTGGCACCGCTGGTTATTGTGTGGGAAACTTAAACCTTCCTTTTTGTAAATGGGAGAGGCTGTTGATTAATCCACAAAATTTGGCATCACCTCCGGACATTTTAATCCAAGCTTCTAATGGGACCTCTGATTACGGAAATAAATTTGGAGAGCCGGTGTTTTGTGGTTTTGTTAGGACCAGCGCCGTGTTTGTCGGAGGAGAAAGAAGAGAGTGGCTAAAACCCATCATGTTTACTGGAGGAATTGGGCAAATTAATTCTATACACTTAGAGAAGGAATCACCAAAGCTCGGGATGAGTATTGTTCAGATTGGCGGACCTGCTTATCGTATTGGTTTCGGGGGCGGAAGCGCTTCATCATTAATGCAGGGCGAAAACAGGTCTGACTTGGACTTTAATGCTGTTCAGCGTGGAGATGCTGAAATGGAGCAAAAAATGAACAGAATTGTTCGAGCTTGCTCAGAAATGGGAGAAGATAATCCTATCATTAGCTTACATGACCAGGGGGCTGGAGGGCCCGCTAACGTTTTAAAAGAGTTGGTCGAAGAAACTGGTGGTAAGATTGATATTCGTAAAATTCAAATTGGAGATCCGACTATGTCGGTTTTGGAAATTTGGGTTTGTGAATATCAGGAACGCTTGGGTTTGGTGATTGATAACAATAGAATGGCAGAATTTCAAAATATTTGCTTACGTGAAAGAGTTAATTGCGAAGTTTTAGGCGAAGTTTTGGATAATGGTCATTTTATCGTCGTTGATTCCGAAGAAGGGGCTCTATATCCTGAGCCGGTTAACATGGACTTAAAAAAAGTTTTAGGTGGTATGCCACAAAAAACTTTTACTTCCGAAACCCTAAAAACAAATCTTCTTCCGATAGAAATACCGGAGAAGTATTCTGTTTTAGAGTTGATAATGAAAGTTTTGCAATTGCCATCAGTTGGAAGCAAGGCTTTTTTAACCAATAAAGTGGATCGTAGTGTTACCGGGCTTGTCGCTCAGCAACAATGTTGTGGTCCATTACAACTTCCTGTTTCTGACTACGCTGTAGTAGCCCAAAGTCATTTCAAAAACGATGATGGTAAATATTCTGGTGCAGTTACCAGTATCGGAGAGCAACCTATAAAAATGTTGCTTGATCCAGCAGCTGGCGCCCGTATGGCTGTAGGAGAAGCTTTCACTAACCTGATATTTGCCAAAATGGAACCCGAAAGTATTAAGTGTTCAGCCAATTGGATGGGTGCTCCGAAATTACCTGGAGAAGGGTCTAAGATGTACTCAGCGGCTACTGCTATGCGCGACTTAATGTTGCAATTAAAAATAGCGGTTGATGGTGGAAAGGACAGCTTAAGCATGGCAACAAAAGTCACTCATCCTGATAAAAGCGAGGAATTGGTTAAGTCTCCCTTGCAATTGGTAATTTCAACCTATGCTCCGATGGAGGATATTACTAAGAAAATTACTCCTGATTTGAAAAATAAAGGGGGATCCGTTTTGTTGTTTATTGATTTGGCTGGCGGTAAAAAACGTTTGGGGGGATCTGCTCTAGCCCAAGTTCTTGGGCAAGTAGGAGATGATTGTCCTGACGTAGAAGACCCAAATCTTCTTTTAAGGGTTAAATGGGTTGTTGATTTTTTGATAGAAGAAGCTTTAATTGACGCTGGTCATGATGTCAGTGACGGAGGTTTAATAACTACTCTTTTGGAAATGGCTTTTTCTGGTGATATTGGGATAAAGCTTGATCTTCCAGTAAAGAAGGAGGGCGTCATTAACTTTCTTTTTGCAGAAGAATTAGGAGTAGTCATTGAGGTTAAGGAGGTGAATCTACCAGAGGTCCTTCTTACTTTAAAAGAAGAACGTATTCCTTATTCAAAGCTTGGGAAAACCCTCTTTCATGATGCAAGAAGTAATTTTCATCCATTTTTTTCCTTCAGCTATAAAGGCGGGGTAAAAACAACAACCCCATTAAGACATCTTTTGTCTAAATGGTCTGGATTTTCACATGAAATAGAAAGACTTCAGTCTAATCCAGCTACCGCCGATCAGGAATTTTCAATCTTTGATAATCCTAGAGTTGGAATCAAATATCTTGTTTCTCCTTCCAATATTTCGAATTTGGAATTTACAGGAAAAAGAAGGTTTAAGGTGGCAATAATTCGGGCTGAGGGAAGTAACGGAGATCGTGAAATGACCAGTGCTTTTTACCTGGCTGGTTTTAATCCTTATGATGTTCATTTGTCAGACTTGCTTTCTGGCAAGGCTGATTTAAATGATTATCGAGGGATTGCTTTTGTTGGAGGTTTTAGTTACGCCGATGTGTTGGATTCAGCCAAAGGTTGGGCCGGGATTATAAAATTTAATGAGCACTTGAAAAAGATGTTCACTGACTTCTATAATCGTCCCGATACTTTTTCCCTGGGAATTTGTAATGGTTGCCAGTTATCAACTCTTCTGGGCTGGGTTCCTTTCAGCGATAAAGAAGAAAGCGAAAAAGCTAGGTTTATAAAAAACGACAGTGGTCGTTTTGAATCTCGCTGGGTGCAAGTTGGAATTTTACCTAGTCCCGCTATTATGCTTCAGGGAATGGAGGGGGAAATTCTTGGTGTCTGGTCAGCTCACGGAGAAGGAAAATTCTTTTCTTCTGATTATGTTTTGGAGGAAATTTTGTATTCAAATTTAGCTCCGATCAGATACATGGATTATTCTTTGGATATTACTGAGAAATATCCTTTCAATCCCAATGGTTCTGTTTGGGGAATTGCCGGTTTATGTGATCCTAGTGGTCGTCATTTAGCAATGATGCCTCATCCAGAAAGATCGTTTTTGAATTGGCAATGGCCTTGTAAAAGTGGACTTCCTGAAAACGAAGCCTCTCCCTGGTTACGGATGTTTATAAATGCCAGGAAGTGGTGTGAAAACAATGAGTAAAAACTCGTAAAACCCGATCTAGTGTCGGGTTTTTTAATTAAAAAAGCCATCGAAGTTTCGATGGCTGTGTTTAGAAAGAGAAGAACTCAATTTTTTATTTATCAAGCTCTTCAATTTCGTATTGGCATTCGGCATAAATAGCCGGATTTTTTTGGGCCAGGATGTTTAGCGCAGCTAAAACTGCGTTTTCATCAGGCCAGGTGGTTAGCAATGGAACATTTGATGGCAGGCGCAAGCTTGACCAGACGTCTTCCGGAAAATCCTTTAGGGTTGCCGGTAAGGCTATTACTGGCCATGAAGTTCTGGCGGCCAAAATTGGTCCCAGGCCATTGCTTCGGCCAACTTTGGCGATAATTACACCACCATCAGGATGTTCTTGGATAATCTTTTCCAGTCTTAATAGGGCTGCGGCTGGGGACTTATGACCTGACAATATTACATCAATTACAGACACCCCGATCTCTTTGAACCCCTCGGGTTGTATATTCGGTTTGTTGTCTTTACTGGATCCTCTCCAAATAACCAGGGCTTAATTTGGAAGACGGAAATTGTTAACCATTTGGCTAACTATTCCGTATTTTTTTTCCACTTCAGTCAGGTCTTCGCCCTGTCGGAAGCTTTCCTTGGAGAGCTCGGTCCAGTTCTTAGTGCGCAGTCGCCAGCTATCATTGTCAATGACATCGGCGACCATGAGTTGACCGGCAGAGTTAAAACCGAATTCGATTTTGAAATCAATCAGGCGCATATTTTGTTGTGCCCAGGCTGACTCCAGAACCAAGAAGGTTTTTCTGGTTATTTCCTCGATTACCTGGAGGATTTCTTGGGCAACAATAGATGCGGCCTTGTCAAAAGATCCATCACCATGTTGAAAGAGTTTTTCTTCTGACACCAATATTCCGGAAAGACTCTTTGATATCAGTACCTTTTGAGGTTCAATGATTCGCTCAAGAAAGGCTGACTTTTCCCAGGAGGGAGTCTTAGGATGATAGAGTTCCCAAACTCCCACAGTATTTGGAATGATCAGGGGGTCTTCTTCTCCTTTTTCCGGGCTTAAACCTTCAATCACTTTTTCTCCTGAGATTTCAAGCTCACCCTTTGTTGTTTTAAGAAAAAGCTCGATTTTCAGGGAATGAAAGCGATCTGGATTATTAGTATCAGTGCTCATGTTGGGGAAGCGTTTCAAATAGCTTCCTACGGCATATCGCCGAGCAATGACTTCCAGGGGAATCATTTCGCAGTACGGTGCCAGAAAATCCGTTTCGCTCAATTGTTTTTCATAAGCAACGGGAATCCCGGCTGATTTCAGTAATTCAAAGACCCGGCAGGTTGTATTGGTAGCACATTTGGCCTTGGTCTCGAATTCTCGGGTTGCAAGGGGATCATCAAAAGCAGTAATCTTACTTTTGTTTTCAATAACAACCATTTCCGGGTTGTCTTTACATGACCAAACTTTTTTGGTCTTACCTTCAACGAGAAGTTCTTTTTTCATAGCGCTTGTTTTTTTGATGATTGGTTTAAATTGGTTAGTTTGTAATTAAAAGATAAATGATCCATGGTCAGTATGAAGAATAACTTTATTGTCATTAGAGCTATTTTCTCTACAAAAGCCTAGGAGATAATTCTGGATACGACATTCCAAGGCAACTTCTTCCACAGCTTTAATAAAGAAAGGATGATTTTCACCGACAACATCTATTCCAATTCCGCAGTTAAAGGCTTCATACATATTCTTCCAATCATCCTGACTTTTTTCTTGGATTAATTGGAAGATTTTCGGGGGAGTGGGCATGTGCTTGATATAGATAATACCTTTTCCAAGATTTTTGATCTTGGTAGCTCCGCCACCGGTGTTCATACTAATTCCGTGAAGCATGTGAAGGGCGTTTGCATTTTTTAAGGCAACTATTATTTTTTTTATAACAATTGCCCACTGTCTGGTAGGAGAAAGAATTGCCCGGCTCATTTCCAATCCATGTATGGTCCTTAAATTGTAAGAGCCCTTATAGAAAGAAGGGTCATCCCTCCTTCTAATTCCGTGAAGCATGTGAAGGACGTTTGCATTTTTTAAGGCAACTATTATTTTTTTTATAACAATTGCCCACTGTCTGGTAGGAGAAAGAATCGCCCGGCTCATTTCCAATCCATGTATGGTTCTTAAATTGTAAGAGCCCTTATAGAAAGAAGGGTTATCCCTCCTTAGGTCGGGATATTCTCTATTGTAGCGAGAGCTCATCAAAACACTTCGGGCCATGGTTAGTCCATTGGACATCAGGCCGGAATTTTCGCTTTCTTCCCAAATAGCCTGGCCATTGCTTTGAAGACCAAAGATTATATCTCCAGGTTGAACATTGCCAGAGATGATATTCTCTTTTTCTTCCCAGGCGGTTATAGCCATATCAAATACAGCTGATTTGACTTGGTCGCGTAGGTCGGCTGTTTCTCCGCCCAAGAAACTGATCTGGAATCCATTTTCCGAGTAAAGAGCTTTTAATTCCATGAAACGAAGTGCTATTCGCTTCATTACAAGCTCCTTTATCTCGGAGGGTAAATTTACATTTAGGACGTCGGTTATTAGCCAATGTCCAAAGACAAAGCCACTGGCAGCGATGTCGCCAGTATTCATTGACAGGGCGTCATCGACCATACCATCGAAAATGGCTTCATCTCCGGTTTCCCTATAATGCAATAATCTCTGTATGAATTTACTACCATCACCATCTTGGTGCTGGGTTATAACTTTGTCAGGGTTGTAAGGGTCGGTGATAATATTGACAAAAGCATCAGGATACTCGCTGTCAATAATCTTCTTGAAAATCGCTTTCACGTTGTCCTTCTGAGGATCTACCCCTAATTGCCGGTAAACACTTTCTTTTTTCATGGTTCTTTGGTTTTTTTGATTATTTCATTTATTAATTATATTTTCAAAGAGCTAATAAAAAATATTATTATATTAATAATTATTTGTCAAATAAATTTGATTTTTCTAAGAAATAAGCTATAATAGGGAAGTATTAATTATTTATAATAAATTTAAATATGAATAATAAAAAATTCTATTGTTTGGATATGTTTCCGTACCCCTCTGGTTCTGGTTTGCACGTTGGTCACGTTGAAGGTTATACTGCCTCAGACATTTTTAGTCGCTATAAAAGGATGAAAGGGTTTAATGTAATTCATCCTATGGGTTGGGATTCTTTTGGTTTACCAGCTGAAAATTATGCCATTAAAACTGGTGTTCATCCCTCCAAAACAGTTGATACTGCCATTAATAATTTTACTTCTCAAATGAAAAAGTTAGGATTGGAATATGATTGGGAGAGAGAAGTTAAAACATCTAGCTCCGAATATTATAGATGGACTCAATGGTTATTTTTACTTTTATATAAAAACGGATTAGCCTATAAGAAAAAAGCCAAAGTTAATTGGTGCGAAAAATGTTCTACTGTTTTAGCTAACGAACAGGCCGAGACTGGATTTTGCGAACGTTGTGGTGATCAGGTGGTGCAAAAAGATTTGGAGCAATGGTTCTTTAAAATTTCCGACTTTATAGAAGACCAAGAATTTGAAGGCAAAAAGATAAAAGGACTTTTGTCAGGACTAGATGATATTGATTGGCCTCAAACTACTAAAATTGCTCAAAAAAATTGGATAGGCAAAAGTGTTGGCGCTGAAGTTATTTTTGCAATTAGTGATGATAAAGACAATTATAATTTAAATGTTTTTACCACTAGACCCGATACCCTATATGGTTGTACATATATGGCTATTAATCCTGAACATGAAATAGTTGAGAAGTTTAAAAATAGTATAAAAAATTTATCTGAAGTTTCTAAATATATCGAGGAATCCAAAAAGAAAACTGATATGGAAAAAATAATAGATGCAAAAGATAAAACTGGAGTTGAATTGGAGGGAATTTCTGCTATTAATCCGTTGAATAATAAAAGAATAAAGATTTTTGTGGCTGATTATGTTTTATCTGGTTATGGTTCGGGTGCTATTATGGCTGTTCCAGCTCATGATGAGAGAGACTATGCTTTTGCTAAAAAATATAATTTAGAAATAATAGAAGTTATTAGTGGTGGAGACATTTCCAAAGAGGCTTATACTGGCGATGGGACTTTGATAAATTCAGAAATAGTAAATGGTTTATCAGTTGAAGAAGCTAAGAAAAAAATTATAAAATATTTAGAAGATAAAAAGATTGGTCAGGCTTCGGTCAATTATCGTTTACGCGATTGGTTGATTTCTCGTCAAAGGTATTGGGGGGCTCCAATCCCTATTATTTATTGTGATAAATGCGGAGAACTTCCAGTCCCAGAAAAAGATTTACCAGTGCTTTTACCAGAAGATGTTGATTTTTTGCCAACAGGGGAGTCACCATTAAAATATTCTAAGTCATTTCATGAAGTTAATTGTCCTCTTTGTGGAAAAAAAGCTCGTCGTGAAAATGATACTATGGATACTTTTGTTTGTTCTTCTTGGTATTATTTTAGATATTTAGATCCTAAAAATGAACAAATTTTTGCCGAAAAAGACAAGATTTCTCAATTTATGCCAGTAGATTTATATATCGGAGGGGCTGATCATAGCGTTATGCATTTACTTTATGCTAGATTCATAGCCAAGGTTTTACAAAGATATGATTATACCGATATTAATGAACCTTTTAAAAAACTGCGTCACCAAGGTATGATTTTAGCTGAAGATGGTAGTAAAATGAGCAAATCGAAGGGTAGTGTGGTTAATCCTAATGATGTTGTTAGCGAATATGGAGCTGACGCTTTGAGATTATATGAAATGTTTATGGGTCCCTTAGAGGAGGTTAAACCTTGGAATACTAAAAATATTTTAGGTGTTAAAAGATTTTTAGAAAAGACTGAAATTTTAAGTGAAAAGGTGGTAGAAGATGATTCTAAAAAAGATAGTCAGGATGTTATTTTAGAAATAAATAAAACTATAAAAAAAGTTGGGGAAGATATTGAGGAACTAAAATTCAATACTGCTATCTCACAATTAATGATCATGCTTAATCTTTTAGGAAAAAAAGAAAAGATTAGCTTTAATACTTGGAAAAAATTTTTGTTAGTGTTGGCTCCTTTTGCTCCTTTTACGAGCGAAAATCTTTGGCTAAAATTGAATGAAAAAAAATCTATTTTTGAAGTATCTTGGCCTGAATACGATTCTTCACTTTTAGCCGAAGAAAAAGTTTCTCTAGCGGTTCAATTTAATGGAAAAACAAGGGGATTAATTGATGTTGAACCAAATACTGAAGAAAGTGTTATTATATCGATGCTTAAGGATGATGAAAAGTTTAAAAAGTATTTATCAGGTGCTTATAAAAAAGTTATTTATGTTAAGAATAGAATAATTAATTTTATTGTTTAAATAGAGGTAAATTTTTATAGTATTTATTATTTTTCTCAAATCTTTATTGTAATATATTTTTATAAAGTCATTTATTTGACTTTATTTTCTTTTTATAATAATATTAATTGTTTCTTTAACAATTAAATAAAAACCAAAAAAAAATAAAGATGAAAGAAAAAATTAATGCTTTTTTAAAAGATGTTATGACCTTGGCCGTTGTTTGCTATCAATTTGGCGACACTGGAAAAGGTAAACTCGTTGATCTCTTTTCTTCTTGGGCTGATATTATCGCTCGAGGAACTGGCGGAGCTAATGCTGGGCATACTATTTGCCTTAGGGGTAAAGAGTATATTTTCAACTTATTACCATCTGGAATATTGAAGGATTCTGAGGGAAAGCTGAATATAATGGGATCTGGTATGGTTATATCCCTCATTAAACTATCAAGGGAGCTGAGACTTGTTCATGAAAATGGCTATACCACCAATAACTTAAAAATTTCGCATCGTGCGAAACTGGTTTTACCTTTTCATATTATAGTTGATCGTTTAAAAGAATTATCGCTATGTAAAGGCGATAAAATTGGTACAACTGGAAAGGGGATAACTCCGGCTTATCTCAGCCATTATGCTCGAGAGGGGGTAGTCATGAATGACCTTCTTAATCCGGATATATTTGTCGAAAAAGTTAGGAAGATGGCTAATGAAGCTATTGAAATGGCTTCAAAAGCTAAACGAGATGACTTTTTTAAAATTATGGTCAGTCCGGATCTCGATAATGGCATTTTTTATCATCCTAAAAAACTTATTGATGTTGATATGGTGATAAAAAAATATTTAGGTTATGCCAAAGATATCGCAAGATATATCTGTGATACCGATTCAATTATGAGAAATTCGGTTGGAAAGAGCAAAATCTTGCTTGAGGGAGCTCAAGGAGTTCTTTTAAGCATTGATTATGGAACCTATCCCTACGTAACCTCATCTGACTCGTCAGCTGAGGGTTTAGCTAAGGGCGTTGGACTGAAGCACTCTGATATAGACTTAGAATTGGGGCTTATCAAAGGTTTTTACATGACCCGAGTTGGTTGTGGTCCTTTCACGTCGGAAGCAGGAGGTGAAGAAAGCGCAGAGCTTTGCAATAATGTTTTTAAGCCCGAAGAATTTCGAAGGGAGGAAGAAGCGATTATTGAAAAGTTTTTTAAAAACGGAAACTCTGTATCTGAGTTGATGGTTGGAAGACTTCTTCGAATTTCGGGTGGGGAGTACGGAGCTACCACGAAAAGGCCTCGTAGAATTGGTTGGCTTGATCTGCCATTACTGAGATATGTAATGGAGGTTACCGGTAATAAAAATCTGGTTTTGACTAAACTTGATGTTTTAAACGTGTTGAACCAGATAGGTGGAGAGCCATTAAGAGTTTGCTATAAATATCGTTACGAAGGGGAAAAACCTTATAACTACGGAGAGGTAATTGTTAAGAAAGGACAAGTTATTAAAGTAGCGATTCCGGATCCAAAATTCCTGGAGCAATGTGAGCCTATTTATGACTCTTTTGAAGTCTGGAGTGAAGATATCTCTAAGATAGACTCTTCGGACCATCTTCCAATAAATCTAAAAATCCTGTTAATTTATTTAAAAAGAGAAACAGGGGCAAACATCAGGATTTTGTCAGTTGGCAGAGAAGCTGATCAAACAATCTTTATGTAAAGATATAACCGTCAAATTTTGGCGGTTTTTTTATTATTTTTTAAATTTTACTTTTTTAAAAATAGATGTTAAAATGTTAATACTTAGGTTAAAAAAACTTAATTTTTTATAATTAATTTTAAAATTATGGGTATTTTTATAGTTATTGGAATAATTATTTTATTTTTTTTATCTTCATTAAAAGAAATAAAACAATATGAAAGAGGTGTTTTATTTACTATGGGACGATTTACTAGGGTTATGAATCCAGGATGGCGTTTTTTGTGGCCAGTTTTTCAAGGATATAAAAGAGTTGATATTAGAGTTAAAGCAGTTGATGTACCTGATCAAAGAGCTATAACCAGAGATAATGTTGCTGTAACCGTCAATGCCGTTTTATATTATAAAGTATTAGACGCTCCTAAGGCTGTTATTGAAGTTGAAAATTTTTATTATGCTGCTAGTCAATATGCTCAAACTACTATGAGAAATATTGTTGGAGAAACTACTTTAGATGAACTTTTAAGTAGTCGAGAAAAAATAGCTGAAAGAATAAAAGAAATCGTTGATAAAGAGACCGATGCTTGGGGCTTAAGCGTTAACAATGTTGAATTAAAAGATGTTATTTTACCAGAATCAATGGAGAGAACTATAGCTAAACAAGCTGAAGCCGAGAGAGAAAAAAGGGCTGTTATTATTAATGCTGAAGGAGAATTAGCTGCTGCTGAAAATTTATCCAAAGCGGCTAAAAGATTAGCTGAATCTGATGGAGCTTTACACTTAAGAACCTTGCAATCAATTAACGACATGTCATCAGATCAATCTAACACCGTAGTATTTGTAACTCCTTTAGAAATTTTAAAAGCTTTTGAAGGATTTAAAAAGAAGGAAAATAAATAATTAAAAATTATGGCTGTTTTATATCAAAAGTATCGCCCTCAACAATTTTCAGAAATCTTTGGGCAGAACCACATTAAAACTACTTTACAAAATGAAATTTCTAGCGATAAAATATCGCATGCTTATTTATTTTGTGGACCTCGAGCTGTAGGAAAAACAACTTTAGCCAGAATTTTAGCTAAAACTGTAAATTGTCAAAATAGGAAAAAATCTGAATTCGAACCTTGTAATAAATGTGACAACTGTTTAAGTATTTCTAATTTTAGTAATTTAGACGTCATTGAAATTGATGCTGCTAGTAATACTGGAGTAGATAATGTTAGAGAGAATATTATTGCTCTTAGTCGCGTTAAATCTTCTAATAATAAATACAAGGTTTTTATAATCGATGAGATTCACATGTTATCTTTATCAGCCTTTAATGCTTTATTAAAAACCTTAGAAGAACCGCCAGCTAATGTGATTTTTATTTTATGCACCACAGAAATCTATAAAGTCCCTCTAACTATTATTTCTCGTTGTGAGCGTTTTGATTTTAAAAGAATTAGTGTTAATGACATGATAGCTAAGCTGGAGGTGATTATTAAAAATGAAAAAATAGAAATAGAAAGAGATGTTTTAGAATTAATAGCTCTCAAAGCCGATGGTCATTTGCGTGATGCTGAAAGCTTATTAAGTCAAATTATTGCCGTTAGTGGTAAGAAAATAGATATGGCTAGTGCTAATTTAGTTATTCCATATAATAATTTAGAAGAGAATATAAAACTATTAGAAGCTTTGGGTCGCAAAGATACAGCTACAGCTATTAAAATAATTAACGAATTACTTAATTCCGGAATTAATTTAAAAAATTTTTTAAATGATCTAGTGGAATTATTAAGAAAAATGATTTTAAGCAAAGTTAATGATTCCTTATCTAGTAGTCTCGGTTTAGATTTAAGTGAAAAACTAGAAATAAAAATTAGCGAATTAAATAAAAATTTTTCTTTAAATGATTTAACTAAAATTACCGAAGAATTTTTATTAGCTAGCAAGGAGCTATCTTTAGCTTCTATTCCGTCATTACCGATAGAATTAGCTCTTATTAATATTTGTCAAACCGAATCTTCGAATCCAATTATTAAAAACTCATCTTTTAATAGTTCTAAAACAATTAATTCTAATTTAAAGGAAGACTCAGTTTTAAATCAAAACTCAAACCTAAAATCAGTTTCCAATTTTAATTTTTCCTCTAATTCAAAAAAAAATTCTTCAGAGTCAAACCTTAGCCTGGAGGATGTAAAAAAAAATTGGACTGAATTTGTTACTAAATTAAAACCACATAATCATTCTTTGGCGTTTATTATGCAGTCTTGTCAAATAAATGATGTTGATGAAAACAAAATTTGTCTTTCTTTTAAATATAAATTTCATAAAGATCGTCTTGACAGTCCCGAAATAAAAAAAATAATTGAAGATGTTTTAGTGGATGTTTATAAAACTAGAATAGATCTTAAGGTTATTGTTGATGAAAACTTAGAAATAAATAATAATAAAAATGATAATAATGAAATAATTGATAATTTATTAAAAACCTTTGGTGGTAAAATTATTAATTAATTAATTAAAAATATGTTGGATATTAAAAAAATTAGAGAAGAAAAAAAATGGGTGGAAGAATCTCTACGTAAAAAAATGGGTCCCAAGGCAGATCTGGGTTTAGAAAAAATTATTGAATTAGATGATCGAAGAAAAATTATAATTCCAGAATTAGAAAATCTTAAAGCCGAAAAAAATAAATTATCCAAAGCTAAGCCTGATGCCAAAACCATTGATAATATTAAAAAAAATAATATTAATCTTAAAAAATTAGAGGATAATTTAAAAAAAATCGAAGAAGAATTAAAAGAAAAGTTGTCAGCCTTACCAAATATTGTAGCCGATGATGTTTTAGCCGGAGGAAAAGAGAACAATAAGGTTTCCTATACTTTTAAAGAAAAAGTAAAATACGATTTTAATCCTAAAAATCATATTGATTTAGCTGAAAGCTTGGATATTATTGATTATAAAAGGGCTGCTAAAATGTCGGGTTCTGGTTTTTGGATTTATAAAGGAGAGGGTGCTTTATTGGAGTGGGCCTTACTTAATTATTTTATTAGTTTTCATATTAAAAATAATTATACTTTTTTAATTCCTCCTTTTTTATTAAACTCGGCTTCAGCTTATGCTTCTGGTCATCTACCAAAGTTTGGCGAAGATCTTTTTTGGCTTCAAGATAATAAACTTTGTCTAAATGCTACTGCTGAAATGATGTTGGGAAATTATCATCGAGATGAAATATTAACAGAAGAATCTTTACCTTTAAAATATATTGCTTACTCAGCTTGCTTCAGGAGAGAAGCTGGTTCTTATCGCCAAGAAGAAAGAGGGATGATTCGTGGTCATCAATTTAATAAAATAGAAATGTTTCAATATTGTCACCCCGAGAAATCATGGGATGTTTTTATTGAAATGAAAAATCAAGCTCAAGAATTATTAGAAGGCTTAGATTTGCATTTCCAAGTTAGTGATTTAGCAGCAGGGGATTGCTCAGCGGCTATGGCTAAAACGGTTGATCTCGAAGTTTATATTCCTAGTATGAAAACTTATAAAGAAGTTAGCTCGGTTTCTAACGCTTTGGACTACCAAGCTCGACGAGGTAATATTAGGTATAAGGGGGTGGATGGCAAAAAATATTTTCCGCACACTTTAAACGCCTCTGGTATGGCCACTTCTCGTTTGATACCAGCTATTTTAGAACAAAATCAACAATCTGATGGTAGTATTATTATTCCCAAAGTCTTACAGAAATTTATGCCCAATAACCTTTCTATTATTAAGAAAAAATAATTATCATGAAAATATTTTTAACCATTATATTCTATAGTTTTTATTTGCTTTTTCCTCTTATTGTTTTTTTGTCTTGGCAATTATATAAAAATAAAAAAAGGCCAATTGAAATAATTATTTTATTAATATTGGCTATTTTTTTGATTTGGATGAGGTTTGTGGAACTGAATAATTTAATAGTTAAAGATTATAAATTTACTAAAAATAAGGGTTATAATAATGAAATTAAAGTGGCTGTTTTTTCCGATATGCACTTAGGAGTTTATAATAATGATTCAATAATAAAAAAAATTGTTCAGAAAATAAAAAAAATTAATCCTGATGTAGTAATTATCCCAGGAGATTTTATTTATTTTATTGATAAAAATAAATTAGTTGAACAATTTTCAGATCTAAAAAACATTTCCGTTCCAGTTTTGGCTGTTTTAGGAAATCATGATTATGGCAAACCAGAAAAAAATATTTCTCAAGATTTAAATTCAGTTTTAGAATCTTTAGGGATTATAATGATTGATAATCAAGTAAAAAAAATTAACATTAATGGTGATCTTATTGAATTTATAGGAACGGAAGATATTTGGGTGGGTAATCCAGATTATGAAGTTCTAAGAAAAGATGGCTCCGAAGATCAAGTTGATTTTACTTTTTTCATCACCCATAACCCTGACACGCTTTATGAAGTTAAAGATTTGGCTATTGATGATTATAAAAAAATAGATCTGATGATTGCCGGTCATACTCATGCTGGTCAAATTCGTCTTCCAATTTTATATAAACACATTATTCCTACTAAATATAATTTTGATAAGGGTTTTTATAATATTTCTAATTTAAATTTATTTATAACACCTGGAATTGGAACCGTAGGTTTGCCTTTGAGATTATTTAATTTTCCAGAATTAAGTATTTTGAATATCAGATATTAACCATTGACTTTTTTCTTGTTTCGTGCTATATTTAGCGGTTAAATTAATAGGAAAAATAATGATTATTAGAGCTAAAAAAATATTAGTATTATCAATTTTTATTTTACTTTTTGTTATTCCTGCTAATACTTCAGCTTTGGTTATAAAAAAGGAATATCCCAAATTAGCTAATTACTTCTTAAAATGGAGTATTGCCGACTACGAAGTGGCTGAATTAGCTAAATGGGATGTTTTAATTTTGGATATGGAAGTTCAGGAAAATAGTCGCTCTAATTTAAAACAAATCAGAGAATTAAACCCTGATATTATTATTTTAGCTTATATAACCTCACAAGAGGCAAATGCTGACATTTATAATAGCCCCTGGAGCTATAATGCTAGTTTAAGAAAAAAATTATTAAATGGTATTGATGATGCTTGGTGGCTAAGAGATAAAAACAATAATAGAATTACTTTTTGGGAAGGAACTTATATGCTTAATTTGAGTAATGGAGCTAAAAATAATTCCGCTGGGAAAAAATGGAATGATTATCTACCGGAATTTATTAATTGCGAAGTTATTTCTACAGGTTTATGGGATGGTATTATGTATGATAATATTTGGGGTGATGTTGCTTGGGTTAAAGAGGGAATAGACATAGAAAGTAATGGCCAAATAAAATCAACTACTGAAATAAATAATAAATGGGCCGAGGGAACCAAAAAAATGCTGGATACGACTAGAAGACTAATTGGTCCTAATTATTTAATATTAGGAAATGGTAAGGTTTATGATGGCTATCAAAACTCTTTAAACGGAGTAATGTTTGAGGGATTTCCAGCTTCTTGGGAAGGCAATGGAGTTTGGTCTAATATCATTACTACTTATTCTAATATTAAAAAAACAAATAATACTCCTAATTTAACTATTATTAATTCTGGTAATGGAAATAATAAAAATTATCAAGCTGTGCGTTTTGGTCTAACTAGTACTTTAATGGAAAATCATGGTTATTTTAGTTTTGATTTTGGAAGCTCTGATCATAGCCAGGTTTGGTGGTATGATGAATATAATATTAATTTAGGGCAAGCGCAAACCAATGCTTACAACCTCTTAGATAAAGGAAATTATACTTATAAAAATGGTTTATGGCGACGTGATTTTAGTGAAGGAATTGTTTTAGTAAATTCTAGTGACAAAGAACAACTATACGTTTTTAATAATGAAGAATTTGAAAAAATAAATGGAACCCAAGATCGAAGTATTAATAATGGAAGTATAATTAATTTTATAAAAATAAAACCTCGGGATGGAGTTATTTTATTAAAGAGAGAAAAAAGTTTTTCAGTTATTAGAAATACCGGTTTTAATAATGGTGACTTTGTTAGAGTTTTTAATGCTGAAGGAGGTCAACCTCGTTCTGGTTTCTTTGCTTATCTAGATAATTTTCCATCTAATTCTCAAATTATTATAACTGATATTGATAATGACAAACAAGATGAATCATTAGTAAATAGTCGAGGTATAATTTCTCTATATAAAAATGGTACAAAAATAAAAGAATTCAAACCCTATGACGGCAAATTTGTCGGGGAAATATCTTTGGCGGTAGCTGATTTAGATGGTGATGGCACTAAGGAGATAATAACCGGAGCTGGACAAGGAGGTGGGCCCCATGTTCGTGTTTTTAATAAAGATGGCAAGCCCTTAATTGGTGGTTTTTTTGCTTATGATCAAAAATTTCGCGGTGGAGTTAAGGTAGCGGTAATGGATTTAGATGGTGATGGAACTCAAGAAATAATAACTGCAGCTGGAATTGGTGGTGGTCCTCATATCCGGGTTTTTAGCAAAGATGGTCGACCTTTAATTGGCGGGTTTTTTGCTTATGATCAAAAATTTCGCGGAGGAGTTTCTTTAGCCGTAGGTGATGTTAATGGCAATGGTCAAAAAGAAATAATTACAGCCCCTAATTCAGGGAATTCTTCAGAAATAAAAATATTTAATAAAGATGGAAAATTTTTAAAAACTTTTCAATCTTATGAAGACGCCCCTAAATCAGGTTTAAGGGTTATGACTGATGATCTTGATAATGACGGTATTTTTGAAATTTTAGTTGGAAGTATTAATTTTTAATTGCTTTTTCCTTTTAAATTTAATATAATATATAAGTATAATAATAAATAATATGACTAAAAATAAAAAAAATAATTCTGATTTTAAAGGTTCTGATATTGAAATAATTCCTTCTGATCAGTCAAATCAAACGATTGACCTAAGTAATCAGAACAATGTTGAACCAATAGACGATAATGCTGTTAGTATTAGTCGTGATCGAGTTCAAGTTAAAAAGAGTGGTAATCTGGTTATTGGAAATTTAAATTTAATGTTAAATCCTTTAAAGAAAAGATGGCAACAACATTATAGTCGTAATATTTGGCACTTGATAGCTGATATTTTTTTAGTTTTTATAATTATTACTTTAATATTTTTTCTTTATTTAATAAATAATAGGGATGGATCTAAAATAATTTCTTTGAGTATAAAAAATAATATCGAAACTTCAGCTGGTTCCTATAATTCTTTTGAACTTGATTATAAAAGTAATTCAGAAATAAGTGGTGTTACTGCTCAAGTAATTTTTCCTGAAAACTTTATAATTGAATCAGTTTCCCCGGGTAATTTATATGATGATAATACTAAAACATTTAATCTTGGAAATTTAGAAAAAAATTCATTTGGAAAAATAAAAATAAATGGTTTTGTTTGGGGAGAAGTTAATGATCAGCAAAACATTTTTTTTAAATTTAATTGTTCGAAATGTGGTAAAAATGGAATAAATAATTCTTTATATTACAATATTGAAAAACCAGCTATTTCTAACTCATTACAAGTGGAGGATAATGTATTTTTAGATAGTGAATTTAAAGGGACTTTAAATATAGTAAATAACACTAATCAAAAATTAGAAAACATTAGGGTTACTCTTGGTTCGGATGTTGAAATAAAAAAAAGCAATTTATCATTAGAGAATGGGGAAATAATTATCAATCAAATAAGTAGCGGGGAAGAGCTCAATCTTGAATTTGAGGCTCTTTGTAAGAGAGGCGAAAATATTAGTATTATTCCGAGTTTCAATTTTAACTTATTTGATAATAATTTAAATTTTACAGGAGTAGAGAAGGTTATTAGTGTTAAAAAACCAGGATTAAATATCAGTATTATTAGTGAAGATGAATTAATAAACCAAGATTTATTAGCTTCTTATAAAATAAATTATAATAATAAGGAAAAGGCTACTATTAAAAATATAAAATTAACTATTCTTTCAGCTAATCCTAATTTTTCAGTAGAATCTTTAAAAATAGATGATAATCTCAAAGGAGTTTCTTTGGTAGGAAATACTATAATTATTAATGATCTACTGGAAAATGAATTTTCCTCTATACCTTTTAAAGTTATATTTGATCGAAGACAAAATAATCCTAATCAAGAATTATCTTTAAAGATAAATTTACAGTATGATCTTGATGGACAAACCATAAAATACACATCCTATTCTAATAAAAGTAAAATAGCGAGCAAGGCTACAGCCTCTGCTTTAGCGTATTACTATAGCCCCCAAGGAGATCAACTAGGAGTTGGTCCACTTCCTCCGTCCGTCAATATGGCTACAAATTATTGGATATTTTTGGAAGTAAGTAGTATAGGAAATGATTTAGAAAATTTTGTTTTGACTGCCGATCTTCCGGAAAATATCTATTTTTCTGATAATAAAAGAGTTCTGGATGGTAAATTATTGTACGGAGAAGTTAGTAAGAGGATGACTTGGGAGATAGAAAAGCTTAGTGGCGATAGTAGTCGTTATCGTGCTAATTTTGAAATAACTTTAATACCAGAAGAAAGTGATCTCGGAAAAGTTCCAATACTTTTAAATAATATAAAATTTACTGCCAAGGATTCTTTTACTGATCAAGAATTGAAGCAAAATTTAGCAAATATTAATGCTAATATTAAAAACGATAAGTTCTCCAGTGACAAGGGGCAGGTTGTCGATATCAGATAAAAAAATAGAATACTATGATAAATTTAATCCGACAAATAATAAAACCAAAATATAAATCATTAAACTTAATTGAAATTATTAAGGATAATTTAATATATAATTTAAATTATTTATACTCTCTACAAGAGCAAGCAGAAATTTTTCCGGTTCTTAAATCCAACGCTTATGGTCATGGATTAAAAGAAGTTTGCAAAATACTGAATGAAACTCCAGTAAAAATGGTGGCCGTTGACTCTTTTCCTGAGGCCCAAATAGTTTATAGAAATTTTAAAGGGAAGGTTTTAATTATCGGAGAAATGCCTTTAAAAGCCTATAGATATTGTAAATTAAAAAGAACTGAGTTTATTGTTTATAATCAAGAAACTTTAAAATACCTCAGTCGTTATAAGAAAAAAGCTCAAATTCATCTTTTTTATAACACTGGAATGAATCGAGAGGGAATTGATGATTTAGAAAAATTTATCAATGATAATAAAAAATATCTAGATCGGGTTACTATCAGTGGTTTTTGTTCTCATTTAGCTGAAGCTGATAATTCAGAAAGTGATTTTAATGTTAGGCAAGAAGAAAAATTTTTAAAAGGGATAGAAATACTAAATAATAATAAAATATATCCCAAATGGATACATTTAGGCAATTCTGGAGGTGTCTTTATTTTAAAAAATAAAATTTTTAATGCTTTTAGGCCTGGAATATCCTTTTATGGATACAATCCTTTTAAAGCGGAAGATAAAAATAGTTTTAAGGCCGACAATTTAAAACCAGCTTTACGACTATTTTCCACGATTACAGCCGTTCATAGAGCAAAAACAGGAGACAAAATATCATACAATAACAGTTTAATTTTAGAAGATAATTCTAATATTGCTGTTATTCCCTTTGGTTATTTTGAGGGTTTAGATAGACGTTTTTCTAATTGTGCAAAATTTTTATACAGTCAAGGAGAGGATGTTTTTTGGGCCAAAATAGCTGGTCAGGTTTGTATGAATTTAACATGTCTAAATTTTAAAGACAAGGGAATTAAAATAGGGGATAGGGTCAAATTAATATCAGAAATAAATAATATGGAAAATTCAGTAGAAAAACTAAGTCAAAAAATCGGAGTTATTAATTATGAAATATTAGTAAATTTAAATTCTAGTATCAAGAGAGTAATAATAAAAAATTTAAAATAAAATCAATAAATATGGATAAGAGATTGAAAACTAGACCACTTTCCAAATGTCGAAAAAAAAGCTATTCTGGTTCATTTCGAACACAAAAAAAAGAATCTAACCTAAAATTTCTTTGGTTAATCCTTGCTATACCCTTAATAGTTATAATTTTAATTATATTTTTTTTGTTTTCTAGTTTTTTTAATTTAAAAACTACAGAAATACAAGGAGTCGATGATTATAAGAAAGAAAAAATAGAAATAATTATTAATAATCAAATAAAATCAAAAAATTTGTTTTTTTCTCAAGAAAATTTAGTTTTTTTTAAGAAAGATAAACTTTTGAAAGATTTAGATGATTTTAATTTTTCCAATATTATAATTAAAAAAAATATTTTTAAAAAAAGTTTAACTATAGAATTAGAGGAAAGAGAAAAAGCTATCATTTTTTATGAAGGAGATTATTATTTTTTTGCTGATAAAGATGGTAATATTATTAATAGTCAAATAGATTGTGGAAAAATAGTTTTAGAAAATGATTTAAGTTCTAATTCTAGTAATACTGAAAGCACAGAAGAAGAAAGGGGAGAGGTTTCTCTAGATGATTTTCAGAAATTAGATCAATCAAAACAGCTCGAAATCGAAGAAATTAAAAATTGCTTAGATTTTAATGAAAAATATCGAAAAGAAAATCTTTTTCCGTTTATTGAAAATGTTGGTCGAGAAAGAGTAACGGATAATAAAAAAAATATTAAAATAGATAGTTCTTATATAGACTTTTCTCTTAAACTATATAATGATTTGAGTGAAGACAGTGAATTCGGTTTAAATAGAATAGTTTTAGATGAGGAATACAATACCATTAAGGCTCGCTTGAATAATAATATTGATCTTTATTTTAGTTTTAAAGAAGATTATATGGAACAGGTTTCTCGTTTTTTTGCCTTAAAAAGAGAACGGGGGGCTGAATTAAAAGCTCAAAAATATATTGATCTACGTTATGGAGATAAAATATTTTATTATTAATTAATTATAAAAATATGGGAGAAGGATTTTTTAAATTTATTTTTATTTTAGCTATCATTATTTTTTCTTTAGTAGTTATCGGAATTTTTTTAATTATTATTAAGATACTGCTATTGTTTTCTCCGGAGATAAACATAATGGGATTAACTATCTATTAACCATATAATTGACTTATCTATTATTATTGTTTACAATAGATATAGACTCTAAGGTTAATTAATATACATAATGAGAAGTAAGATATAATTAAATAATAAAGCTCCTATTCATTGCCCCATACTTATTGAAGTTAATGTTATTAAAAGGCTTACCTCCCCCTCTAATTAATTATTTACGTATTAATATTAATTATCAAACTTTTTTAAAAAATATAAT
The DNA here is from genome assembly GCA_028696995.1 of Patescibacteria group bacterium. Lineage (GTDB taxonomy): Bacteria > Patescibacteriota > Patescibacteriia > Patescibacteriales > UBA12465. The sequence continues at coordinate 49,264 of JAQVFY010000001.1, forward strand.
TTATTGTAAGTATAAGTGTAAAATTTAAATCAATTTGGGTCTTAACACCCCAGTTAAATTATAAATTTTAAAGCCTATTTTAAGACTTTTACTTCTTCCCCATTGTTTTTATTAATATTACTAATTAAGCCTATATTTTAATACCTTGCTCTAAATTTAGCTAATTTTGATAATAAATTTATTTAATAGGATATTTTATGTCTAATTAATAAATTTAGCTCTAAAATAGCCATTTTGAGCCAAATTTAAGCCTTTTAAACATGTTTAATAACTATGAATGATAAAAATAAAGCAATTATCAAGCACTTGACTGATTTCATAAATTATTGTGAAATAGAAAAAGGTTTAGCTAATAAAACTCAGGAAAATTATGCTCGTTTTTTGGGCGATTTTTTTGCTTGGCTAAAGGAAAATAATCTTAGCGAACTTCGCCCTTCAAATTTAAATGAGGAGCATATTTGGCGTTATCGCTTATACTTATCTAGAAATAAAAGTATTAGAACTAAAACCGAATTAAAAAAGGTTAGTCAAAATTTATATCTTATTGCTCTAAGATCTTTATTGGAATATTTTAGTGAAAAAGGTATTACTTCCCTACCCCCCAATAAAATAAAATTAGCCAAGGCTAGTGGTGATCGAGAAATAAATTTTTTAAACTTAAAACAAATAGAAAAATTATTATTAGCTCCAGATGTTTCTACTAAAAGTGGTTTAAGAGATAGAGTTATATTAGAGGTTTTGTTTTCCACAGGATTACGTGTGGCTGAGCTTCGTTCTTTAAATCGCGATCAATTTAAAATAGATAAAAATACTGATGATCTGGAAGTTGTCATTGTTGGAAAAGGATCAAAAGTTCGGACAGTTTATTTTTCTAAAAGAGCTGTTACTTGGCTAAAAAAATATTTAGATTTGCGCACTGATATGGACGATGCTTTATTTATAAATTATTGGAAACCAGCGCAAAATGGAATAAAATCACGTCGCTTAACAGTTAAAAGTATTGATGAATTAGTTAAAAAATATGTAAAGATAGCTGGATTACCGATGATTACAACACCTCATACTTTGCGCCACTCTTTTGCTACTGACTTATTGTCACAAGGAGTTGATTTACGATTAGTTCAAGAATTTTTAGGTCATCGTAATATTGCTACGACTCAAATTTATACTCATGTAACTAAAAAACAACTTCGTGATATTCATCGAAAAATTCATTCCGATAGAGCTTTTGATAAGAAGAATTAAATTAAATTATTATTAGTCTATTAATAATAAAAGAAGCCTCGATTGAGGCTGTTTTTTTTAACTTAGTTCAAAGATTCTTTGATCTTCATCTATATCATTTAAAAATGAGGCTGAGGCTCCTTCAGTCTCGGGCGACAAAGAAAGTAAAGATTTAACATCGGGCCATCTTTTCCCATAAAATTCTTGGGGATTAAATTGGGCCATTTTTCTCTCCTTGTTCTTTTTATTTACTTTCTTTAGACGTCGGCTAAACATTCCAAAGCGGAAATAAAGAAACAAGAAAAAATAACTAAAATTTTTCATAATACCCTCCCTTTTTAATTAGTATCGACTAGATATTACTATTAAAAAATATTAGTGTCAAATTTTATAGTAATAGATTAGCTGTTAAAAAAGACGAGGAAATCTCGTCTTATTAAACTTCTTCTTTCTTAATTCTTTTATTTTTTTAGCGAAATCAGAAGAGGCTTTACCCCTCATACTATAGGCATTCTCTTTTGCTGTAGTCGCCGCAAGGTTTTCATAGAAAGATATATCGTGCACCTCTCCCCAAAAAAACTTTAAATTTCTCAGAAATCCCCAAAATCCATTAACACGGATTTTGGAAAATAGATTTTTAAAAAACAATTTTCGATAATCAGCAGATCTTAATGTCCCCCATTTTTCCATTATTTTTTTTCCTCCTATTTTTTTGTTCGTATTTCAAGTTTAACAAATTTAAATTAAGGTAAATAATTCAAGGGGTTAACGGGTAAACCATCTTTTCTGATTTCAAAATGAAGATGAGGACCAGTAGAAAAAGCTCCGGCTCCAGCAGTTCTAGGTGCCCCTCCAGTTCTTCCAATAATTTGCCCCTGAGTAACATATTCATCAGCTCCAACATTTACTCCTGAAACGTGACCATAAACAGTAGAAAAGCCATCAGCGTGAATTATCATAATATAAGCGTAAGCAGTACTGCCATCAAACTTAACTCGAGCAACATAACCAGCGGCAGCAGCTTTTAAGGTACTTCCTTGAGTAGCCCGAATATCAATTCCTGAATGCTCTCCGATAGATTTTCTAAAAGGATAACTAGGATCATGAAATGTAGCAGTAATTGTATTTTTAACAACAGGCCAAATAAAACCATTCATAGTCTCCTCCAGTCCGCTGTTTGATTTTTGTGCTAATTTTTCTCTAACAGTTTTTTCTAGAGAAGATATTTCAGCCATAGCCTGATCATTTTCTTTTTTAGCTAATTGTAATAATTTTTTATATTCTTGTTCTGATTCTTGAGTTTCTGTTAAAATAAATTCTTTATTACCGATCTCCCCTTCTAAAATATTTTGTTTGTTTTCTAGCTCTTTTTTTAATTCATCTAACTTTTTTTCTTTTTCTTCTAATATTTTTTTCTGCTCATCCATTTCTTCTTTATTCTTTTTTAACTCGGCTAGTCCATCAGATATCTCCTTGTTAGTGTTTTCTAAATAGGTAACCTGGTTTACAAAATCGGTTAAAGAATTATTTAAAAGAATAATTTCTAAGGGGCTGGTTTGATTTTGTTTATATAACACTCTAATTAAAGCTGAAATGTTTTCCTTATTTTTTTCTATTTGAATATTTTTATTTTCAATATCAATATTTATTTTCTTTACTTCTAAATTATTTTTACTAATTTCTAAAGAGACTTCCTCTATTTCTAATTCTGATTTTTTTAATCTATTATCTAAAATTTCTAATTGATTTTGCAAAGTATTTTTCTCTTGTTCTTTAATTTTAATTAAACGACTGTATTCTTGTTGATTTTTTTGAATATTTTCTAATTTCTTTTTCTGATTTTGAATTTGACTATTTAATAATTCTATTTCTTGATCTATTTCTGAGCCAGATTGAGAGATTACTAAGTCAGATTTTATAAAAAAAAGACCACTCATCAGTAAAATGGTTAGTAAAAAAATTTTTAAATATTTATTTTTGTTTTTCATTCTTTAATTATACTATATTTTAATAAATTTGACAAGATGACATAAATATAATAAAAAAGGACCTCCGCAAAGATCCTGTTTTTTTAGTTCTTTTTTAGTGTGAATTATAATGTTCCAAACTTTTTCTTAGTGGGTGTCCAACAAAAACTACAATTTTCCCAACTCTGAATAACTCCTGTTATTATAATTCCATTTTTCTTAGAAACGATAGGAGCTTCTCCAGGACGCCCTTTAAAGATTGAAGCTCCACAAATCAGAAATTTTCCGTTTTCCTGAATTACTCTCTCGTGAAAATTTAGTGAGAGAACTTCATCCAGGGTTAGCATCTCTCGACCTTGCTCTTGTATGATTTTTTTTTGTGAATTGCATTGGTCGATTGGAGAAATCGTGATGATTGACGTTGTATATAAAATAAACTTCATTTTCATCAATCATCTCAATATCTCTTCCGAATTGCTTATCCGGGAAAAGAAGATTGGCCGACAAAACTGGTAAAAATGGAATATTACCATTTTCAATATTAATGGCCTGAGCCTGAGATATAACCTCGTTTTTTGATTTAAAGATTATATCTAAAATAGCCTGAGGACAATTTTCCCTTTTTAAAGCCATATATTGCTCGTCAAAAATAGAAATTAAGTCCATTTTACCTCCTTTTTTGGTTATTGATTATTTTTATTTACTCCTTATTTTTTTAAAAAAACAATAAAACAATTTTATAATAATAATCAAAAAAAGTCAAATTTAATTATTAATACTAATAAAAAAGCCACGGTTTTTAGTCCGTGGCATCTAAGGTCAAAACCATTCTAGAGAATTATTCCCCTATTATGGTTTTTATGAAGCTCAAGGTGGTTTCTTCTCCCAGGTGCTCGATGGTGTCGAGCAAGCTCTGGATAGCCAAAACTTTGGCCCGGTCAGGAAATTCGGTTTCCAGCCGTTTCTCCATCTGATTAATACCAGTTTGAAGCTCCTCGAGCTCCAGTTGGGCAAGGGCTACTTTTTCGTGCCCCCTGGAAATAGCATTCTCGATGTCGAGAATTTCCTGAGCGCGAACCCTTAAATCAGAAAGGTTTTGGGCCAGACGTTCTCTAATCTTTTCGTCCTGCCAGAGACTAATCCTGATCAAACTTTCGTCGGTCAGATATTCCAGCAAGAGATCCTGGTCAAGGTCAAAAATCCGTCCCTTCTTCCCGATTCCCTTCTCCTGAATTATCTTAAGGTGGAGAAGTTTAATCTTCAATTCTTCCCACTCCTTCTCAGGAATGTTTTTGGTAGTCAAAACCTCGGTCACTCCATCTTGAGTAAAGCGCGGACCATTGCTTTTATCTGGACACTTGGTCTTTACTTCAAGCAAAAGATCAAAGATTTCCCTTTCCTCACGAGTGAGAACAAGGATTTTTCTCTTAGCACTTTTTAAAGTTTCGGGCTCCTCTCCCTCTAAAGATGAAGAAACAACTCGCCACTTGTTTTTCCCTACCTTTTCTACCAAGCCTTTTCCCTTGACTATGGAAATATAGGCTGAAACATAGCTTTTTCCCTTCTCTGGAAACATTTTTTTCAGTGTTTCCAATTCAAAAACGCCCTCATTATCAGCACAGGCGATAGCCGTTTGAATGAAAAAGTTTATTTTACTCACAATTTCTCCTTTTTTTATATTTTTGTTATTAAAGTTCAATTTATCAAGAAATATTAACACATAAGTCGATAAAAGTCAATACCATAATAATAAGCCTAATAAGCTTGTTTTATTGGGATATAAAATGACTTATTTATATTAGATATTTATATCTCCGTAACGAATTTAGGATCAATTAGACTTACTAGACGGCTCTTACTTATTGGATAATTATAATCATTAAAATTACTACAAGACAAAAAGATCCCCTGTTTAGCTCTGGTTAGAGCCACATAAAAAAGTCTTTTCTCTTCTTCTAAATTATCAGATTTGAAAAGTGGAAAAATTCCTTCATTTAAACCTAAGAGAAAAACGTAATCAAACTCTAAACCTTTGACCTGGTGAACAGTAACTATGGGAATCTTACCTTGATCCAGTCCTAAAAAATCAATATTTTTTACTAGACCAGCAAAATGAATTAAATTATGCAAAGAAGACCTAGCATCAAATTTTTTATTATCACGATTTTCAAAAAAAGTTTTTAAAGTTTCAAATGATTTTTGTCGTTGCTGAGCATTTTTATCTTTCTCATATAAATCCCTTAAACCAGAAACTTGCCAGATATGACTCAATAATTCCACCGGCCTTTTTTTATCTACTTCCTTTTCCCAATTATTTATATCTAAGCTAATATTTAAAAATTTAGCTTTAAATTTATTCCACAAAGCAATGCGCTCCTCGCTCTTACTTTTTAATTGCTTTATTAAATAAAACAATAATTCAATAGTTGCACCAACATCATCATCAGCACTATGAGTAGCTGTTTGAAAATTTAAATGTTTAGCAATATTGCTAAGCTTATAAGAGGCTAAATTTAAGAACCTTCTAGACAGGTCTAAAGTATCATAATAATTATTAAAATCAATATCAATTCCCAATCTTTTAGAATTTTCTTTTATCATATTTAAATCAAACAAAACATTGTGCCCGGCCACCGCTGAGTTTCCAATAAATTTTTTTAAATCTTTCAATATTTTTTTAGGGTCCCTACCCTTTTCTGCTAAAAATTCATCACTAATTTTATGAACAAAATAAGAAGACCCTACTGATTTTTTGTTCTTCAAATAAAAATGAAACTCCTCTCCCAATTTTCCATCAATTATTTCTCGAGCATAAATTTGAACAATCTCATCACTCGCCGGATTAATACCAGTTGTTTCGGTATCTAAAACAATAATCCGTCCAGATTTTTCATAATTAACAAGTTCACTAAAGGGTTCCGAAAAATTATAATTCTTAAAATTTAAAAAATCAGATAAATTAAGTCCACAATTTCTTCCATCTAAATATATTTTTTTAATAGTTTCTTTTCCAATATTTTTAGCCGATCGCTCAATAATTCTCTGAGCAGAAAAAATATCGGCTTTATTGAATAATATTTTTAAATAAGAAAAAATATCCTTAATTTCTTGACGTTTAAAAAAATCATATTGATCAACTGTTAAAAAAGAAATATTATTTTCCAAAAAAACTTTAGCGACCTTGGAAATTAAATAATTAGCTCGATTTAAAACAACAATTTTGGCTTGAGGATTTTTTTCTTTTATTTTTTTAATATTATCAATAATCCAAGAAACTTCTTCGGAAAAATTATAGGCTTTAAATAATTTTATACCACTACTTTCGTCATTTTCATCTTTTTCTTTTTTAACTATCACTCCGCTATTTATTTCCTTAGTCCTAGAGTCATTCATATTCTTTAAAATTGACATAAAAGCCTCGATCAAAGTCGGATTAGAACGATAATTGATATTTAAATCAAACTCCTTAACTGGAGAAAAATGATCTTTAAATAATTTAGCAATAAAGACTGGCTGTGAATCTCTAAAACTATAGATTGTTTGATCAATATCACCTATCAAGGCAATATTTTTGTGCCTCTTGGCCAACTCCTTAACAACCAAATATTCAGAAATATGTGTATCTTGAAATTCATCTAATTGAATAAAGCGAAAACGCTTAGACCATTTTTCGCTAATCTCTTTATTACTCATTAAGGTTTTTAGGGTTATAAAAACCAGTTCATTAAAATCTAGTGAGTTTTGTTCACTCATTTTGTTTAAATATTCTTCGCCAAAAATTATAATTTCCGGCGATATCTGCTTTGCCTTAATTTTATGACCCATCTCTATTTGAAAAATAGAGAGACGATATTTATAAAAATTTTCTAAAATATTCAAAATTTCTCGAGGCTTATCAGGCCAACTCTGACCAGATTTTATAAAAATGTCTTTAGCAATTTCTAATTGTTCATCTTCATCTAATACTAAAAAATCGGACGATATTCCGATATTATCGGCCTCACTTTTTATAAAATAAGCACAGAATCCATGAAAAGTAGAAATGGTCAAAGAATCAAAATCGTTTTTATCATCAATTCTCTCTTTTATCCTATTTTTCATTTCATCGGCCGCCCGATTAGTAAAAGTCATGGCCAATACCTCATCCGGTCGAACACCTTCTTTTAGAGCGCGAATAATTCTCTCTGTCAGAACCGTAGTTTTTCCAGTCCCAACTGGAGCGCTAATTAAGTAAGCCCCCCAAATATTATTAATGATATTCTGTTGTGCTGGATTAAAATTCATAAATAAATCTTATTATTAAATCTTTCATATAATAGCAAATTTACCTTTTGTATGCTAAAATAATAATAGGTTACTATTATAACATTTTTTATGGACTTAAAGAAAGAGCAAGAATTATTTAGTCAAGGTTATAAATTAATTGGAGCTCTAGATGAAGCCGGTCGTGGTCCTCTGGCTGGCCCAGTAGTTAGCGCTTGTGTTATTATTGATAAAAATTTTAAAATTACGCCAGACTTAGAAAAAATCAGAGACTCCAAAAAACTTAGTGCCAAACAAAGACAAGTCCTCTTCCCTATTATCAAACAAAGTGTCAGAGCGGTAGAAATAGGAGTTTGCAATAATGAAGAAATTGATAAAATAAATATTTTACAGGCCAGTTTTTTATCAATGCGCCGAGCTTTGAATAAAATGGAATTAAAACCAGATATTATTTTGGTTGATGGTAAATTTAAAATACCAAAAATAGAGACAGCGCAAGAAGCTATAATTTCTGGAGATAATTTAATTTTTAGCATCGCTATGGCTTCAATTATTGCTAAAGTTAGTCGTGATTTTATCATGGAAGAAATGCATAAAAAATACCCCTTATACTGCTTTGATAAGCATAAAGGGTACGGCACTAAATTACACATGGAAATGATTGATTTATACGGTCCCTGTCCTATTCATCGATTAAGTTTTGCTCCGTTTAATTTAATAATATAAATATTTTTAATAAATAAAATTATGAAAAAAACTAAAACACTAATAATTAATAATGAAAAAGTTTTTATTTTATTACAATTTCTTACATTATTATCAATAGCCACAATAGCTCCAATGATTGGTAATCAACTGATTACTGGATCTATCGTTAATGCAATATTATTTATTACAGTTATGCTCTTAGGAGTTAGGGCTGGAATTTTAATTAGTATTATTCCAAGTTTTGTTGCTCTTTTTTCGGGAATAATATCAATTACTTTAATTCCAATAATTCCAATTGTTATTCTTGGTAATATTTTATTAATTTTATGTTTTAATTTTTTAAAAGAAAAAAAATATTGGATAAAAATATTTTTTTCTAGTTTACTAAAATTTATTTTTATTTTTAGTTTTAGTAATTTATTTTTAAATTTAATATTAAAAAGGGAAATTATTCAAAAATTAATAGTAAATATGGGTTATTTCCAATTATTAACAGCCTTAAGTGGTGGAATTTTAGCTTTTTTTATTGTTAAATTTATTAATAAAGGTAAAATTAGTTAATAACATTATTAATCCTTTTTAAACTTTTCTTTTTACCTAATATTTCAGCGATTTCAGTTGGACTGGGGCTATTTTTTTCTCCACTTAAAGCTACACGCATCGGCCATAGATAATCACCATTTTTTTTGTTATTATTCTTAATATAATTAAAAATAATTTCTTCTAATTTTTTCTTAGTCCAATCATTCTCACTAAGACTCTCTAAAACAGGAATTAATTCCTTTAAATTATTTTTTACTTCCTTTAAACTTAAATTTTTCCAAATCAACAAATTTTCATCATAAACTATATCATCTCTAAAAAAATAAAAACTTAATTCATTAATATCTTCCAATTTTTTTAATCTTTCTTGCGAAACAGTAATAACTTTATGAATAAATTTTAAATCAGTCTTTTCATCCACTAATCCTTCTTTAATTAAATAAGGTCGACATAAATCACTTAACTCCTCTATATTTTTTTGACGAAGATAATAGCCGTTTAAATAATCTAATTTTTCTAAATCAAAAACAGCTGGACTAGATCCCATTCCGGAAATATTAAATTTTTTAATAATTTCGTCCATGCTCAAAATTTCTTGATCATCTTTAGGATGCCAACCAAGCAAGGCACAAAAATTAATAATAGCTTCTGGCAGATAACCCTTATTCCTATAATCTTCCACAAAAACATCGCCCTGTCTCTTGCTTAATTTTCCCCCACCCTTATTTAATATCAATGGCAAATGAATAAATTTCGGCAGCTCCCAACCAAAAGCTTGATACAATAAAGCATTTTTAGGAAAACTGGCCAGCCATTCATCACCTCTGCTTACATGACTTATTTCCATCAAATGATCATCAATAATATTGGCGAATTGATAAGTAGGAATCCCATTTGATTTCATTAAAACATGATCATCTAAATCAGCTGTTTTAAAAACAATTTTTCCGCGCAATTCATCTACTACTTCTACATAAATATTTTGTGGAATCTTTTGTCGAATAACATAACTTTCGCCATTTTTTATTTTTTTATCCACTTCCTCCTTACTTAAATTACGACAATGACCATCATATTTAGGTGCTTGTTTATTTTCTTGCTGCTTATTTCTCATCTCCTCTAATCTCTCTGCTGAGCAAAAACAATGATAAGCTCCATCTTTTTTTAATAATTCTTTAATATATTTCTGATAAATTTCTAAGCGCTCGGTTTGAATATATGGACCATATTTACCACCGATATGAGGACCTTCGTCAAATTTTATACCAACCCAAGAAAAAACATCTAATAAACTTTTTACTGCCCCTTCGACCTCCCTTTTTTGATCTGTATCTTCAATGCGTAAAATAAAATCACCGCCCATACTTTTAGCTAATAAATAGCCAAATAAAGCGGAACGTAAATTACCAATATGTAAAAATCCAGTTGGCGATGGTGCAAATCTTAATCTAATTTTATTTTTCATAATTTATATTTTATATTTTATCTTTTTCCCTCTAAATAATCCTTAAACTTTTTTAAAAAAATTTTAGTACCATCCTTTCTCATAGGATGGACTTCGTTGATAAAATTACTGGCTCGAACCCATTTCCAAGCCGAATGATCCCAGAAATTAAGACGAATATCAGAGTCATCACCTTTAAATTCAGCAATTAATAAACTCTGTTTTTGTCCCTTAAAACCATAACGTCCTTTACTATTAGTTTTATATTTAAAGATATTTTTGTAAATCTTTTTTGGAAAAAATTCTTTAATACCCAATTCTTCATACATTTCTCGACTACCGGCTCGCATTACTCTGTCACCATCAGTGCCTCCCTGTGGTAATTGCCAATGACCCTCTTCTTCACTTCTTTCTACTAATAATATTTGATAATGTTCCAATGGATTTCTTTTTTTGTTTTCTAGAGCAGTATAAGGTAATATTTCTTTTTTATACAAGAGACAAGCCACATTTTTCCTATAAAAATGAGGTCCAATAAATTTCCAATAAAGAAATTTACTCATAAAAACAAAGATAGCTCGATAAATTCTTTTAGATCTTTTTAATGGTTGTTTTATTAAACGCCAGAGCCATTCTAAGCCAAATAATCTCATCCAACGAGGAGCTCGCTTTATTTTACCAGTTAAAAAATCCAAAGCGCCTCCAATACCAATACCTATTTTAATAGTCGGAACTTTTGTTAAATTATGATAAATAAATTTTTCTTGATAAGGAGCTCCAAAATTACAAATCATAATATCGGGCTCAAAATCTAAAATTTTATTAGGCACCAAGAAATCTAATTTTTCATTAATCTTTTTTTCTATTTTTTTAGCAAATTTAGTAAAAATATTTTTTTTCTCAAAATCAAAATTAATGAGATCTTTTTTAATAGGAACAGAAAAATCAAAATCAGCATTTTCAATTAAAAATTTTAAATTGGGATAACGATTATTTAGAGCAATAGAAATTTCTGTTGAAGTTGATAAACCTTTTTTGTTATTAACTATTAAAACTTTTTTATTTTTCTCTTCTGCTATTTTAAAAATTTCTAAAACAGCATCAGCCCCAGTAAAACGCTTTAATTTTTTTCGCATCAAAAAGCTGGCAATTTTTAAACCAAAACCATCGGCTAATGACAGACTAGCCTTATTAAGAATATAAAATAATTCTTCATCTTTTTGCCCTTTTAATATTATTTCTGGATTAGGAGTAACAATATAGTTTTGTTGGTTAGATGATAAAAAAGAGTTTATCTTTTTATTAAATTCAGAAACGTCAATATCATTATCGATATTTATGCCTAAAATATTTACCATATAATTACTAATTTTTTTTAATTTTTATTTAATCTGCTATAAATTTATTATATATTAAATATGATTTTTAGTAAACATAAGGAATTTTAAATAGTTTAAGCAAGAAGTGTTTTTTACATAAAGCTCCATCTTTAAAAAATATTGGACTTTTACCTAAAAATTTGTTAAAATTTTAATAACAATAATCTTTTATATAAATAAAAATTTATAAAAATTAATATGAAAAAATTTCAACAAATTTCCAGTAAAATCAAATCTTTAATAATTGATAATCCCAAGAAGCCACGAGCCATAAAATGGTATAATGTTTTAAATCCTGGCCGTAATGAAATAAATTATTTAAAAAAAGAATTCAATTTTGCCGATAAATATCTAGAAGCTTCCTTGGTCAGAATATCAGCTCAACGCCCAATGATATATTCCGGAGATAGCTATTTATTTATAATTCTTCACTTCCCTGTTTTTTCAGGAGGAAGAATTATTCCCGGAGAAATAGAGTTTTTTGTTGGACACGGATTCTTAGTTACCTTGCATGATGGCAAAAATAAAACTTTAAATGAGTTTTTTGATTATTGTCAAAAAGATGCTGTTTTTCTAGAATCATATCAATCCGAATCATCAGCTATACTGCTATATGAAATCTTAGAAAAACTAATTCAAGATTCTTATTCCCTTTTAGACGATAATAATATTAAAATTAATGAAGTTGAGAAAAAAATATTTTCCCAGCAACAAAAAATCACCATATCTGAATTATTAACTTTAAAAAGAAATATTATTAATATTCGACGTATTGTTCAGAACCATAAAAATATTATGAAAAAACTAACCGAAATGAAAAGCTCTTTGGTTCCTCAAAAAGAAATTATTAAATATTATGACATTTTAGCTGAACATAGTCAGAGAATCTGGGAATTTTCTGAAATTCAAAAAGAAATTATTGATTCTCTACATGATACTAGCGAATCAGTGATGAGCTATAAAATAAATAATATTATGAAAACCCTAACCGTTGTTTCAGTTATTTTAATGCCTTTAAACTTAATAGCCTCAATGCTAGGGATGAATCTAGAACCAAACCCATTAAAAACTCAAAGTGGTCTAATATTTTTTATCAATGTTGGTATAATAATGTTTGTTCTAACTATAATAATGTTAATTTTCTTTAAAAGAAAAAAATGGCTCTAAAATAAGGAAATAATCAAAAAATAACAATAAAAACCCACTTTAAAGTGGTTTTTTGTTTAAATCTCCAAAACATTGACATTATTTTATAAATATGCTAAAGTCCTATATTAATGTCAAATAAATTTTAAGGATATGAAAATATATATTATCGGACAAAAAGGCATTCCAGCAATGGGTGGCGGAGTAGAAACTCACGTTCAAAACTTGTCATTGAAATTGACTGAAAAAGGTCATGATGTTTTTGTTTATACTAGACACAGTTATAGTGATAAAAAATTAAAAAAATATCAAAAAGTTAATCTTATTTCTCTTCCTAGTATCAAAACTAAAAGTTTAGACGCTATTAGCCACACTTTTTTAGCTTGTCTAGATTTAATTTTTAAAAGAAGGGCCGATGTTGTCCATTTTCATTCTATTGGTCCAGCTTCTTTAATCTGGCTAATAAAATTATTTAAACCGAAGACTAAAATTATTTTTACTTTTCATAGTCAATGTTATTTTAATACCAAATGGGGACGCTTAGCTAAATTTTACTTAAATTTAGGAGAAAGAATTGGTTGTAAAATGGCCGATGAAGTTATTGTTGTTTCTGAAAATTTAAAAAAATATGTAGAAGATAAATATGGACGTCGGGTGCATTTTATTCCTAATGGAGTCAATACGGCTAAAATATTACCAGCTAATTTTATAAAGAATAATTGGAGTATAGAGAAAGACTCATATATTCTTTCAGTTTCTCGTTTAGTAAAAAACAAGGGCTTAGAATATTTAATTACAGCTTATAATAATATTTCAACTGATAAAAAATTAGTAATAGTAGGTGATGGAAGTTATATAAATAAATTAATGAAATTAGCTTCAAATAATGATAATATTATTTTTACAGGTAAACAGCATGGAGATATTTTAGCTGAATTATACTCTAATGCTAATTTATTTGTTCAATCATCCGAAGCAGAAGGTTTGTCTATCTCTCTATTAGAAGCAATTTCTTATAGATTACCAATTTTAATTAGTGATATCGAAGCCAACACTGAAGTTTTAGGAGAAGATTCTTTTAGTTTTAAAAATAAAGATATTAATGATTTAAAATTAAAATTAGAAAAATATTTAAATAAAAATGAAACCGAAGGATTAAATTCCTCTAAAGATTTATTAGATATTGACAATAATATTGAAAAAAAGTACAATGATATAATGTCTAAATATAATTGGGAGGATATTGTTAACAAGACCATAGAATTATATAAATAACCACCCTTGTTATTCCCACGTAAAAGCCACGTATAACTCGCCACACAAATGCGACTCACACGTGACTAACGTAAAGATCTTTAAAAACAAACATAAACCAAAAAAACAAACCATGAAAAAATTGTTCTTTTTATTCGCAGTTGTAGCCCTATTGGGCTCCTGCAAGGAATTCGAAATGCCGGCTCCAAATGGAGCGTCAGGCGAAACTCCCACCGGATATATCTGGCCAGGACATGCCACCCCAAAGCCGGTAGAATTTCTGGGGAAAACCCAGGTTTCTTCCGGAGTGTATGACTACGCTTTTCGGATGCATTTGGACGGCAGTCAGGTTGATCCCAATCCTCTTACCCTGAGCTCATTCTCAATCCCCCACGTAGGACCTACAGGATGCGCTCCAAGCAACGGCGACGTTATCTATCATAACGTGGATAATGACGCTCAGTATTACATAGATAAGATCGAAGGAGGTTGGATATACTATAGGATTCGATCAACCATCGGGCACACATTAAAATATAATATTTCAAAAATGCCCGGAGCAATCCCAGGATGGTGGTTTCTTAAGTACGGTTTGCTGGACGACGATGGAATAAATAATATCATCACTTTCGTCACTAACTAACGAAACCGCCAACCGAAAAACACAAAGAGCCGAATAACCGTTCGGCTTTTTTTAATTCTACGCAAAATTAAGAAAATCTGGATTCCCGCTTTCGCGGGAATGACAAAGGACACGGGAATAACAAGGAAGAAATTATAGTGACTTAATAAACTCTACAAATAAAGGATGCGGGGCTAAGGGTCGAGAAATATATTCTGGGTGGAACTGTACTCCCACAAAAAAAGGATGATCTTTTATTTCAATTGCTTCTACGATATGGCCGTCTGGTGATGTTCCTGAGATTACCAAGCCCTTTTTTTCAAATAAATCTCGATATTCATTATTAAATTCATAACGATGACGATGTCGTTCGCTAATAACATCTTTAAAACCCATTTTTTCATAAGAATTAGCCAGTCTAGTACCCTTTTTCATTTTACAAGGCCAAGATCCAATTCTAATAGTTCCCCCATAACCTTTTTCTTCTATCAATTTTTCTTGTCCGGGCATAATATGAATAACTTTATTTTTACTTTTAGGATTTATTTCTTCCGAAATAGCATCCTTTATTCCACAAACATTTTGAGCAAATTCGATTACTGCCATCTGCATACCATAACACAGACCTAAATATGGAATCTTTTTTTCACGACAATATTTTATAGTTTTTATTTTCCCTTCCGAGCCACGACTTCCCCATCCTTGAGGAACTATTATTCCAGACAAACCTTTTAATATTTTAAGTCCTTTCTTCTCGACCTCTTCGGAGTTAATCCATTCTAATTTTGGCTTTACTTTATTATAAGCTCCAGCGTGTTTAATAGCCTCTATTACCGAAATATAAGAATCACTCAAATTAAAATCACCAGTAGAAAAATATTTACCAACAATTCCAATTTTTACTTCCTTTTTAGCACTTTTAATATTATTTAACATTTTAGACCAATTATCAGCTTTTTTTCTAGATTCTTCGTTAATTTTTGGTTTTAAATTTAATTTTTTTAATATTTTTCTACTTAAATTATTTTTTTCAAAATTTATAGGTACTTCATAAATAGAATCAATATCTGGTGCAGCGATAACATCTTCTTTCATAATATTACAATGAATGGCAATCTTTTCCCGACGAACATCATCAATATTTTTTTCAGAACGAGCTACGATAAAGTTTGGTTGAATTCCAGCGGCGTTTAAAGTTCTAACAGCATGTTGTGTTGGTTTTGTTTTCATTTCTCCAATTTTACTAGGAACAGGAAGATAAGAAACCATAACAAATAAAACATCTTTTGGATTTTTTAATTTCATAACCCTGGCTGCCTCTAAAAATAATAAATTTTCGTATTCGCCAACAGTTCCACCAACCTCAATTACCATTATCTCAGCTTTACTTTTTTCTACCGCCTTATAAATTCTCTCCCTTATCTCTCGAGGAATATGAGGTACTACTTGCACGCATTTACCACCATATTCAAGGTTTCGCTCCTTATTAATAACCGTTTCATAAACACGACCGGTAGTCATATAATTTTCTCTATAAATATTCCTATTTAAAAATCTTTCATAATTTCCAATATCCTGATCGGTTTCGTCTCCATCTTCGGTTACAAAAACCTCACCATGCTCTATCGGATTCATAGTTCCAGCATCAACATTTATATAAGGATCTACTTTTATAGCGCTAACACTGTATCCTTGATGAGACAATATTTGAGCTATAGAAGCAGTAGTAATACCCTTCCCAACTCCGGACATTACTCCACCAACAACAAAAATGAATTTTGGACTCTTTTTACTAGACATATATTGACAATTAATTATATTTATATTAAAGTTTTATTATAATTCATTAATTGTTTAACAAAAAAGGAGGACAGTATATGTTGTACATATACAAAGGATTTAAGGGAACTTGTCGTAAAGAGAAATTTTGTCTCTTCGATGAGGATTCCCATGAAGTAGAGTTTTTTAAAAACGAAGAGGAGTTAGTCGAATATATTATTGACAACTACTCCTCAGAATTTAACAACCTTTGTAATGAAGTTGAGAACTGGATATCTCAACTATTAAAGAAAAATAGTTTTGAGATCAGTCGAAAACTCTCTTCAGAGGAGCTTTGCTTTCTAGTAGACAGGGGCAAAACCTTGATATACTAAAAAAAGTTCCTCAAAAATGACCCCCTATTATTAAAAGGGGGTTTATTTTTTAAAAAAACTACTTCTTAAAATCTTTAAGAACTCTTTTGGCCTCCTCTAATTGTGGATCACGATTATTCAGATAATCTTCATAGGTCAACTCTACTTCAACATCAGGAATAATTCCCTCTTTGTTTATATTTTTGCCACCCGGAGTCAACCATTCTGCCATTGTAATTTTAAGAGCTGATCCATCTTTTAAATCTCTAATTATTTGAACAGAACCTTTGCCATAACTTTTTTCTCCTACAACAATAGCCTTATCGTAATATTGTAAAGCGCCAGTTAGAATTTCAGAAGCTGAAGCACTACCAGCGTTTATCAAAATAACAGTCGGATAATCTTTTAAACGATTTAAACCATTGGCCCGATAATTCATTTGATGATCATCACCAAAACCCTCAATTACAGCCACCTCTCCATCGATCCACTCTCCCAATAAAGACACTGAAGTTTCTAAATATCCCCCTGGATTACTTCGCAAATCAATTATCACTCCTTTAGGCTGTAAAGCCAAGATTTCTTTAATAGCTAAAGAAAATAAATTTTCAGTATCACCATTAAAAGAACTGATTTTAATCAGAAAAATATCATCTTCTAAGGCCTTATAAGTAACGCTACGAATAATAATAGTATCTCTAATTATTTTTACTTCTTGAATATCTTCAGTTCCCTCACGAAAAATATCCAAAATAACTTCAGTTCCTTTTGTTCCCCTAATTCTACTAACCGCTTCATTAATATTCATATTTTGAGTGGGCTCTCCATCTATTTCTAAAATTTTATCTCCGGGCATTAAACCAGCTCTTTGCGCCGGAGTTCCATCTATTGGCGAAATTATAGTTAAAATTTCATCTCTTATTCCAATTTCTGCACCAATACCCTCAAAAGTTCCACTCATATCTTCATTAAATTCTTTGTTTTTTTGAGGATCCATAAACTCGGTATAAGGATCTCCTAAAGAAGCAACCATTCCCTCTAAAGAACCATAAAACATCTTTTTTTCGCTAAAATCACCCTTATTGACATATTCGTTTTTTATCGCTTCCCAAACCTCAAAATACAAAGAAAAATCAACATTCTGCGCCCATTTTCCATCTACCTTATCATATTTTCCAGTCACCTTGCCTAAATACAAGGCCTGCCCTTCAGCTAATCGAGAAATAGTTTTATTAGTTGTAGCTAAATAAGCCCCACTAGAAAAGATAATAACAACGATTAATACCAATAAAAAAATTCTAGCCAAACTTTTGGCTATTTTTACAAAACCTTTTCTTATTTTTCTTTTTTTATTCATAAATTTTAAAATCTAATTAATTTAATATTATTTATATTTCTAATATCAATAATCTTTGAAGGCTTTTTCCTAGGACGAAATTTATTGTAACTAACCACAAAATCTGGTTGATATTTTTGATTTCTAAAAAAAGAAATAATTTCTTTCAAATTACTAATTTCTGCTTCACCACTCAAATTACAACTAGTTGAAACTAAAGGAGTGTTAATTGACTTTATTATTTTAATCAAAAAATCATTTTTTGGCAAACGCACAGCTAAACCATGGGAGTTTTTAATATTTAAAATTTTTTGAATTTCTTTTTTAGGTCTTAATATAAAAGTACTAGGATAAAAATCATCACTCAACCAAACATCCTTTAAAATAATCTTCTGCTCCTTAGATACTAAAAAATATTTTTCCAGCATCACAAAATCACTAATTAAAACAACCAAAAGCTTATGGCGAGGCCTATTCTTTATTCTATAGATCTTCTCAATAGCTTCTTTTTTATTAACAGAACAACTTAAGCCATAAATAGTATCACTTAAAATAACTCCAACCTGACCATCCTGAAATCTCTTTATTATTTCCCCTACCCTTAAATTATTTCTAAGCTTAATTAAAATCATAAAAAATTAAATAATCACCGATTCTAAAAATTTCAAAGCATCTGGGACCAAGGGACTAGCCCAATTAACTCCCCTCATAAGAATCGGGGCTAAGTCAGAACCAACCATAATAGAGCTCAAAAAATCATTCATAGGAGCATAACGAGAAGAAACATAAATAATTATTCCCAATAAAAATAATCCTTGAATTAAACCCAAAAGACCACCCAAAGATCTATTCATAAAAGAAATAACCGGCAAAGAACTAATTAAATGTAAAATCTTACCAATAAATTTAAAAACTATTCCCAATAAATAATTAACAATTATCAAAACAATCACAAAAGAAGTTATTTTTATCCAGATTTCAGAAATAAAATTAATAAAAGACAGGATTTCACTTAAATAAAGATAAATATTTAAGGATATTATTATGGCCAAAATAGTAGAAACAAGATTTAAAATCATTCGAACTAAGCCTAAATAAAATCCATAAATTATAAAAATCCCTAAAAGACCCAAGAGAACTAAATCAAAAATAGGCATATTTTTAATTGATTAATCGAGGAAACAAAATCTCCCCTTTAATTATTTTATTAGAATTAAATTGTTTAATAATTTTATCAGCACTAACAGGAATAAAAGGAAAAATTAAAACTGCAATTAAAAGAATATTCTCACTAGCGATTTGCAAAACCTTATCTCGATCTTCTCCTGCTTCCATTTTCCAGGGAGCTTTTTGACTCAAAAATTCATCAGTTTCTTTAACTTTAGAGATTATTAAAGATAAAACTTCATTTAGCTTATAATCTTCCATTTTTTTGTCGAAATTTATTAGAAAATTATTATTCTTCCAAGTCTCTGGAATTAAAGGATTTTCTCCTTGATAATTTATTTTTTCCAAATTTATAGAAGTAGAAAATTTTTCTATTAAATTAGAAACTCGAGCTGTCAAATTTCCAAGTCCATTCATCAAATCAGAGGTGTATAATTTTTCTAATTTCTCATACGAAAAATCACCATCCTCAAAAGTAGAAATTTCTTTAGCTAAATAATAACGAATTACATCGGAAGGATATTTTTCGATTAACTCTAGAAGATTAATAACATTACCAGTGCTTTTACTAATTTTTTGGCCATTGATAGTTAAAAAACCAAAAACCAAAATATTTTTTGATATCGGTATGCCCGCGGACATCAACATAGCAGTCCACATAGCAGTTTGTGGCCTAAGGTTATCTTTACCACAAACCTGAATTCCAGGCCAAAAAGCAGAAAAATTTTCTAAATTATCTGGCCAACCCAAGCAAGAAATATAATTTATCAGAGCATCAAACCAAACATAAATAACTTGACTATCATCTCCCGGAACCCCAATTCCCCAAGGCATTTTATCCTTAAGACGAGAAATAGAAAAATCATTTAAGCCAGATTTAACAAAGCTAATGATTTCATTATAACGACCAACCGGATAAACAAAATCAGGATGATCTTGATAAAATTTTAATATTTTTTTCTGATAATTAGAAAATTTAAAAAAATAATTTTCTTCTTCAATTATTTCTATCTTTTGATTAGGATGAAAAGGACAAAATCCATTTTTTAACTCTGAATCAGTTTTTTCCATTTCACATCCCACACAATATTTAGTTTTATATTTCTTCTTATAAATATCACCATTTTTTTGACAAATTTCCCAAAATTTCTGAACAGCTTTAATATGCTGAACATCGGTAGTTCTAATAAAATTATTAAAACTTAAATTCAAATGACTTTTAAGCTCTAAAAATTTTTCTGAATATTGACGACAATAATCCAAAACATCAATTCCTAACTCTTCAGCTTTTTGATAAATTTTTTTACCATGCTCATCAGTCCCGGTATTAAAAAAGACCTCATAACCCCGTTGACGCTTATATCGAGCTATAATATCAGCATTTATTATCTCCTTAGCAAATCCTAAATGAGGATCAGAATTAACATAAGGTAAAGTTGTGGTAATATAAAACTTATTCATAAAAACAAAAATTAATAAATAATAATAGTGAACTCCCCTTTTAGGGCATTTTTATCCTGTTCAAATATTTTATACAACTCTTCAAGAGAATCTTCGTAAAAAGTATAATGTAATTTAGTTAATTCTCGAAAAACTATTATTTTTTTTGAAAAATTCAAAGCTTGTAATTCAGAAATTAACCTTAAAAAACGATGTTTAGACTCATAAAAAACAACTGGATACTTATGGTCTAAAATCTCCTTAATCATAGAAAGGCGTCCCTTTTTATGAGGTAAAAAACCAAAAAAAGTAAATTTATCAGCTTTTATTCCTGAAACTGATAAGGCGCTAATAATAGCCGAAGGCCCAGGAATGGGCTCAATATTAATATCCGGTCTCTTTGTTCTAATAAATTTAACCAACTCTCCACCCGGATCAGAGATATTAGGTGTTCCGGCATCACTTATCAAAGCTAGAGACTGACCAGAGTCTAAAAGACTTAAAACTTGATTATACTTTCCTTCCTTAGAGTGATGATGAAAAGATATTAATGTTTTTTTTATCTTATAATAATCCAGCAATTTTCGACTAACCCGAGTGTCCTCACATAAAATAGAATCAACTTCATTTAAAATTCTAATAGCCCGAAAACTAATATCCTCTAAATTGCCGATAGGTGTAGCTACTATGTATAAACTCATATAATTAATTAACCAGATCTTCCTTTCTCTCCCTAATATATTTCATCCAATCATCAAAAACTTCTACGAAAACCTTAAAGGGGGCCTCAATAATAAAATCTAAAATAAACACGAAAATATTAACTCGGGAAGCACTGTTAGATAAAAATTTACCAACAGCAATAATTGGAGTATAAAAGAAATCAAATAAAAAGTTAAAAAGATTGTCCTTTGATTCTACTATAATAAACTTTTTAATATCGCGCTTAATGCGAAAACTAAAAAAACTAACAAACATTAAAAAGAATAAGAAAATAGTAATATTAACCCAATTAAAACCAACAAAATTTAAAAATTTAATAACAAAATAAATAGTGACGGAAAAACCGGCTAAATATAGAATGTTAAAAATAGCGTCAATAAAAAAACTTCTTTTGGGCGGTTTCCTGAGTATGATAGCGTTTTTACGCCGTTTTTCATCATAAACAATTTCCTCCACTCCGCTTATTATCTTTTTGGTATTTTCTTGAGCTGGAGCCCAAGTAAACAGTATCATTACAAACAATAAGAAGGCCGGGAAAGAAACATTGATTGCTAAAGTAAAGATATTAATCTCTTCGCCAAACCACTTAATAGCCGGGATCTCTAATAAGAAAACAAAAATAGACTTAGTCAAAAATATATAAATAATACTTCTGACACCTGAGCTCCATAATTTATTTTTAATCTTCTTATATCTTCGCTCACAAGTTTCTTTTATTAAATTAATAAAAGCCTTGTAATTATTGAGGGCTTGATCATATATTTTAATAGGATTTTCCTCAATAACTTCTTGTAAAATTGAAAAATAGAGAGAATAAGATTTTATTATTTTATCCAACTGCTTGCCTAAAGGATGGTCTAATTGCTGAGAAACAACCAAGCGAAGAACATCTATTTTTTCAGCTAAAACAGCGATGCCTCGATCATCAATCTTGGCCCAATCTTTATTATAATATTTAAACAAAATAAAGGATAATAAATCGGTATCAAAATTAAGATAATTTCGGGCTATTCCTAAATATATTTGAATATCCAAATCTTTTTCATGAGGTAAATCTTTAGGTAATTTTATATTATCCTTAAGTACATCAAACATGTCTATAATAATTTCTTGCTTAACTTTATCTTTGGTCAAACTATCTTCAACTTCTGAAGCAGCCAAGGAGATAATCCAATTGGAAAGATTTTTCTGGTCTTTTTTACTTCTTTTTTTATTCCCTTTTGTTTTACGGGAAAAATTAAATAATAAATTTTCTTTTTTAAAACAAAAATCTTTTAATTTTATATACTTCTCTAAAATATCTCCAATTTCAATAATTTTTTTATCTGAAACAGAATTAGCATTAATATAACCAGCTTGTATCAATTCTGTTAATAAGTGAATGGAGAGCTCTTGACTTTTTACATCCTTAATAATGCCTTCAATTAAAATTTGTCTTTTAAAAATTCTTTTAATAGCATTTTTTCTAAGGAGATGATCATCTTCGTAATCAACAGCATTTCTTATTTTCTCATAAACAAAAGCTAACTTAGAAACCATTGCCGAAACGGCTATTTTAGAGGTTCCCTCTTCTGTCTTTTTAAGATTGTTTTTTTTAATATAAATCAACTGAAAAAGCTTCTTAGCCCCAATATTGAGACTTAATTGACCTTCTTTCTTTTTATTTAAATAAGGACTAACCATATAAATTAATTAAAAAATAAATAAAAATTTACTAAAACTCATAAGGATATAATACAATAAAAAAAATAAAAAATCAATTTCTTGACATTTGATGATAAATTTATTAATATGTAAGCATAGCCGTGGGGCTGTTTTTAATTTAATTTAAAGATATGGGAAAAATTAGCAAGTATGTAAAAGAGTCAATAATAGAGCTTAAAAAAGTAACTTGGCCCACTAAAAAAGAAACTTATCGCTATACCCTTTTGGTTATTGGCTTAAGTTTATCAGTGGCTGCTTTTTTAGGAGCCCTAGATTTTATTTTTAATCTAGGACTAGAGACTTTAATTACAAAATAAAATAAATTAATATGGCAAAACAAAACTTAAACCAAGGGCGACGCTGGTACGTTCTTCACACTTATTCTGGATATGAAGAAAATGTTGCTCACAATTTAAAACAAAGAATCGAGACCTTAGATGCCAGCGACAAGATTTTTAATGTTTTAGTCCCAATTGAAAAAAAAATAAAAATAAAGAATGGTAAAAGAAAAGTAGTAGAAGAAAAAATATTTCCTGGTTACGTTCTAGTAGAAATGATTGTAACTGATGAATCTTGGTATATAGTCAGAAATACCCCTAACGTCACTGGATTTATTGGAGTAGGAACTACCCCCACCCCAATTAGTGAAAAAGAAGTTCAATCCCTAATGAAAAGAATGGGAGTAGAAGAACCAAAATTTAAAATTGATATAGAGGTGGGAGAGGTTGTTAAAATAAATGATGGTCCATTCAAAAACTTCGAAGGAAAAGTAACGAACATCGACGAAGCTAAGGGAAAAATAAAAGTAAGCGTTTCCATGTTTGGTCGAGAAACTCCAGTTGAATTAGATTTTTTACAAATTAAAAAAATATAAATAAAAATGATTTGAGAATAATTTTAAATATTATTCGCTTCTTCAAATTATTTAAGAATTAATATGGCTAAAAAATTATTAACTAAAATAAAATTACAAATCCCAGCTGGACAGGCAAATCCCGCCCCTCCAGTAGGTCCAGCCCTAGGACAACATGGATTAAACATCCAAGATTTTTGTTCTAAATTTAACGATGCTAGTCGCGATCGCATGGGAGAGGTTGTTCCAGTAGAAATCAATGTCTATGAAGACAAAACTTTTGACTTTATTATGAAGGTTTCCCCTGCTTCTGAACTTATTAAAAAATATGCTAAAATTCAAAAAGGTTCCGGCAAAGCACTTAGCCAAAAAGTTGGATCTTTAACTAAAGAACAATTAGAGGAAATAGCTAAGGTAAAAATGCCAGATCTAAACACCGACAACCTAGATCAAGCTATGAAAATAATTGCTGGGACGGCCAGACAAATGGGTATAGAAATAAAATAAAAATTAAAAATAAAAATATGCCAAGCATAGAAAGCTTAAAAGATTATAAGCAAATCGAAGAAAATCCCGACAAAGAAGACAATCCTTTTTTACCTAAAGAAGGAGATATTATGCTAAATGAACTAAACGATAAAGATAGAATAATTTTGCAAAAAAAATTAACAGATTTATCAACTTCAAAAAAATCTTTATATTTAAATTATAGTGATAATAATAAAAGATTAGAAGATTTAAATAGCTTTCAAGAAAAATTAAATGATTTAATTCTCTATATTGAAAATATTTATATTTTGATAAAAGGAGGACAAGAAATAAAAAATATTAATGAATTAGATATAGAAAAAATTAAATTAGATAAAAAATCATTATCAAATTTTAATTTGGAAATTGATTTTAATAAAATAGATGATTTTACCTATGCTAGCAGAAAAAGTTTATTAAGTTTATTTTCAGCTTGTGAAAACTTAAGAAAAAAAATAATAATAAAAGAAAAAGAACTTACTAAATTAACTATAAAAAACGATTTTGATAAAAAAGAAATAAAGAAAGAAGCTGCTTAATAATATAATAATATCAAGATAATAAATTAATTTATATTAATTATAATTTAAATGGTGGGAGAAAATATTTCTTTGTAAATTTTTCGCCATTACCACTAAAAACATGGAATTCGATAAAAACAAAAATTATTCAATTGCTGAAGCTATTGAACTATGTCAAAAATTAAAAAAGACTAAATTTGACCCTTCAATTGAAGCTCATTTTCGTTTAGGAATTGACCCTAAAAAAGGAGATCAACAGGTTCGTTCCGCTGTTAGTTTACCTCATGGAACAGGTAAAACTGTTAAAATAGCAGCCTTTGTTTCTCCAGAAAAAGAAAAGGCCGTAAAAGAAGCTGGCGCTGATTTAGTCGGAGGAGATGATTTAATAGAAGAAATTAAAAAAACAGAGAAAACAGATTTTCAAATAGCCATTGCTGATATGGAAATGATGAAAAATTTAGCTAAAATTGCTAAGATTTTAGGTACTAGAGGCCTAATGCCTTCACCTAAGAACGAAACAGTAACCAATAACCCTGCCAAGGCCGTGGAAGAGCTTAAAAAGGGCAAAATTAGCTTTAAAAACGACGATACTGGCAATGTTCACTCTATAATTGGAAAAGCTAGTTTTGAGGCTATTAAGCTCGTAGAAAACCTAAATACCCTAATAGAGGCTATTAAAAAAGCTAAGCCAACATCTTCTAAAGGAGTTTATATTAAAAGCTTGACCATCAACTCCACTATGGGACCAGGAATAAAAATTTCTCTATAATCTACCTAAAAAATATAGCTATCAAAAAAGAACTTTCAAGTTCTTTTTTGTTTATTTAATCTTTATTTTTTTAATTAAGTTTAGGTATATAAAAACAAAAAAATAATCACTCCTAAAATAATTCTATACCAAGCAAAAACTCTAAAATCATTTTTCTTAATAAATTTTAATAAAAATTTAATACTAAACCAAGCAACTATAAAGGACACGATAAATCCAATTATTAAAAAAATTAAATCGTTAAAACTAAAATTAAAACCAGTTTTAATCAAGTCCAAGGAAGAAGCTGCCAGCATTGTTGGAATAGCTAATAAAAAAGAAAATTCTACTATTGCCAAACGAGAGATACCCATAGATAATCCTCCTAAAATAGTAGCAGCGGAACGAGAAACCCCTGGAATCATAGCTAAAGCTTGAAATATACCAATAAAAAAACATTGCTGATAAGAAATATCTTTAATATCTTTAATATCGACAACATCAGTTGCCTCCCCCATCTTTCTGATATACCTCTTTTCTAAAAATAACATTATAACACCACCTAAAAACAAGGCTAAGGCAATAATATCCAAGCTTTCTTGTAAAAAATTTTTTACTATTTTATAAAAAAGCAATCCTAAAATAGCGGTGGGAATAAAGGCTATTATTATTTTCTTAATATTTTCCCAGCTTGACCAGATTTTTTTCCAATACAAAATAATTACTGCCAAAATAGAGGCAAATTGAATAATAATGATAAAGCTCTTTATGAATTCGGAAAAATCTAGTTTTAATAAATTAACACTCAAAATTAAATGAGCGGTTGATGAAATGGGGAGAAATTCAGTGAAACCCTGAACAATTCCTAGTATAATGCTTTTTAGAAAATATATAATCATGGATTTGGAGTAATTTTAAAATTATTTTTAAATCGTCTGTATTACTTTTTATACGATCGCGACTAGCAAACTAATCTTGAAGGCAACGAACCGGGAAACCGTAAGCCTGACTGCCACTGCTAACGTAAACTCCAACACTATTATAACTGAGGCCACGGTACCAAGCATTAGGATTATTGACTGAAGATGACCAAAAGTAAACGTCATTAGCAACATCACTAAAAGAGCCAACAGTATTGCGGTAGCCGGCTGGTAAAGCTGTAAACCCAGATTCATTGGTAGCTCCGGTGTTAGGAGATGTCCAAAGAGTAGTTCCTGTTTGCTTCATTTTTCCTCCGGCCACTGTTGTTCCTCCTAGATAAGTAGTTAATATGGTCCATTCAGCATCAGTTGGCACATGCCAATCAGTCGGACAAATATTTACTTGATCAACGGCAAAGAAGTTATATAATACTCCGTAAGTAGTATAATTATCTTGAGCCTTAGCTGTAGGAACATCGCTACCATCATAGCCATAAACTCCATAACCAGGTAGAGAACTTCCTCCTTGAGTATAAAATTGAGAATTACTATGAACGGATGGTAAATAGGCTAGATTCTCCGCCATCCAACATTGAGTATCAATTTCAACTGTAGTATAAACATTAGAATCTCTAGAATCGGTTAAATTATCTCCACAGGCCCAAGGAACAGGTGGAGTAGTAGCAACTATACCACTAGGACTAGCTAATTTTAATCCCTCGTTTAATCCACCAACTCCTGAACCAGTACAGAATTCTATAGTATAAGTTATTCCGTCTGATGAGGTATAGGTATATTCATTCTCTTCATCACTACAATCACCATCGGCTGGAGTGGGTGCTGTTGGGATTATAGCCATATAGGTATTTGATCCTGTGGCAATAGATTCGTCTATTTCTCCAGTTAATGGGTAAGATCCAATATCGTTATAATATAGTTCTAGAGCTGTTTGTATTTGTTTAACATCGGCCATTCTTTTGGCATCCCTAGCATTTTTTCTGGCATTTTGTAGAGCAACTACAGCTAGAGTGGCAAGTATTCCGATAATTGCTATTACGACTAATAACTCAATTAAAGTAAAACCTTTTTTTCTTGATTTTATAATATTCATCATTTTTTTAAGAAGTTTTGACGACAAAGCTTTCTAAAATTAAAAGTTTCATAAACTCCGATTGGAAATTTCTTGCATAATAATATTCCTATCCTGCCCATACTTATATCTACTAAGCTGTCTAATATTCTGCGCCATTCCTTCCCGATAATTCCCCATCAGAGGCCAAACAGTCTGTAAGGAAAAAGGTCGAACACCTTGTCCATCTACCAACAATTTAGCAAAACCACCTCGACCAACATTAACTAAATCATACTCATTAAAAACCGGACCAAACTCTTTAACCAAAAACTCAGCATCTTCTGAACCAACACGAAAACTAACCATAGTACCAACGTTACCAAAAACCGCATCCTTAATTTGAGTATCTTGATTTTTACTAAGCTGACCAATATATTGATGAGCAATATTTAAACATAAAGAATATTTTCGAGCCTCAGATAAAATCTGACAAATAGAATTAGTAGTAAAATTCTGAAACTCATCAATATATAAATAAAAATCTTTTCTCTGCTCCTGCGGAATATCAGTTCGAGACAGGGCCGACATCAAAATTTTTCCAACAATAATCATGCCCAATAAATAAGCATTCATTTCTCCGATAGATCCTTTAGGTAAATCCACCATAATAATTTTTTGATTATCCATTAAATCCCTAAAATTAAAAGCACTCTTTTGCTGACCAATAATCGGCATCATCATATCATTAGATATAAAGGGAGTTAATTTAGAGGTAATATAAGGGACCATGTTAGCTAGAGCAGCCTCCCCTCCAGCCTTCTCAGCTTCTTTTTGCCAGAAATCAACCACCGTTTTGTTTTTGCATAAACTTAATTTCATGCGACGAAAATCTTCATCAGCTAAAACCTTGGAAACCTCCATTAAAGTTGAACCAGTCTCAGGACTATCCATAATCAACAACAAGGCATTGCGCATGTATTGCTCAAACATTGGACCACCGGTTGCTTTAAGATCATATAATTTATCAAAAATTCCAATCATCTCATTGATGACGAAAGTTTTTTGTTCCGGATAACGCGGATCATATTCCAATAAATTCAAACCAATAGGTCTCTTAATATCTGAGGGAGAAAAAACAATCACATCCTCAGCTCTTTCTGGAGGAATACGATTTAAAATATCTTCTATTAAATCACCATTAGGATCCATTACACAAACCCCATGACCATTTTCAATATCCTGGATAGCCATATTATTCAAAAGAACAGATTTACCAGTACCAGATTTACCAACAATATACATATGACGACGCCTATCAACTGATTTAATTCTAATATCCATTTTTATCCCTCTAAAAACATTATATCCTAATAAAATACCTTCCTTAGGTACATTATTAGGGGCTGGAGCAGTCTTAGAGGTTAACCAATCAATATTGGGAGTCTCAGTATGAGGTAAGGGCAAATGATACATACTAACCAACTCTTGAGTATTTAAAAGAAAATCTTGCCCTTCAATAAAACGACGATAAATAAAATTTTCTATGATCTTAGATTGATTTTTTTTAATAACTTTTCTAAAAGAATTTCCGTATTGATAATAATTATATTCACTAAAAGCGCTACAAATATTGTCAAAATATATTTTAGTTTTATTCGGATCCTTAGAACTAGTAATAACGCGTAAATTAACTTCTAGGCCGGACTTAGAATTCTTCTCCTCCATTTTTTTCAACATCTCTCTCTCCTTCTCAGTCAGCTCCTTAGAATTTTGTTTATTAGGGTCATCTTTGCTGTCCGATTTTCCCATATTAAAAATTCCTAAAATAATATCATAAATAATAAAATTAATGGTATTAAAGAAAACTGAGCTACTGACCCTAAATATTGCGCTAACATCTTTATCTTTATAAGCATTTAAAACCGCTTTTTTTAACTTCGCATGCCAAATCTTTTTAGCACTACGAACTACATATTGTACAGCAATACTTTCGTCACTTTCCAGTTTAGACATAACATTAATAATAGAATTCATCGGATCATACTCCATGTCGGTATAATCTAAAAATGGAAAGATAAAAGAACGCTTGGCTTTAAAATATCCAGCCATTACCGTTCCTTGAGAACTAAAAGCATTATAATCTTCTACGGCTTCAATTGAGGCCTCAGGATAATAGGCATGAATTTGTTGTTCCAAATACAAAGCCTTTTCTGATGGAGCGCTAACATAAAAAGAAATTTTGCTTTTATGTGCTACGATTTCAAAAGAAAAATTATCAGTTCGACCAAAAAACCAAGCTCGCAATCCCCTTTGAGCTCTCATTCCACCAATACTAGAAAAAATAGTTTCACCCTGAGCAATCTCCTCTCTTAATTGTTGAATATTAAAATCCTTATCTTTATCTTTAGGTTTTTCTTTAGGCAATTTAACTAAAAAAATAACATTATTGCCACTCTTATCACGAACCGAAAAATATTTAAAAAAATAACGAATAATAAATATTAATACCAATAAAAAAAGAGCAAAGATAATCCAATATAAATAATTTATATTATTTTGAACTGCAAGCTCTCCACTGGATACAAATTGAGTTCCTAGATCGTTCATAAATTATTTTTTTAATTTTATTATTTTATCAGCTTTTATTTTAGCTTCTTGCTCTAAAAAATGAGAATTAACTTTAGGAATAATTTTTAACCACATTTTAATAAGATTGATAATTTTTTTAATTTTTACCTTAGCTTGAGTTAATAATTCATTTATTTTTAAAACTGTTCGCTCTCCCTCTTCTCTAAATTTTTTCTGCTCGATCGGAGTCAAGCTTAAAAAAATTTCATCCAAACCCTCAGATAAAATTTGATCTATTTGTTTTTGTCTTTCTAAATCAGGACTGGTAATAGAAACTGCCGGTTTTTTATTTGAGGCGATCATCGCTTCACCTGTTTTTTCTAAAACCTTTTTTTCTTCTCCACTTTTTTCTGTACCACTTCCCTCTTTTTCTACTAAAACTTCTTTAATTTGATCACTTTTTTCAATATCAAGACCAGGCTTCTCTATTGAGGAAGATAAATCATTTTCAATCTTTTCTTGTTCAAAACTCTTATTTAAATCTTGTGCCATATTATTTAATCTATTTTAATAGCTTCAACTGGACAACTATTGGAAGCATTGCGAGCGCAATCAACATCTTGCTGACTGATGACTTCTGATTTTCCAGTTGAATTTATTTTAAAAACCTTGGGGCACATATTTACACACATCCCACAACCAATACATTTGTTTTGATCAACTTTAATTGACATAAAAATATAAAAACTTATCAGCAATAATATTGCCTATAAATTTAATAATAATTAATAAATATAATTAAATTATAATACATTTTATTAGGTTTGACAAGGAAGTATAACTTTGTTATATTATACTAGTATAAAAATATAAATAATCTGCCTGCTTTCATTATTAATTCATAAAACGACAGTCAGGCACACAAAAATATGGCCCATAAAAAAGCCGGTGGATCAACCACGCTGGGACGTGATTCCCATAGTAAACGCTTAGGTGTGAAATTATCTGACGGACAAACAGCTAAAACTGGATCTATCATCATCCGTCAACGTGGAACCAAATACCACCCAGGAGAAAATGTTAAAAAAGGTAAAGATGATACTCTATTTGCTACTACCAAAGGAGTTGTTAAATTTAAGACAAAAAAACTTTTAAAGTTTGATGGAAAATTACTTAAAAACAAAATTGTCAATGTAGTTAAAAATTAATTTTCCTAAATTATTTTTATTAAATATTGTGCTATAAAAAATTGGATTTCGTGATCCAGTTTTTTTATTTCAAAAATTAGATTCCAGCCTTCGCTGGAAAGACAAGGTAAAAAAGCAACTGGAAAGACAAGGTAAAAAAGCAAAAAGAAAAAACCCTCAACTTAGCTTTGTGCTTTTGTTGAGGGTTGGGTTGGTGTTTTTTTGGGGGTGGGCTACCAAGCCCGAGCTTTCCCACTGAGACAACTTCCGTTGTCTCGAGTGAAGAGTCCCGCCACGTTGAGCGAGACATAGAACCCCTCGGTCCCTAGGTTTACCTCGTTAAAGTAACCCAGGGATAAAACATTTTGACACACCAGATGGGAGGCCACCAAACCTCCAATCCTGATGCTGTGGTTACTATTGTCCAAGCCGTATCCCACCGTCGGTGAGATAAACAGCCTGTCAGAGACATCTTGGCGATAAATCGCCAAGTCAGCTGAGACCCGAAGAGGATCACGCTGTCTCTGAAAGGCGTAGGCCCTGGTGAAGCCCAACTCGACCGAAGCATAAAACTTCGGGCAAAATTTGACTTCGTCTTGGAAAAGAACGAGTGCTGTTGGGATTGAAAATCCCTTTAATTCTTCCCCTCCCGGAACCGAGGTTCCGAAAAGGTCCATATTGCGGGAGTTCCCAAATTTTTTCAGGAATCCCACACGGACCTCTGATTTTTTACCAATGACCATGCGAAGAACGAATCCCCCATTCATCATGGTCTTCTCGGTAAAGATCCCTGACGAGCCCAGCACGTTGCTGGTAGAATAGCCGGCGCGAATGCCGAACCATCCTTGGCCCAGCCAAAACTCTCCAAGGAAGTCGTTAGTGTTGGAGTTCCCCTGAATTGGGGTTTCGGAAAAATTGAATTTTCCGGAATACTCCAATCTTCCGGCTTCACCGAAATCTTGAGCGAAAGTGGTTGTGTTTAAGGCGATCAGAATCAGGGCGATCAAGGTCAGAGCGATTGCTTTTTTCATTGTAATTTGATTTTGTTGGTATTTAAAAACCTTTTTAATATCTTCCTAAAAAAGCTTTTAAATACCAACCAAATTTGTCAAAGAACTAAACTTTCAATAGCTATATTATAGCACAAAAGATAAAAAATGTCAATAGATATAATAAAAACCCTTAAAAATAAGGGTTTAATCACCATTTTAAGCTCTTTTTGTATAGCTAAATAGATAATTTTTTCTTGTCACTCCAGCTTGTCACGTTTTACGTGGCGCAGGCCGAGGTCCACAAAAAGGTAAATAAAAAACCCCATCGCTTAGTGCTAAATGGGGTTAAATTCCAGCCTTCGCTGGAATGACAAGGAAGCTGGAATGACAAAAGTATCAGAAGGCCGAGAAAAACCCGGCTAAGTTCAAAGTCACGAAGAATCCTTCGACACCTGTTCTTTGGGTGTCAAAGAAGTATCCAAAACGAACCACATCAGTTCTGATGAGATTCGAGGACACTGTTCCTCCGACTTTGAATACTGGTTCTAGACGGGTCATCTGCCCTACTTCCACCCCCACCAAAGGTGAGAAATGAAATTCGGGCATAAAATGCCAGGTGTACAAAGACAGGTCGGCTGAAGCATAAAAATACTGCTTCATGCTGAAAACCTGGTCATCCCGAAACCAGTTGCTAATTCCATGGCCCGGTCCGAACTGGAAGTTCTGCTCGGCCGACAGGGTCAGCTTGGGAAAGATGTCAAATTCTTCCTGGGATATCACTACCCCCAGCGGAATTTTGAGCCCGTATTGCTTACGAAGCACATCGAAGGGCGTCAGCTCTTGGTAGCCGAAGTCACGTTGAGTACGTCCATAATAACCCAAACCCAATTTAATTTCGGAACATCCAATGGACTGACGGAACATTAGGCCTCCGGCAAATTCCTCGAACGAGAATGCCCAGTATTTTTCACTGAGAATGTCTCCCGAAAGATAAGATCCGAAGATCCCAATCTGAGAGTTGCTCAATCCGAAAAATATCTGACCCATAACCCGGTTTTCGGCGAAGGTTCCCACCTTGGCCAACGAATCAAAATCTGAAGCGTAAGCCAGATCATTTACGGTGACCTTTCCACCTACTTCCAGAATTCCACGCTCACTCCGATCTTGTGCCACTGTCATCAACGGCACCAACAGCAAAAAAAACATTACTTTTTTCATGATACTCCCCCGCTTTCACGGGTCTCCTTTGTTTAATTTATATTATATGTTATTAAAGATCTTCACTTTTCCTCCCAGCTAAAACCAGAATCCAGAATAATTACTGAATTCCAGCCTTCACTGGAATGACAAGGGGGTAAATTATTAATTATCAAATAAATTATCAATATCACCTTTAACAATTTTATCTTCAGGGCTAATCTCTACTTCCTCTTTCATAATATTTTCCTCGCTTACTTCCCTATTATTCATTAAACTATTCTCAACATTATTTTCCTTTTTTCTTTCAACTATATTTAAATTATCATAACTATTAAAGCTATCAGAATTGTCAATATTATTTTTTAATTTCTTCTCTATTTCTAGATTCTTACGAGCCAAGACCTCTCTAATCGCTATCAAATCACTAGCTTCAGCCTCTCTCTTATTATTTCGATTTAAAGAATTATTTTTTTTAGAACCAAAAAAATTAATATCATATTTCTTCTCTGGAAAAAGATAAATATACATCAATCCAAAGAATAAACTAATTGCTATAATTATCAATAAACTATAAATCAAATTAGGTTTAATAGGATAAGAAGAAACAATTGGCTGATCAATAACATTTATCTTTACCGAATCACCTAAACCATGATAGGCCTGATGACTACTAATTAAAACATGATTAACGGCCAAAGCAATCTGATTGGCTTGATAACTGTCAGGATGATAAACATTAATAACAATGATTCCCGAATCTTCAACACTCTTAGCCGAAACAGTTTGACGCCAAATTTTCATCTTCTTATCAAAACTCTGACCAAAATAATTTTTATTGATATTAAAATCTGATTCCATCACATCATCAAAAAAGGAATTAGAATAAACAACTCTAGTAAATAAGTCCGACAAATATTCTACCGAACGAGAAACGGAAAAAGGATCAACTCTTTCTGCTCCACCCTGAATAACTAATATTTTAGACTTAGAACCATATTTAAAATCCTGTAGTAATACTAAAAACAATCCTAATACCAAGAACAACAAGAATAAGGAGATTAAAGTTTGTCTTTTTTGCTTAAATAAATTAACCAAATCCATATTATTTTCTAATTATTAAATCTTTTATTTCTAATCCAATACTATAAGTAAAAAGAGAATCTTGCCCATCAACTTTAATATCAACTCTTTCAGAAATATTATCAACTATTAGACCGCTTTCGGTTTCACTCTGAGAAAAACTTCTATTTCGAGAATTACTTTCTGATAAATCTGGAGCTACTAATACTTTTTTAAAGCGACCAATATTATCAGCTTTAAGATAATATTTTTCTCCATAAAAATTTATAATCAAATCTTCGTTAGGAAAATATCCACCTCCACTAACTTCTACTTGAGTTCCGCTATCAACTGTAGAGGAATTTAAATTTAAAAATAAATTTTCTTGAGGATAAACCCTGTCATCTTCTCCGGCTACAAAATAACCTAAAACATCTAAACGATCATTCATTACTATAATACTAGAATTATTAAAAACAACCACTTTTTCTCCACTCGACATTGCTACGGCCTTAAGTCCCATAGCCCAGCCCTGACTAACAGTTAAAGAGCCGGTTCGTTTAGAAGTTACTACTGACATATTATCTTTTCTTAACTTTACCACTCCTAAACCATTAGCAAAATAAATAAAATCATTACCAGAAGAAACTACATCAAAACCAGGATAACCTAAATGTTCAAAAAAGCTTTTTAAAGACCCATTTTCAGAATTAACCTTTTTGACAGAACGATCATCAGCAAAATAAATACTAGCATCATAATCATTATAATACAGAGCTTTATTATTTCTCTTACCATAAAAATTAATATTTAAAGTTTTAACTACCTTTCTTTCTTGACGATCAAAAACCTGAATTTCATTTTTATGTTCATTGATATTAAAAATTAAATTATCACTTCCGCCAGAAGAAATATTGTAAGGAACTTCATTAACAATCTCATAACTATCAATAACTTCTAAATCATTATTAAAAATTTTAACTCCCTTAGCACTAATAGTCACAATATTATCACCAAATTTATCAACACGACTATACCACTCCCAATAAGTATTTTTAGATTCTTTAATTAAAACAGCTTTATTGATTTGAGAAATATCATATTTATAAATAGTGTATTCTGAAATTACATAGGCATATAAACGATTATTCTCAATATTAAGCTTAACGCTATAAAAACTGTCCTCTCTATTAAAACGCTTATTAAAAGGTCGCCAATTCATTTGACGCTTCAGACCATCGTTTTCTAGAGTAAAAATCTCTAAACTCTCACTATCAGTTGAAGCTACCACTAAGCGATTATTGTAATTAATAGCATCACCCGAATAATAGGATTTAACTTGAGTTCTAGCTGGAATAAAACTAAAAACAACAATAATCAATGATAAAGCTAAAAATATTAATATTTTTTTCATATTTAATATCACTAAAAAGTCATATTCCAACGGAAAATATTGACTTTTCTAGTTTTTTAAGTATAACGGCTAATTGTAGCACAAAAAAAATAAAATGTCAATAGTTGCGATATATTTGAAGCAATTTTGATAAATGACGCCCAACACTTAGATCCTCTGCCAATAAATTAGCTTGGATCCCTATTTGAAGTAAATTATATTGATCTAAGGAATCTATAACTCGAGCTAAATCCTGACTATCTCCTCTATTAAATAAAAAACCAGTTTGACCATCTCTAACAAGCTCAGGAAGTCCTCCAGTGTTAGAAGCAATAACTACTTTTTTTAACATCATAGCTTCTAATAATGTTAAAGGCATATTTTCCAACCAAATCGAAGGAATAAAAACAAACTGAGCTTTTTTAACCTCTAAAAATAACTCTTCTCTAAACTTTGGTCCTAAAAATTTTACTCTAGATTCCAATTTTAAATCTTTAACCATTTTTTTTAAATTACTTTCTTCTGGCCCAGAACCAATTATTTTTAATGAAATTTTTTTATTAGCCAAATTAAGTGCTGATAACAAAATATCAATTCCCTTTTCTTTCGATAGACGACCAAAATACAAACCACAATCATCCAAATTATTTACTGAGTCATTTTGTAATTTTTCAGAAAAATTATACAAAACTTTAATTTTATTTTCTGGCCAAGCGAACTTCACAACTGTATCCTTCATAAATTGACTAGGAGCAATAAACAAATCAATATTTTTTTTATAAATTTTTAAAAGACGATGATGTAAATACATTTCTATAGTAGCTAAAAAGCTCTTCCAAAAAGAATTCTTAAAACATCTTTGCTGTAAACAATTATAATATTTACCACCCAAACAACGATAACAAATCTTATTATTAGCAAGCAATTGGTAATTAGGACAAAGCAACTTATAATCATGCAAATGCATAATCACTGGAATTTTTCTTTTTTTAGCTACGCGCAAAATTGAAGGAGAAATTTGATGATAAATATTATGAATATGGATAATGTCAGGTTTAAAATCTTTAACCAAGCGTTTAAATTTTCTTCGAGCTTCAAAACTAAATAAAACTCTAAAAGGAGCAATAATCTTATTTTTAAAACCACCTTCATTAAAACTAATTCGAGAAACAAAATATTTATCAAAATCACTAGGAATGTTCTTGGGATGTTTCATAGAAAAAATAGCCACCTGATGACCAAGCTCTTTCAACTCTCGACTAATTTCAATAAAATATTTTTCCGCGCCACCCCGAATATAATTATATTTATTAACCTGTAATATCCTCATAAACTTTAATTAAACTTAAATATAAATCCTCATATTGCTGAGTTATTTTTTTAATAGAAAAATTATTCTTCACTAATTCTTTTAAATTATTAGCCCAAACAAGCAATTGCTCTTTATTTTTATCATCTAAAAAATAATTTAAATTATTTACTAAATCAACTTTATCATTATTTTTAAATAATTTCCCAGTTTTATTGTCAGAAATAATATCTAGAATTCCTCCCGTAGCCGAAGCTAAAACCGGAAGACCTATCAAACCAGCCTCCAACAAAACTATACCCAAACCCTCCCATCTAGAGGGCAAAACAAAGAAGTCCAATTGAGATAAAAATTCAGGAATATTATTTATTTCTCCTAATAATTCTACTTTATCATCTAATTTCAAAGCTTTTATTTCTCCTTCTAATCTAGCTCTTAAATCACCCTCTCCGACGATTAAACATTTGAAATTGTCATTTTCAAGATCTGCCAAGGCTTTTAGTAATAAGGAATAATTTTTTTGATAGCTAAGACGTCCAACCGAGCCAATAATAATTTTATCCGTTTTTTTAATTTTATGAAAATCAGAAAATTTATCAACATCAACTCCATTATAGATAACCAGCACCCGTTCACTACTCAAAGCAAAATTATCTATTAATTCTTTTTTAATAACAGAAGATACGGCAATTATTTTAGAAAAATGTTTAGAAATTATTTTCTTAAAAAAATTATATATCTTTTTATTATTTAATAAAACATTATGTTCGGTTGAAATAATATTTTTAACCCCGGCTAATTTACCGGCTAACAGACCATAGATATCAGCCCCTAAATGAGTATGAATAATATCTGGTGAAAAGCTTTTAATCTTTTTATAAATTCTAATAAAATTTATCAAATCAAATTTAAAATTCTTTTTTAAAACCGTAATTTTAATATTTTTATTCAAAGCCTCCTTATAAAAAAATCCTTGACCATTAAATAATAATAATTCGGTCTCAAAAAGATCAGAGGAAAAATTAGACAAGAGATCCAAAACCAAACGCTCAGCCCCACCAGAGCTAAGAGTTGGCATAATATGTAAAACTTTTATTTTTTTATTATTATTCATAATTAATTATTAATATAATACTTTTAAAATATTTTTCTTATTTATCATCAAGTTAATCCAGAGAATCCTTTCTTTGCTTTTCCAAAAGACTAAGCGCTATTAAAGCCAGGGCTATCGGAAGCCAAACCCTCCCCTTATAATACGAAGTATTAAATAATTGATAAAAATAACCACCACCCCCAGCTATTAATAATGGTAATAATAATTGATAATGTCTCTTATTTTTCAAAAGACCGAAATAAATCTTTCTAAAAATTAAAAAAATGAAAGATAAAAAAGTTATTGTTCCTAATAGCCCATTCTCGGCAATAAGTTTTTGTCCGACACCATGAGAATCTAGAGGATCACCATATTTAGCCACAAAACGAGTACTATCATCGACTAAGGAGACAAATCTACCCCCACCATGACCCCAAAGAGGTTTTTCCCAGAAAGCTTCTATAGCAATTTCAGTCAATAAAACTCGATTTTGAGTAGAACTAAAATTAGCTCTCTGTAAATCTAAAGCCTTTAAAAAAAAGGGTGAAATTAAAACAAAAATAATAAATAAAACAGATAAAGATTCCTTAATTTTTATTCTTTCTTTTTTAATAACAGAATAATAAATAATAAAATAGGATAAAGCCTGTAATATAATTGCCAACCAAGCTGTTCGACCAAAAGTTAAAAGATTTATTAAAATAAAAAATAAAAATAAAATATTCAAAAAGCGATTAACACGAAAACTTTTATAAAAATATTTCAAAGACAAAACTAAGAAGGAGGAAATTATTAGAAATTCAGCTAATAAATTATAATTTTCCCCAAAAATCCAGTCTCCTAAAAAATACAAAGGCTTAGCCCGAAAAAAAGGATCAGATAAATCTTGTAAAAAGAGAGAAATAGCTCCCATTAAAGCAACTAAAAAACCACCCAAAACCACTAAAATCAAAATTCTCTTTAATATTTTTAAATCCTTAATAACATTAAAAGGGAAAACTATAAAAGCTAAATAAAAAAACAAAATCCATCTAAAACTACACCAAAGAGCCCCTAAAGGAGCTGGAATCCAGCTCCT
>JAQVFY010000011.1 GCA_028696995.1 Patescibacteria group bacterium
GATTCAACTGAGGTTGATAGACAAATTTTGTCAGTGCTTGATGATAGTAGGTTTTTTGGTCCAACAGATTGGTTAAAATATTATGGCATTAAGATCACTAATTTTGTCTTACCAATATTACTTCCAAATTTAATTAAGATATTGGAAAGTGACTGTCCATTTACTATCGGTAAAAAAGTAAAGGAAACCCATTATCTTTTTTGTCTGCCAGATAATTGGAACGGTCAGCCATTAACAATTAAAAAATGGCAAGAAATTTATCCAAAAACTGCAAATAGCAAAGTATTCTTTCGTGACCGAATGGTGGAAGATTATATTTGGCTTACAAGTCATCCGTGCACAAATAGTGATGTGGCTCGATACAAGTGGTATTTAATGTTTGAAGGTTTGCCTGAGGATTCTTTTAATAAAGATTATTCTCAGCAAATGGCAGATAAAATAAATGGGTATGAAGTCCCAGAAGTTATTGAATGTGTTCCGATGCATTTCTTGATTTATGAAAAGAATAATTACTTTATCAACGATGGATATGAAGATGTTTTCGGTTGTGGAGTTTATGGTAGAACATCAACTATTCATCATTTTCATGACAATAAGCCTAATCATGTTAGTGTAGGTCGTTTTGGTAAAAAGGGGCTTTATATTTACTCTGGCGCAACTGGTGAGTATACGGCAGTAGATAACAAGGGCCACGCTTGCCTTGGAATGTTTTTTTTCAGAAAATTAGGTCAATAGATGTTTATGAGAGGGTTGTTTTAATAAAAACCCTCTCTTTTATTTGGCTGAGTTTTTTAATTATTAACTTATTTCTCTAAAAAAGTTCCAACTACGTCCCACTCTCTCCGCAATTGATCTGTACCCCAAAAAGTAGACAAAGTTGTCTGCTTTTTTTGTTTAAAAAATAAGGATAAATTATTTTAGATTTAATTTGTTATTAAGAATGAAAAATAAAATAATTATTTTTTAATTGTAAAGATTTGTTCTTGACAAAATATTATTTTGGGTATATACTCATAATAGACAAAGCAGTCGAATTGTCTATTTATAAATTTAATTTATTTATTATGCCTAGATTAGATGGAACTGGTCCAGCTGGAAAAGGAAAAATGACCGGTAGAGGAATGGGAAAATGTGAAGAAGCTTCTTCTAATAGACAGGGAGACAGATTTGGTGTTGGTGCTTGTGGCAGAAGAAGAGGAATGGGGCGAGGGAGATTTTGTGACTTTCCTATTTCTCAGGAGGACCAAAAATAAAAGAAGGATTGATATCCGGCTTCTTGTTGAACAGGGAGCCGGGAGACCTTCTTTTATTAAAATATTTTAATAAATTTAATATAATTTTTCAATATTTATGCCTAGACCAAGAATGTGCCGTCGAGTAAAATTTAATCCTCAAATAACATATTTTAAACCTCAAGGAATATCTATGAGAGATTTAGAGGTTATTAACTTGAGCCTAGAAGAAATAGAGGCTTATCGTTTGAGACATGTTGATAAGCTAGATCAGAAAGAATCAGCTCGAAAAATGAAAACTTCAGCCAGTACTTATCAAAGAATCATTTACTCAGCTTATGAAAAGATAGCTGATGCTTTGACAAACGGTAAGGCTATTAGAATTAGTTAAAAATTGAAAAACATCTTAATTATTGCTATAATTTATCCTAGATTATTAATCTTAATTGTATTTTAATGAAAAAAGTAAAAATAGCACATATTCATGTTTGGGATAAAAAGAATAAGGGCGACTTAGCTATAGTTATGGCGGTAAAGGACTTGCTTATAAAGAAGTTTATTAATGTTGAGTTTTTTGATTTTCCGATAGAGTTTTTAAGTAAGGGTGAATTATCTGATATTAAAAAATTAAACTCCTGTGATTTTGTAGTGATTGGTGGTGGCGGTATTTTTTATCATTATTTTTTGCCTTTCTCTAAGGAGTTAATATCTAAAATTAAAAAATCAATCTTTATTTTTGGGACAGGATATATTAAAGAGATTGGGGCCAAAAATTTAAAAGATGAACAATTAGAATCATTGCTTTTTTTAATAGAAAAGGCTAGATTAGTGGCCCTTCGAGATGATTATACAAAAAGATTTTTAATTAAAAATGGTGCTGATCCCGATAAAATTAGATTAATTGGTGACCCAGCCACCTTATTAAAAGAGGAAAAAATAAGTTCATCTAAAAGTAGGGAATTTGGCTTGGATTCTCCGATTTTAAAAATAGGTTTCAATTTAAATTATTCCGGTTGGTTAGGCTTTGGTCAATATAAAAAAGAAATTCTATCCGCCTATAAAAGTGTGGCTGATTATTTTATTAAAAAATATGGTGCCAGAATTTATTATTTAAAGCACCATCCGGGAGAGGAACAAATAATTAAAGAGCTTGATTTTCCGATTTTTAAGGTCGTCGATCTCCATCCCTATCAACAAAAATTTCTTTATTCCAAAATGGATTTGATAATAGGCATGATGCTTCATTCCTGTGTAATGTCTTTTGGGGCCTTAACCCCAGAGATAAATTTAGCCTACGATTTAAGAAACAAAAGCTTTGCTAAATTTATAAAATGCCCGGAGCTTTTAGTTGAACTAGAAGATCTGAAATCTGGAATTTTATTAAAAAAAGCAAAAAGTGTTTTTAAAGAAAAAGAGTTGTATAAGAATAAATTTAAAAAACAGGTTGATAAGATTAAAGATAATCATGAAA
This sequence comes from Patescibacteria group bacterium, assembly GCA_028696995.1. Taxonomy (GTDB): domain Bacteria; phylum Patescibacteriota; class Patescibacteriia; order Patescibacteriales; family UBA12465. Next base: position 2,704 of record JAQVFY010000011.1, read on the forward strand.
ATTATTTAGAAGATATTATTAAAATATTTAAATTTTAATTATAAAATTATGAACAATTTTGAACAAAAAATTGAGGTTTCCAGTCAAAGTGAATTAACTCCTGATATTTTTAGCAGATTAAATGAAGAAGTGGAAGACTTAATTGTTAATAAAATTAATTCTGTCGTTGTTGCTATTAGGGAGAGTGGTTTTAAATTGGATACTCCCGAAATAGATAAAAAAATTAAAAAATTATCTGATTCTATTTTTGAAAAATATTTTTCAAATATTGAAGCAGGAGAAGATGCTATTCGAGAAAATGTAGAAAGAAAAATATTGAAAATAGCAATAGAAAGTATCGCTAAAAATGATTTGGGTGGCTCTCTCGGTCTCTATGAAAATTTAGAAGAAGAATATTTAGAAGTTTTAACAGAAGAGGGCGTTTTCGCAATTAAAAATAATTCCGATTTTTATTATAGTGACAACGATCTTTCCGATTTAAAATTATTAGTTGATAAATTAAATTTAGTGGGAATTTTAGATAATGATAAAAAAGGAATTTTGTTTGACAGTATAAAGAAAAATTTGTTAGAAAATTTTATCAGAAAAGCAGCTTGATTATTTTTTGTTTTATAGATTAATCTTAAATTAAAAAGAAGACTCCAGTCCTTGCGGATGGAGTCTTTATTCGAAGTCTTTTTTCAGTCACTATATAGCATTCCCGCTGCTATAATGGAAAATATTACACCAATACTTATGGCGTATATTGCCCAGATGTGATTATTGACCAGGAATGATATGCTGGTCATACTAAAAAAACAGAAATCCCACTGGAAAACCAGCGCTGTTATTAGGTTTATTAAACCTAGTGTGGCTATTCCCGTAAAAATTCCGCCTAAAAAGTTTCTAATTTTTTTCATTTTATTGTTTGGTTTTTAATGTTCTATACCGTAATTATATCATATTTATTAAAAAATGTCAATAGTTTGCGAAAATGTTTAAAAATAGGATATTTTTCATCCTTTCGCTAGTACCAAGCCCCAGATTTCTCCGGCTTGGTGTTTTTTTAATTCTTGAGCAACTTCGTTTAGAGTTGAGCCGGTAGTATAAACATCATCAACTATAATTATTTTTTGTTCTTTCAAATTTTCACCTTTCCATTTAAAACAATTTTTTAAATTTTCTTCTCGTCCTTTTTTATTTAATTTAGCTTGAGCGGTCCTATGTTTAACCCGAACTAAATCCAGAGAAATTTTTAAACCAATTTCTCCTCCAATTTTTTTAGCTAGAATTTGACTTTGGTTGAAGCCTCGCCAGCGTAAACGTTTTTTAGATAGGGGAACAGGAATTATTAAATAATTATCTAAATCCAAGTTTAACTCAGAATTATTATTTTTCATAATAGGGTTAGTTCTGATATTATTATTTAAAAAATTAACTAAAAATAATCCCAAATAATTTCCTAATTCTTTTATAAAATTATATTTATAATATTTTATTAAAGTAGCTAGATTTTTGTCATTAAAATCTCCGGCTACTAAAACTCCTTTAAGTTCAAATTTGTCTCGGCATTTATCACAAAAAATACCAATTTTACTATTATTATCACAATTAGGGCAATGTGGATCTTTAAATTTTAAATTTCTAAAACATTTTTGACATAGATATTCATTACCTTCTTGGCAGAGAAGGCAGTTTTTAGGAAATAAAAAATCCAGCCAAAACTGAATTGCTTTTTTTATCATTTATTTAATTTTTAGATATATGCTTTAGAAAAATATTTTTTAAAATCTTTGTCTATAGTTTTTTATTGAAGGTCTATTTTGTGGATTTGTCCAGTGATGTTATCAGTGAAAAAAGCGGTGCTTTGATCCTTGTTTATTATTAGACTGGAAATATTATAAAAATTATCAGGTATGGCAATCAATTCTTTTTGTCCGGTTTGTAAATTTATTTTATATAAATTATCGTAAGAATTTTCGGCTAATTCTGGGTAGAGTCCAGCTCCTTTGGGTAGTTCATTGGGGACGGCACAATATATTTCATTGGCACTAGCAAAATTACATTTTTCAGCCCAAGTTTCTAATTGCAAGTTAGTTCTATTAACTCCGATATTATCTCCTGAAGAATTTACTATCCAGAGTTTTGGTTTTAGATCGTCATTTGGGGAGTAAACGCTATAGAGTAATTGGTTTCCAGTTTGTGACCATTTTCCTTCAAAGCCCCAACCCTCTACTGTGATTGATTTGAAATTTTCGTCGTTTTGTCCGATAAAGAAGACTTCTCGTCGATTGAAATCTATTCCTTGAGTGTACATGCCAATTATTTGATTATTGGGAGACCAAGAAGAAATGACTGATTTATCGTTTGTTCCAATAAATTCAACTGCCTTACTCTGGGAGCCATCACTGTTACTGACTATTAACCAGCGATTATCAGGATCGGTGCCTAAACTTTTATTTACTAATTTACTGCTATCAGGAGAAAAAGAAAAATCTTCCCAGTGCTTGGGTAGGGTTACTTGTTTTTCGGTGTTAAAATCATAGATAATTTTATTGCCATCTGGATATTCTAGGATTGCTTTACTTTTATTAGGGGCCCATTCGATATTTGAGACGTTGTGGAAAACTTTATCACTCAAAGCAATTAAATCTCCTTTATCATTAACTATATAAAATTTACCATCAGATTGATTATAAAATTGGATTGAATTTCCGTCTTCGCTGAGGGTTGGTTTTAAGCTAGAGTCAGAGACTAAAGTTGTGGTTTTAGTTACTCCTCCTATGGCTGTAGAGTTGATTTCACTAGGAATTTGAGGTCTAACGGGGTAAGATTGGGGGGCATCTTTAGAAGAATCTTCAATGATTCCAGGGCTTAAGTCATCTACGACCTGACCGGAACCATCTGGTGATAGGGGAAGTCCGGTTACAGGATCAATAGTTTGTTCTATAGGTAGTTCGGAAGTATCTTCTTTGGAGAAAAAGGTTTTCCAGAGAAGAATTCCCATTAAAATGACGAAGATTAGAAAGCCTAGAACTAGGATCATTTTTTTTAATTTACTCTTTTCCATTTTTTTAATTTTATGCTATAATTATATTAAGAAATAAATTTATTATTTCTAATTAAATTATAGCATATTTTGCTTAAGCTTTCAATCTTAATAGAGCGATATTTTTTAAATTTAAGAATTGTAAAATTATGAGTTTATTTTCTTCAAGTGATGATAAGTTTTTAGGGATCGATATCGGTGACTCTTCTTTAAAAATTGTGGAGTTATCTAAGAAAGGAAAAAAAATAGTTTTATCAAATTATGGGCTAACTGATACTATCCCTAATTTTAGATTTTCTCAGTCTGATGATATGGATTATTTAGCTCGGTCTATTGTTAAGTTGAAAAATGAATTAGGTATTAAGACTAATAAAGCGACAGCCTCCTTGTCTAGTTTTTCAGTTTTTTCTTCGGTTATCAATATTAATAATTATGATAAGAAAAAGGTAAATGAGCGTATCACTGAAGAAGCTCGCAAGGTTGTTCCCTTGCCTTTAGAAGAAATGGTTTTAGATTGGAAGATTATTCCTAACAAAGAGAGTGATCCAAATAATAATGTTAAAGTTTTTTTAACTGGTTCTCCTAAAAAATTAATTAAAAAATATATTGAAGTTTTTAAGAAGACTGGGATATTTTTATCAAATTTAGAAACAGAAACTTTTTCTTTAATTAGATCTCTTTTAGGTGATGATCCTTCTAGTGTTATGATTATCCAATTAGGAGCCAATAGTACTAATTTTTCTATTGTTAAAGAAAGTATCCCTTTTTTGAATCGTAGTATTAATATTTCTGGTAAAACTATAACTGCTCAGATTAGTGAAAAAATGGGGATTACCATGGAGCAAGCTGAGCAATTTAAATTTGATTTGTCGGTTTCTGATATTACTCAAAAGGGGCAGATTCCTAAAGTTATTTTTGATGCTATTGAACCAATTATAGTAGAGATAAAATATATGTTAGATTTATTCTCTAATAGTAATGGAGGAACTATTGAAAAAATTATTCTTTCTGGTGGTGGTAGTTTATTATTTAACCTTGATAATTATTTAGAGAATTATGTAAACATTAAAACTATTATTGGTGATCCTTGGTTTAGAGTAGATTATCCTTTAGAGTTAAAGCCAATTTTAGAACAAATTGGTCCCAAGTTAGGAGTAGCGGTCGGTTTAGCTCTGCGAGATGCAGAATAATGTTATTATATAAAAATTATTAAATCAAAAGTTATGTCTCAAGATTTAAAAAACTCAACAATTGAAGAAGAAAATAAAAAAGAACATCAAGACAAAGATATTAAGGAAGAAAAAAATAATAAAGAAGCTGAAGAGTTTGAGCAGAATGAGCAAAAAGAAGAAGAAATTGATTTACAGGCTGAAGGGGTTGTTATTAAAAAAAGTTTTTCTGATAAACTTAATGATTTTTTTGCTAAAAAGATAAAAAATAACTTAGAATTATTAGAGACTGATCTGATTAAAGGTGAAGTTGAAATTCAATTTAATTGGCGTAAAAATTTAATAACCTTTTTTATTCTTTTCTTTGTGGCTCTTGTTATTGTAGTAGAAGCTTGTTTGTTTTTAACTTGGTGGGGAAAGCAAAAGGAAAGTGCTGGTCTAAATTATTTACAGGAAGAGATTGCTTATGTTAAAAAAGAGTCAGCTAATTTAAAAGTAGAATACGATAAAGCTATGGAGTTTAATAAAAGATTAAATTTATCTTCCAATACTTTAAAAAATCATATTTATTGGACCAACTTTTTTTCTTTATTAGAAGCCAATACTTTAAAAAATGTTTATTATAGTAGTTTTTCCGGTAATATTTATGGTAATTATATTTTACCAGCCCAAAGTGATAATGTTTTAGCTATTAGTTATCAATCTAAAATATTTTCATCCAATGATAAAGTTATTTCAACCTCTATTAGTAATGAGAATATTGTTAATGATGATGAGAATAGTAAATCCATTATTAATTTTAATTTTAATTTGAATTTAAAAAAAGAAATATTCAATTAATTTAAATATTTATTATGATAGATTTAAAAAAAGAAACTTCCGAAAACAAAATAAGTGATTTAGGTTTTGTTGATAAAAAAAATTATAACAAAGTTAATAAATTTTTTAATTCTTATTTTAGATTTATTGCTGTTTTTGTTTTAATAGTTTTTTTATGGGTTACAATTCGTTTTATGATTAAACCTAAATTTGAGGATGCTATTGTTTTATCTAATAATGCTTTAAAGCAAAAAAAGGTTGAGTTTTTAAGTGAATATAAAAAGATGGAGAAATATAAAAGAGTTATTGCTGAGTTTTCGGAAATTGATTCTGTTAAAATAGATAAAATAAATAAAATGGTTCCTAGTGCCTATTCGCGAGATGATTTGTTTACAGAGATAACTTATTTTTTAATAAAGGATAATTTTAAAATAAATGGTATTACTATTGCTGATCCAATTGCTACAGCCGGATCTGCTGTTGCTGTTACTGAAGAATCTGGTGAAGGAGCTTTTTCTGGCCGACGTTCAAATACCGTTAGTACCGAAGAATCTAATGCTCCGGTTCATTCTAATTATTTAAAAACTTTAAGTCCTGAACTTGGAGTCTGGTTAGTTAATTTACGATTAAATAATATTAATTATCAGGATTTAAAAAAATTATTAATTACTCTGGAAAATAATTTGAAATTAATAGATATTTTTTCTATCAATTTTCAACCAACTACGCAAAGTGTTGATATTAGTTTCTTTACTTATTATAAAAAATAATTACAATTTTAATTTATAATTATATGAATAGAATTTATCGAATTACTTTGATACTTTTACTTCTAATTTTGCTTTTAGCTAATGTCGCCTTTTTTGTTAGTGATGGTCAGCTTATTTCTTATTTAAATATCGAGACTGAGCTAGAAAGTTCTCAAGAGATTATTGATAAAGCTCGAGCTGATCTTAAAAATAATCCAGAAAAAGATTTTTTTGATTTAAGTATTTTAGAAAGTGATAAATTTAATAATCTTAAAGAATTTGAATTTAGCTCTGAGGATATTTCTGATTTAGATAATTTTATTCCCGGAGGAGAACAAAATGGTACTAATACTGGAGAAATGATTATACCTGATGATGAACATAGTTTTGAGGTTGGAAATCCTAATCCTTTCGATCCTATTTTTTAATTAATTTTTTAAATATTTTTTATGATAGAGAACCAAAAACTTTTTGAATTGTTAAAAAGTAAGAACTTATTAAGCCCTGAAGATATTTCTGAAATAGAATTAGCCATGAAAAGTAATAATTTTTCTAATTTAGATTCTTTTTTATTAGAGCATAAGATTATTGGTCCAGAAAAATTAACAGAAGTAAAAGCTGAAATATATGGAATAGAATATAGAAACTTGCTTGATTTAACTATTCCAGAAGAAACTCTTAAGTTAATAAAAAAAGATTTAGCCGAGAATTATTTGGCGGTTTGTTTTGAGGCCGATGAAAACAAGATGAGCGTTGGTTTAGTCAATCCCAATTTAAAATCAATGGATGCTATTAATTTTTTGGGGAAACAGAAAAAGATGAATGTTCAGTATTTCATGATTTCCAAGATTAGTTTTAATTCCATTTTTAAGCAATATCAAAAAATGGAAGATCAGATTTCTAGCGCTATAGAAATTAAAGCCAAGGAGGATCAAGCAGAATTATTAGAGGTTAAAAAAGAAGATGAGGCCGATATTTTAAATATGGAGGATTCTGAGAGTGCTCCAGTAGCTCAAATTGTTTCAGTTATTATTAAAAATGGGGTTGATAGTCGTGCTAGTGATATTCATGTTGAACCTTATGAAAATGAAAGTCGGGTTCGTTATCGGGTTGATGGTATTTTAAAAAATGCTTTGTTTCTTCCTAAAAATATTCATAATGCCGTAGTAGCCAGAATAAAAGTTTTAGCCAAAATGAAAATGGATGAAACTCGCGTCCCTCAAGATGGAAGAATTGTTTTGACTTTAGATAATAGGGAGATTGATTTTCGTATTTCTACTTTGCCTATTGGAAATAATAAGGAAAAAGTTGTTCTTCGTATTTTAGATACTGTTAATGCTATTGTTAGCTTAAAAGAACTGGGTTTTAATTCTTACGTCTTGTCTACTCTAGAGAAAAATATCAAAAAAACTAATGGAATTATTTTATCTACTGGTCCGACTGGTAGTGGTAAAACCACCACTTTGTACTCTATTATCAATGTTTTAAATAAGGAGGGGGTAAATATTTCTACTTTAGAAGATCCAGTTGAGTATCAAATTAAAGGAATAAATCAATCTCAGATTAGGCCTAAGATTGGTTATTCTTTTGCTACTGGACTTCGGTCTTTAGTGCGTCAAGATCCTGATATTATTATGGTGGGAGAAATTCGTGATGATGAGACTGCTGAGTTGTCGGTTCATGCTGGTTTAACTGGACATTTGGTTTTGTCTACTCTTCATACTAATGATGCTCTGGGAACTATTTTTCGTTTGTTGGATATGAAAGTAGAGCCAATTTTATTAGCATCTATTTTGCGTGTAGTTGTGGCACAGCGTCTGATTAGAAAAATTTGTCCACATTGTCGAAAGGAAGTTGGTTTAGAAGAAAAAAAAGCTCTTATTATTAAGGCTAAAGAAGAGTTGTTTAATTTGAAGCCAGAAAGAATTTTAAAAGAAATACCATCTTTAAAAGATATAAATAATTTTGAAAGTTTAAAATTATTTCATCCGGTAGGTTGCTCTCGTTGTCAAGAAACTGGGTATTTAGGAAGAACGGTTATCGGAGAAGCTATTGAGATAGATGAAAATTTAAGAAGTTTAATTATTAATAATATTAATGAAATAAAAATTGAAAATGTTAAAAAGAGTCAAGAGTTTATCTCTATCAAACAAGATGGCTTGTTCAAGGTTTTAAATGGAGAATCTAATTTAGAGGAAATTTTACGTGTAATTGAAGTTTAATTACAATACTATGGCTATATTTATTTATAAAGCGAGAGACATCAATAATAAAATAAAAAAGGGTAAAGTAGTAGCGGCTAATCAAGTTGATGCTGTTAGGGTTTTAAAAAAGAAAAAAATGTCCGTTGTTTATTTGAAAGATTTTACTAATTCTATTGAATTTAAAATTACTTCTTTTTTAGCCCCGATAAAAGGAAAAGACTTAGTAGTTTTTTCTCGTCAATTCTCTATTATGATGATGGCCAATGTTCCTATCATTGAGTCTTTAAAGGTTATTATTGAACAAACCAATAATATTAAATTTAAAAATATTATATCAGAGATAGCTTATGATGTTGATAATGGTTTATTTTTATCTGATGCTTTAAAAAAACATCCTCATGTTTTTTCTACTTTTTATGCTAATGTTATTAAAGCTGGAGAAACCTCAGGTAAGTTAGATGAAGTTTTAAATTATTTAGCTGATGAAGTTGAAAAAGATTATGATTTATCTAAAAAATTTAGAGGAGCTTTAATTTATCCAATATTTGTTTGTACTGGTTTAGTGATAGTTGGATTTATATTTTTGTTTTTTGTTTTACCAGAATTAACTAAAATTTTACAAGAAACTGGAGCAAGATTACCCTTATCAACTCGGATGATTATTGGAGTTGCTGATTTTCTGCAGAATTACTATATTTTACTTATTGTTTTAATAGTTGGAGGAGCTGTTGCTTTAAAATTATTTTTCAAAACTAAATTAGGAAAAAGAAATAGGGATATATTTTTAGTTAAAGCTCCGATTATTGGGAAAATTTTTCAATTAATTTATTTGATTCGTTTTTCTCGATCTTTGAGGACTTTATTACGTGGAGGAATTACTGTTACTAGAAGTTTAAGTATTGTTGGTGATATTGTTCGCAATACTGTTTATAAAGATATAATTACCGAGACTATTGATGATATTAATGAAGGAGGATCTATTGTAACTGTTCTAGAAAATAGTGATTATGTTCCTAAGATGATTCCTGAAATGATGTCTATTGGTGAAAAAACTGGTCACCTAGATGATGTTTTAGAAGAGATTGCTAAATTTTATGATAAAGAAGTTCGGGTGAAACTAGATAATTTAAATACTATGTTGGAACCGATTATCATGGTTGTTATGGGTATTGGTGTAGGAATTATGGTGGCTGCGGTTATTATGCCGATGTATAACATTGCTAGTCAGTTTTAGTTAATTTTAAATTGGAGATGATGAATATTATTGATTTAAAAAAAGAAGATTTTTTAAAAATTCAAACTGATTTTTTGAATAACAATAATTCGCAAAAGAATTTTTGGAGTTTAAGTTTTTTACAATCTCTACAGTGGTCGGAAATTCAAGAAAATTATGGACAGCATGTTTTTTTAAGAGGGCTGGAAAGTGATAATAAAATAATTGGTTTTTTTGTTGCTATCGAGAAAAAAATTTGGCAATCCAAGAAATATTGGTATATTCCCCGAGGTCCAATCTTTTTTGATGATAACAAAGATTTTTGGCTCGATTTTTTTTTAATTCTAAAGAAGCAAAGTTTGGATAAAAATCTAAAATTTATTCGTTTAGAGCCGATAAATCCTAGTTTTTTAGATTATTACCAGCGAAATAAGAGTAATTTGATAAAAACAATTGATGTTCAACCCTCTAAAACTTCTTTTTTGAATTTAAATTTATCAGAGGATGATTTAATGAAAAATTTGGGTCAGAAAACTAGATATAATATTAAATTAGCACAAAAGAAGGGGATAGAGGTTTCTGAGCTTGGGCTAGATGGTTTTAAAGAATTTTGGAAATTGATGTCTATTACTGCTGGCCGAGATAATTTTTTTATTCATAGTAAAGAGTATTATAATAATTTAATTAGTAGTGATAATGATTTTATAAAACTATTTTCAGCATGTTTTAAGGGGAAGGTTTTGGCAATGGGAATTTTTTCATTTTTTGGTTCTACGGTTTCGTATTTACATGGAGCTTCTAGTAATGAGATGAGAAATTTGATGGCGCCTTATCTTTTGCAATGGGAGCTTATAAAAATAGCCAAAAACAGGGGATTTAAGTATTATGATTTTTATGGAGTAGATGAAAAAAAATGGCCCGGAGTTAGTCGCTTTAAAAATGGATTTTCGGGTGAAAAATTTTCATTTCCGGGAACCTTTGACTATATAATAGATAATAATTTTTATAAGTTGTACAAATTTTTTAGACACACTAGAAAAAAGATTAAATCCAGTATTAATATTATTAAAAAAATATTTTAAAGTAGATAATTTAATTGATTGAATATGTTGGAAATAAATAATTTAACTACTAAAAAGATAAATAAAGCCAAAATTAACAAGATTGCTTTAGCTTTTTTTAAAAAATATAAATTTCCGAGTGATGAGTTGGTGTCTTTAGCTATTATTTCTGATAAGAAGATGAAACAAATTAATTCGGTTTATCGCGGTCAGGACAAGACCACTGATGTTTTGACTTTTGTTGATTTGAACGAAATTTTAATAAATATAAATCAAATAATTCGCCAAGCTAAGGAATCAGGTCGGAAGATAAATGAGGAGTTTGATTTTATTTTTGTTCATGGATTATTGCATCTAATAGGATTAACGGATGATACCGAGAAAGGTCGTTTAAAAATGATAAAGATGGGGGAAGAGTTTTTGGAAAGTTTGAAATAAGATATTTGAAATTATTATAGAAAATATATTCAGTAAAAATTTATGTTGATTTTAAGAAAAATTAAACCAGCTTTTACCCTGATAGAATTGTCAGTCAGTTTGTTTATTATTGTTATTTTAGTTTCTTTGGTAGTTATAAATTATAATGCTGGATTTAGTGGGGCCAATTTGATAAATGCCCAAAATTCTTTATTTCAAAACATAAAATTAGCTCAGAGTTATTCTTTGTCATATCGTTCTTATGATGATGTTTTGCCTAAATATTGGGGAATTTATATAAGCACTAGCAGTCCAGATTTTATTTTATTTGCTGATTTAAATGAAAACGCTGTTTATGATGAAGGTGAAGCTGATCCTATGTTAGGTGGTAGGGTTGTAAATTTGTCAGTTGATACTGAATTTTCTTATTTGACTTTTGATAGTTCGGCTATTTCGATTTTGTTTGAGTCTGGGACTGGCCGGATGTCTGTTTATGATGTTGATAGTTCGGCTTTTGATAATAATCCTTGGTTGGTGGAGCTGAAAGACAAGCGTATTGATATAGCGCGAATAATTATTATTACTCCACCGGCGGATATAAATACTGATAATTGTTCTTGTGATGATGTTGAGTTATATTGTTGTTCTTTCTGTTCTCCCGGTTCTTGTGTAGATTTTGAGGAGGGATTATAGAATTTAAATTAATTTTTATGTTAAAAACAAAAAACAAAAAAGCTTTTACTTTAATAGAAATTATTATTATTTTATTTGTCGCTTCGGTTGGAATTATGGCTTCTCTGTCTTTAGCAATTAGAAGTTCTTATTTTCAAAATGTTAGAAAGGATGTCATAACTGTTACTTTTTTAGCCAATGAAGGTTTGGATTTAATGAAAAATATCAGAGATACTAATATTATTATGGATAGAGCTTATGATGATTGGGATGGTACTGGTTCAGTTGGTGTTTCTCAGAATTTTTATAAAGTAGATTATTATTCTTTGATTGCTACTTCAGTGGCTAGTATCGATGAAACAGTTTTGCAACAGAATGATGATGGTTTTTATTTGTATGACAGTGAAGAGGATGATTCTATTTTTAAAAGAATGATCACTACTACGGCTGAAACTACAGCTAGTACTAGTGTTGAAGTTCATATTCAATGGGAAAATCGAGGTAATACTTACGATTATAATTTAGAAACAATTTTATATGATTTACAATATCAACCATAAAAAAAGTAAAGGATTTACTTTAGTAGAAATTTTAGTTGCTATTTCTATTTTATCTATAATTATTTTAGCAATTAATCGTATTTATTTTGCTATTATGGATAGTCAAAAAGATATTATTGGAGAAAATTTTGTTCAATCGGATTTGGAATATTTTACTAGATTAATTTCCAATAATATTAAAGATGCTCAGCGAGGAGATGGGGTTTTGTGTTCAGTTCCAGAGGATAAGTTTTTTATTCTAAATGCCACTAGTAGTAGTATAACTTTTATTAAAGATGATGAGTGTTTAGAATTTTATTTGAGTGATGATGACGGAGTGGGAAGAATAAAAATGAATGATTCTATTTCGGCTACTGATCAATATATTACTTCCTCTAAAACTGATGTTTTAGGGTTAGTATTTGAGGTTGAAGATAATATTGAAACTGGGCAACCTTTAGTGACTATATTAACTAAAGGTGCGCCGATATCGGATAGTAGTAATTTTATTTATATCCAAAATAGCGTTTCGGTGATTGAGAATGTGATTGAAGTCCAGGTTGGTTGGTCTTGTGGGGATGATATTTATGATAGTGAATGTAATGCTTATGGTACTTTAGAAATTGGTACTCAATGTTGGATGGCGGAGAATTTGAATGTTGGTACTAGAATAAATGGGGTCAATGATCAAACTGATAATAGTATAATAGAAAAATATTGTTATGATGATTTGGTTTCAAATTGTAATATTTACGGAGGTTTATATCAATGGAATGAGGCTATGCAGTATTCAGGAGTTGAAGGATCTCAGGGATTGTGTCCTTCTGGTTGGCACATACCTACCGATGCAGAATTTGTAACATTAACTAATTTTTTGGGAGGGTTATCTGTGGCTGGAGGAAAAATGAAAGAAACGGGAACTAGCCACTGGACATCTCCTAATACTGGAGCCACTAATGAATCTAATTTTACCGCATTGCCAGGAGGAAGTAGAACATCTTCTTTTGCTCAAATTGGCTCCAATGGTTCTTTTTGGACATCTTTAGCTGGTGGAAATGGTGCTTATTATTATTATTTATTTAATGGTTTTGCCATGGCGGTTCGTGATTCTACCGGCACTTCAGTATCTATTTCGGTTCGTTGTCTAAAAGATTAATTTTTAATAAAATGAAAATAAATTATAAAAACAAAGAAGGAAGTGCCTTGATGATAGTGATGTTGATATTTTTCACTATTTTTATAATTTCCTTTGCTTCTGGTTATTTAGTTTTTTTAAATGTTTTTAAAAGTTCCGATGCTTCTGATAGTATTAAAGCCTATCAGGCTTCTTTGGCTGGAGTAGAGAGGGCTCAGTTTGAGGCTATTGAAAATGATTATGATTTTGCTGGGAGTTCTTGTCCAACTGATATTTTTTCCGAAGAACTTTCTAATAACTCAAGTTATACTATAAATTGTATAGATAACGATGGTGATTTGGAATTTTATTCTCTTGGTCAATATGAAAAAAGTCAAGTATCTTTGCGAATTGATTGTATAAATATTGATGAGGATTGTTTATCAAGTTGTCGCGAAGGTTCTTTGTGCGGAGGAGAAAAATTATTACCAGAGGAGGAATCATCTTGCCCATAAATTATTTTAAAAAATATTGTTAATATAAAAACTATGTTAAAAAATAAAAGAGGATTTACTTTAGTTGAGCTTTTGGTGGTAATTTTTATCATTGCCTTAATTAGCACTTTAGTAACAGTTTCCTTTTTAAATATTAAAAGAACTAATCGTGATAGTAAAAGAATAAGTGATATTACTGAAATCCAAACAGCTTTAGAAAATTATAAATTTTTTGAAGGAACTTATCCATCAGAGTTGATTTCTGGTGAACCACTTGTTGGTAGTAGCGGTAATATTTATATGACCATGGTTCCACAAAATCCAGAATATCAAAGTTATGACTGTCCTTTTTCGGATTATAATTATTTTTACGATGAAGATGATGGTAAATATAAAATTTCTTTTTGTTTAGAGGGGAAAATTGAAAAATATGAATCTGGCGAAAAATGTGCTATTTCAGAGGGTATTATTAGTAATAGATGTATTCCTTTAACTATTTTAGCTGGTAATCCTGATAATGGGCAGGTGGATGAAGTTTATGCTGGGCATACTTTTTCAGCTTTAAGTGGTACTTCGCCTTATACATTTTCTTTAGCTAGTGGTTCTAGCTTGCCAACAGGATTAGATTTGGCTTCAAATGGAGATTTAACTGGCACTCCGACAACTTATGGAGATTACAGTTTTTATATAATGGTTTCAGACGCAGAGTCAGCGACTAGTTCTAGAGAATTTTCTATGACTATTGATCCAGTAGTTTTGGCGCTGGGTACAAGTGATCCTGAAGATGGTTATGAGGGAATAGCTTATGCAGGTCATACTTTTACTGCTTCTGGTGGAGTAGCTCCCTATACTTTTTCTTTGGATAGTGGTTCTTTGCCAGATGGTTTAAGTTTGGCCTCCAATGGTAATTTGACTGGTACTCCAACTACTCAAGATTCTTATAATTTTGCTATAAAGGTTGTTGATAGTATCTTAACTGAAGATGTTGAGGATTTTTCAATGAACGTAGTTCCTCCTATTTGTGGATCATATGCTGTTGATTACGGTGGAGAATCCTATTCCACAGTTCAAATTGGTAGTCAATGTTGGTTACAAAAGAATTTAAATATAGGAACTAAGATAGATGGTTCAATTAATCAATCAGACAATAGTATATTAGAAAAATATTGTTATAATAATTCAGAATCTTATTGTAATTTTTATGGAGGTTTATATATGTGGTCAGAGGCAATGCAATATATTGGAACGGAAGGAGCTCAAGGTATATGTCCTTCAGGTTGGCATATTCCAAGAAATTCTGAATTTACAACTTTGGTTAATTATTTAGGAGGAAGTGGTACTGCTGGAGGAAAAATGAAAGCAATAACGGAATGCGGTAGTGATCCTTGCTGGAATCAATATAATATTTCTGCTACTAATGAATCAGGTTTTACTGCCTTAGGGCATGGTTATAAACCTTCCGGTGGCTCTTTTGGTGTTTTTAGGTCTCATGGTTATTTTTGGTCATCTTCGACTTATAGTTCTGGATTATATTATAATATCAGTCTTTATAATAATATGGGTTCAATTGGTATTAATATGTGGGGTAGTGGTAATGCTTTATCTATTCGTTGTATTAGGGATTAAAATTTAAATTAGATTATGACTAAAAACCAAATAAAAAATAGAATAGTCAAGCTCAAAGACGAAATAAATTTTCACCGCTATAACTACCACGTCCTAGATAAAGAAACGATTAGCGAATCTGCTCTAGATGCCTTGAAGTATGAACTTTTCAAGCTTGAGCAAGAATACCCTGAGTATATTACAGCCGACTCTCCTACCCAGAGAGTCGGTTCTCAAGCTGTGGAAAAATTTGTTAAATCTTCTCATTTTAGTCCGATGTTATCGCTCTTTGATGCTTTTTCGGAGCAGGATATGCTCGATTGGCAGGAGCGTATTGGTCGTTTTTTGTTTCCTAAAAATGCTAATTTCAAAATTCCTTGGAATTATTATACAGAATTAAAATTAGATGGCCTGGCTGTAAATTTAAAATATCATCAAGGTAAATTAGTGGAAGGTGCTAGTCGGGGGGATGGTAAAATTGGAGAAAATATAAGTTCCAACATTAAAACTATTGAAAGTATTCCTCTAGAATTCATAATTCCCAAGGAAGTTGATTTTAAAAGGGTTGGTTTAAAAGGATCTGAGATTATAAAGATAATTAAATCTAATTGGATAGAAGTGCGGGGTGAGGCTATTATGACTAAAAAAACATTTGAGAAATTGAATTTAAAATATCAAGCTGAGGGAAAACCACTACTGGCTAATACTAGAAATGGGGCGGCCGGTTCTCTTCGTCAATTAAATCCTAAATTATCAGCTAGTCGTAAATTGCAATTTTATGCCTATGACATTATTTTCTATAAAAATAATAAAAAGATTAATGTTGTTTTGGATCGCGAACGAGCTGAAAAATTGACTAAGATGTTGGGTTTTAAAATTGTTCCTCATAATAAAGTATGTCGGACTTTAGAAGAAGTTTTTGCTTTTCATAGATATTGGGAGAAACATAAGGAAAAACTGGATTTTAATATTGATGGCGTGGTTGTTAAAATCAATGAACTTGATTTTTGGAATAAATTAGGGATTATTGGTAAGGCTCCCCGTTACGCCATGGCCTATAAATTTTCAGCTGAGCAGGGAACTACGCGCATTAAAGATGTTATTTGGCAGGTAGGACGAACTGGGATCTTGACTCCGACGGCCGTTTTAGAGCCGGTTAGATTGGGTGGAGCTCTTATTTCCCGAGCAACATTACACAATATGGATGAAATTAGACGTTTAGATATCATGATAAACGATACTATTATTCTAGAGCGGGCTGGTGATGTTATTCCTAAGGTAGTGTCAGTTTTAAAAAATTTACGCACTGGAGATGAGCAAAAAATTTGTACACCAAAAAAATGCCCAATGTGTGAGAGTAAAGTGATAAAAGTTGGAGAAGAGGTGGCTTATCGTTGCTCTAATACTCGTTGTTTTGCTGTTAATTTAAGGCAAATAATACATTTTGTTTCTAAAAATGCTATCGATATTGAGAATTTAGGTCCAAAAGTAGTGGAACAGCTGATCAATGCTGGTTTAATTTCCGATTTAGCCGACCTTTATAATATTAAAAAAGATGATTTATTACTTTTAGAAAGATTTGCTGAGAAATCAGCTGAGAATTTGATTTCAGCTTTAAATGAAAGGCGAAAAATTGATTTGGCTCGTTTTGTTTATTCCTTGGGTATTCGTCATGTTGGACAAGAATCTGCTCAATCTTTAGCCTCCATTATAATTTCTGATTCTTCTATTGATTTAGCGAAGTTCGGAGACCAGTCCTTGGAATTATCTGTTTCTGATTTTATTAATATTGCTTCTCAATTTGATTTAGATAAACTTTCTCAAATAGACGATTTCGGTCCTAAAGTTTCTCAAAGTATTATTGATTATTTTCAAGATAAGCATAATTTAAAAATCTTAAAAAAATTAGATAAAGCTGGTTTGAAGTTGATTATAAAAAAAACAATTAATTCTCAATTGGCTCAAAATTCTAAAATATTTGGAAAAACTTTTGTTATTACTGGGACTTTAAATAGTTTGACAAGAGAGTCAGCAAAAGCTAAAATAAAAGAGCTTGGAGCCAAGGTTTTATCAGCAGTTAGTGGTAAACTTGATTTTTTAGTTGTTGGTGATAATCCTGGCAGTAAATTAGATAAGGCTAGAGAATTGAGAATAAAAATTTTAAATGAAAATGATTTTTTAAAATTAATAGAGCAATAATTTAAA
The DNA here is from genome assembly GCA_028696995.1 of Patescibacteria group bacterium. Lineage (GTDB taxonomy): Bacteria > Patescibacteriota > Patescibacteriia > Patescibacteriales > UBA12465. The sequence continues at coordinate 19,993 of JAQVFY010000011.1, forward strand.
AATAAAATTTAAACAAATAAATATAAAATTTTAATTTATTTTTTAAAAATATAAATAATAAAAATAAATTAAGATTTTTAATCTTATGATTAATAAGAAAAAAGGATTTACTTTAATTGAGCTATTAGTAGTAATAGCTATTATTGGTATTTTGGCTACTTTAGCGGTGGTAGCTTTACAAAATGCTAGAAAGAATGCTAGGGATGCTAAAAGAGTGGCTGATATTCGTCAGGTTCAAACGGCATTAGAGCTTTATTTTAATGATTATAGTCATTATCCAGAGCTAGAAGGATTATTATCAGATTTAGATGATGATGGAGAGGATGGCTTAGCTGATTATATATCACCTCTTCCTAAAAATCCACTTCCAATGGACAATGAAAACTGTGAAACCCTCTGGGATGATGATATGGAAATGCCTAGGGATGAATATTTGTTTGTGAGTGATGGTTCCGATTATATCATTGGTTATTGTTTAAGTACTCTTCCGGAAGAATCTCCTCTCTATGTGGCTACGCCAGGAGGAATAAATTTAACTTCTTGTCCTTTTGCTTATTCTTGGGATGGAGAAAAATATTCTTTTGATACTGAATTATTAACCTCAAGAACTTTTAAAGAGTGGAAAGGCAGAGAAGTATCAAGACTAACAAAGATTAAAGAACAGAATGGCGAATATAAGATAAAAATAGCTGAAAAACTACCGGAAACTGCCTGGATCGATAAAATTAATTTAGTTAGAGTTGAACATGATCCTGAGGTGGAAGTTTATTTTGATCAAAAAGGTGATTTTAAAACCGTTGGAAATAAATTAAAACCTTATTATGCAATTGATGACACCGGAGCTGATATTTTACCAATACTTGATGATTCTAGTTTGATGTGGAACGCCGAATTAACTGGCTGGGATGGAGTTAATTTGTCCGATAATGATAATGATGGTATGGCTGATAGTGATAAATTTGAGGATCTTTATAGAACCTTAGAACTTCGTTTTGAGCGTCCAGAAAATTCAAATTTTGTTAAATTTCAAGTAGCTAATAGAGTTCAAAATCCGGTTGTTCATATGGCTAACACTTTTAAGAGATTAGTTTATGAAAATGACAAAAAAGATGAATGGTTGAGAGATGGAACGATGGTAAATTGGTTGGTTTCTCAAGTTTCTACTAAAATAGAAATTTGGGATGGTGAGAAGTGGGTGAATAAAGGAAGGTTTGGGGAAAATTATGTTCATACTAAAGTTGAGGTTGCTTATGAATTTGATATTAGTGATATAAAGACCGATGATTTGCGAGTTCGCTTAGTTTCCTTACCAGCTTCTAGGGGTATAGATTATTTTTATGTTGATTATAGCGATCAATCTGATTTAATAATAGAAAAAATGAAACCGAATGTAGAGGAATTAAAAGAGGTAGATGGTAGTGAGGTAGTCTTGGAAAAAGGAGATGAGATGGAATTAGAATTTAAGACTAATAAAGAAATAGCTAGTGGTAAAGTTGCTACTTACTTCATCGAGGCTGATGGTTATTACGAGGGTTTAGAAAATTATTATGAAATATTTCCAGAATATGTGGTAGATATTAGTTTTGAGGAAATAAAAAAAGTTCTCGAATATCCTTATACTTCTAAAATTTTAATGCATAAAATTTGGGATAAATTTTATAAAAATGAATTAGAAAATAAAAATTTATTGCAAAAATTTTGGATTTATGTTTCAGGAACTCTTTTGAAATAATGACGATAAATTAGAGAAATGCTAAATTAAATAAATTTTAAAGACTTAGTTTTTTCTCTAGGGTTTTTGGTAATAAAAGGGGTGCGAAAATGAATAAGATTATGGCTATAAATAAAGAAGAAATTAAAAAAATAGCGCAATTAGCTCGTTTAGAGCTCAATGATATTGAAATAGAAAAATATCAAGAGCAATTAAGCTCTATTTTGGGTTATATTGATAAATTAAAAGAAGTCAAAACATCAAATTTGGCTATTTTAGGCTTGGAATCTGGGGAATATAATAAAACTAGGATTGATGAAGTTTTGATTTGTTCTGAGAAAGAGCAAAAAATTGTCTTGGATCAAATTTCTGAAATAGAAAACGGCCAAGCTAAAGTAGGAAGAGTTATTTAGTTAATTAATTTAATAGTTAGACTAGAAATCCAAATCAATTTATTTAATTGTCTAATTTAAAAAATTGAAAAAGAAATTTGGAATAAATTTAATAAATGCAAAATTGATAAAAATGAATTTAGAGAAAATGACAATTAAAGAAATTTCGGCCTTATTGCAAAGTAAAAAAATTACTTCTTTAGAGTTGACTAATTTTTTCTTAACTAGAATAAATAAATTGGATTCTAAATTATTAACTTGTATTAGTGTTTTTGAAGTTGAGGCTCGGCAAGAAGCTCAAAAAGCTGATATTAGAATTTCTCAAGGTGAAAGCGGGGATCTTTTAGGTATTCCATATTTACTAAAGGATAATATTTTGGTACAAGGACTAAAAACAACATCTGCTTCTAAGATGTTGGAAAATTATATTGCTCCTTATGATGCTACAGTAGTTAAAAAATTAAAATCAGTGGGAGCAGTGTTACTTGGAAAAACTAATTTAGACGAATTTGCTCATGGAGCTTCTACTGAAAATTCTGCTTTTTTTACTACTAAAAATCCTTGGGATTTAGAGCGAGTTCCTGGTGGTAGTTCCGGTGGATCAGCCTCAGCTGTCTCGGCTGGACTTTGTGTTTTTGCTTTAGGGTCAGATACAGGGGGATCTATTCGTCAGCCAGCTAGTTTTTGTGGAGTTTCTGGTTTAAAACCAAGTTATGGTCGAGTATCTCGTTATGGTTTAATGGCGATGACTTCCTCAACTGATGTTATTGGTCCTCTTACTAAAAGCGTGGAAGATGGAGCTACTGTTTTGAAAATTATTTCTGGTCAAGATGAATTTGATTTAACCACTTCTTCGTTTGAGGTTTGTGATTATTTAAAAAATATTGATAAAAATATAAAAGGATTAAAAATTGGTGTAGTTCAAGAGTTTTTAAAAGAAGGTTTAGAGGATGGAGTGCGTGATGGAATTTTATCAGCAATTTCTGTTTTTAAAAAAATGGGAGCAAAAATTATTGATGTTTCTCTACCTAGTAATAAATATTCAGTCCCTGCTTATTATATAATAACCCCATCGGAGCTTAGCTCTAATTTGGCTCGTTTAGATGGTATTAGATATGGACATTCTTTGAAATTAAATCCTAAAGGAAAGTCAGTAGAAAATTTAAATGAAATTTATTTAAAAAACAGAGGAGAGGGCTTTGGAGCTGAAGCTAAGAGAAGAATAATGTTGGGAACTTTTGCCTTGAGTTCGGGCTATTATGATGCTTATTACAAGAAAGCTATGGCTGTTAAAGAAAAAATTAAGCAAGAATTTAAAAAGGTTTTTAGTAAGGTTGATGTAATTTTAACTCCAACTTCACCGCATACCGCTTTCAAGATTGGTTCACAGATTAATGATCCATTAAAAATGTATTTAGAGGATATTTTTCTTACTGGGCCTTCTTTAGCCGGTTTACCTGCTATTTCTATTCCGGCTGGATTTTCTAAAAAGATGCCTTTTGGTTTACAAATAATTGCTAATAAATTTAAAGAAGATTTGCTTTTAAATGTTTCTTATAATTTTCAAAAGGAAACTGATTGGCACAAAAAAACACCTAATTTATAATTTTTATTTTTATATAATTCATAATTAAAATTTTAACTAAAACAATTTATATTTTTATTAAAATTAAATTAAATTTATGATTAACTTTAAGAAAATATTTATTAGTGTTTTAATATTTTTGATATTGATTTTATTGCTTGTAATAATATTTACCTCAAAAGTAATGAATAACGATAAAGAAATAGATGAATTATTAGAAGCTAACAAAGAATTACTTGATGTTAATTCTGTTGTGGCGTCTAATTTGCGAACAATTGATTCAAGTGATACAATTATCGGAACATTGGGATCTAAAGTAGAAATTATTATCTATGAAGATTTATCTGATTTTTATTCTGTGAAATCTAATGAAACATTAACTTTAATTAAGGAAAAATTTTCAAGTGATATTATTATTGCTTTTAGACCATACGTTGATAAGTCTTTTCCTCTGTCTTATCCAGCCTATTCTTTAGCAGAATGTGCTAAAGAGCAAAATAAATTTTTTGAAATGCGTAAAATAATTTTAGAAAAAGTTAATGAGGGTCAATTGAATGAAAATAGTTTTTCTGAATATGCTGTTAATTTAGGAATGGATGTCGAAGCAATGAACAAATGTTTAGCGGATAGAAAATATTATTCTAAAATAGAAGCTTTAAGTAGGGAAGCTGAAGATTTTGGGGTTTATGGTTCGCCGGTTTTTTTTGTTAATAAAGAAATGGTAGTAGGAGCAAGGTCATTTGATGATGTTATAAACGGAGGCGGTGAAAAATTGCCTGGTCTTCGAAGTATCGTGGCTAGACATTTGGGGATAGATGAATTAGATTCAAATTTGCCAGAAGAGGCTGTTTGCGCTATGGACGTTAAAGAATGTGCTGATGGTTCTTATGTTGGAAGGGATAGTAAAAATAATTGTGAATTTTTTCCTTGTTTAGATGATGAGTCAATGGTTTGTACGATGGATGCTAAAATTTGCCCAGATGGTTCTTCTGTGGGAAGAGATGCTAAAAATAATTGTGAATTTTTTCCTTGTCCAGTCCAAGAATAAATAATATTAATTTTATGAAAGAAAAATATTCAGACGGGATAAAGACCTTAAATGATTCCTTAAATCAGAAAAATTTAGATTATTATAAGGTTTTGGCTGATAAAATTGAACTTATTAATAATACTAAAAATAATGGTAATGGGATTGAGCATATTAAATATATTATTAGCAGTTTAAGATCTGGAAGAATTTCAGAAGCCAAGGCTGATTGTTTTAATCAAAGTGATAAGTTTTCAGCAATACCAGAAATAAAGGAAATTATAAAAAAAGAATTATTTATTGGAGATGAAAAACATCCTTGGTATTTGTTTGAAAAGTAATTATTTTAAGGAGGGTTCGCATAGTGGTCTAGTGCGCACGCTTGGAAAGCGTGTATACCGCAAGGTATCAAGAGTTCGAATCTCTTACCCTCCGCGAATGAACGATCTCTGCGAG
>JAQVFY010000035.1 GCA_028696995.1 Patescibacteria group bacterium
CAGCCAACTGGTTGAATCTTTGCTTGAGGGGCCAGCTTCGGAACATACAAATGGAATAAACTGTTTTATTTCAGGGGGTACCTACATTAAAAGTTAAACAATTTCTGGCATTGGTTTAGAAATAAGGTATTTTACTCTATTCTGCTGCTCATTGCATCTTAAAGTCAAAAGATTAAATTATGTAGTTTGTGCTCCCTGCACATTAGTTAAACACTTTATTTTTAAAGACTTCTTCAAATTCTTTTTTTAGTTTATCGTTATAAAATGGAAGCCCCACTATCCTAAAATCCTTATTTTCCAATTTCAGATCAGTATCTGCTCTTGCTCCCAATTCAAGCAAAAATTTCTGTTTCCAGCCTTCTTTGGAATTTTCAAATCTACCTCGGCTGTCTTTAAATTGATCACCCTTAGGTTCAATGAAGATTTGGAAAATACTAGTAGTTTTATTTTTTTCCTTCAAAAAAATTATAAAATCCGGTTCGAATGCCCTTCCTTCATCAAAGTCAAAAACTTGAAAGAATTTTTCATTGCGAAGCAGGGCGATGTCTGAGTATCTATTTTTAAGCTTTTCTATAAACCCGTCAAAAAAAGTGATAAACTTTTGTTCTTCGTCTGTCCCATAAAAATCATTTTGGGCATACCAATCTTTTTTGGCTAAATTAATATCTCTAAATTCTTTAGTATTAACGGAGTCAATATCAATTTTAATCATCTTATCTTTAAATACTTGACGCAACATTTTGGCTTTAAATAGACTGGTTCCAATAAATTCAGAGGTATTTGTTCTCACTTTTTCTAATATGCTTTTGGTTACAGATAAAGTTATTTCCAGTTTTTCAAGTGGAATTCCATTAAGTTTGTCTTTTGGTCCATATACTTGAACTTCGACTCCCCCCAGGTAATCAGGGGATAGAATAAACTCTTTAATTGATTTTATATGTGGGAAATATTTCCTAAGAGTTTCAAATTTATAAAAATCGACTCTATCCAATGCGCACCTGATAACATTTTCGCCAAATTCAGACAGTTTATACGTTGTCATGCTTCGTGCTACATCTTTTCCTGAATTAAATTTCTTTTTCCTTTCAAAAAGGATATCTTCTTTAATTTCTCCAGTCCTCAGTTTATATGAATAATTTTGTTCAATTTTTGCATCTTGTAAACTAAAAATATTTGTTCTTGGGTTGGGTATCTTGTCATTTATAAAGATCACTCCTTTTTCCCAGAAGTTAGTTTTTTTAAAAGAATCCTTAATGAATAATTCTACCTGGATATGTTTTTCGGGTATAATCCCTATTTCTGTAAGAGTGCTCTTCATTTCATCAATATACTTTGGGTTATGAGCGCTGTGATAGTGTAATGTTTCTATGATTCGTAGTTCGTTTTCAATATCTTCGTCAAATTTTCTCCTATGTTTGTCATCTGCTTCACTCAATTGAAATGGGAAATATCTTGCCCCTCTGCCAATAAGTTGTGATTCACCCATTGTTGTATTTCCAGGTTTGTACTTGCCCTGTATCCATTTCCCGTCACGAGTATCATATAGCCTGACAATATCAAATAAATTGAGGACATCCCAACCTTCGTTGAGCATATTTACCGCAAAAATGGCTCTTACCTCATTATTTTTCCCTTCTAATGAGTTGAGCTTTAACTGTTTTTTTTCATCAATATTTTTAGAGTCTAAAAGCATACATTTTTCTTTAGAAAAGTCTACTTTCAATTCCTGAATTAAAATATCAAAAGTAATATTTTTTTCCTGGAAATAATCAAACGCCTTTTTTAAATCAGTTCCTTCTGATCGTGAATGTATTTTCATTATATCATTAGGTCTTAGGCTTTTGATTTTTCTTATAAAACCCTCATAATTCTCTTTTGAATCTTTAATGCTCTTTGACTTCAAAAGAACAACAGGTTTGAGATAAAATCTATTCCTTTCGGCAATTTTTCTGCGGTATTGACTTAAAATAACTGCTTGTAAAGCACGATCAATTGGCTCCAAATCTGCCTGTAAGACTTCAATTTCTTTAGAATATCTGTCTATTCTAAATTGCTTTATATCATACTGAAATATAATTTTGTCTTTGTATTTTTGCAGGATATTTTGATTTCCTAAGTCAATTGTCGCTGTAAACTCTAATAGAACATTTTTATAATTAGTTCTGAAAATTTGTTCGACTGTATACTCCCATCTTGTTTTTTCCTCTTCTTCCGTTTTGGTTAATTTAGATTTGGTTAATGTTTGCATATGGTGTGCTTCATCTGAGACAAGCACAACATTTTTGCCCTCAAAATCTTCATAAGTTAAAGCATTTTCCCGTGGGTGATTTAAACGGGTGTGCAAACCTTGAATCGTGGTGAAAATAATATTTATATCTTCGGGGTTGGTACCCTCAAAGTTCTGAACTTCCTTGATCACGACTCGTCTTTCATTGAATTTAATATTGGAGGTAAAGAGATATTTTTCTGACAGGGAGTTTAAGAAGTTGTCCTTTGTTTTTTCAATAATGTTTGTGCTATTTACGAAAAAAATAAAGTTACGGTAACCAAGTTTGTATAGATGTAAAATGTTTGCCGCCATTATCAGAGTTTTACCACTCCCAGTTGCCATATGAAAAAGTAACTGGGTCGGAAATTGCCTTTTTTGGTACCCGTTTAAATAAAAATTGAAACGGCCCAGTGCTTCTTTTTGATATTCACGCAGTTCAAAATTAGGGTTTAAATTACTGATAACCTCATCATCAAAACCTGAGGTAAAATAATCTTCGCCGTGCGCTTCTTTCAATGAATCGAAAGTATTATAGAGCATAAAAAACCCTTCTTCCAAAATTTTTAGTCTTTATAAAAGTCTTTATTTATTTTTTTGTCTTTATCGTTTACTTCGTACTGATTATCATTGATCTCGCTGTAATTTATGTAGAGATGGTTTTTGTCTAGACATTCAAATAGAAATCTTTTTTGGTCTTCAATCGTTAGATCGGTCAATTCTTTAGCATTTTCATCAACAGTTTTTATATTTATTTTGTAACTTAAAAAACCCTTTTCCTTTATTGTCTCCCATAAGCTTTTTAGTTCATCTTTTGTTGTGGCTTCTTTTATTTTCTCTATCAGATTTTGATTCCATTTTGCGAGCTCCATGTAGATGAAATCTCCGCCGCCTTCCCAGTTTGCAGCCTTAGATATTCCTGACTGGTCATTGTTAATAACATTTTTTAGGCGTACTATACTGTCATTCTCACAATATTCTAGTTGTTCGATACCAATATATTGATAACCAAGTTTGTGCGCTGTTGCACAAGTTGTACCACTTCCCAAAAAAAAGTCTAAAACGATATCATTTTTTTTATCGCATGTAATCTCTATAATCCGTTTAATTAATGCTTCTGGTTTTTTTCCATTTTTAAGTTTCACTCCGCCTTCTTTGGCGATCCCGCCCCAATCTAAATCAGTCCATAAATCTGTAAGTAAAACAGTGGGCTTCTTTTCATTGTTAACCATTTGAATTTTATTGGAGTAGAAGGACAAGGATCCGCCGTTGTAAAGGTATGCCTCTTTTTTAGTTCTTTCTTCTATTTCTTCATCTCCTTCAGACTTACGATAAACAAAAACTTGATCTTTCTTTGCCTTTGATTTCTTTAAGGCCTTTTTTAATTTTGCTGTTGGCTTATGGGGATCCCGAACACTGACAACTTTGTGGGCATTCTCTAAAGCAAAATCTGCCATTACATAATAACGTATTGTTTTCCAATATTCGCCCCATTTTTTCTTTGCATTTTTATTTGATTGATGAATAGTTTTGCCTAATTTAATCTCATTCTGTTCATATATAACATCCCTAAGTGATCTTAGCGTCCAGTTACTAGGGTCATCTTCAATATTTTCAATGTAAAGATTATAATTTTCATCATAATCTACTTTAGTGTACCCCCGTTTAAACTTAAAATCTTTCCTAGACTTTGTGTAAAAAAGCAAGTATTCCGTAACATCAATGGGTCCTGGGTTGACTGTCTTAAATCCAGCAGGGGATGACGTTTTGACTGATATAATCTGTATCTTGTTTTCTGGAGAAAAAACCTCATCCATTAAAGCGTTAAGATATCCAACCTCATGGTGGTCAATTTGTACAAAGATTGCACCATCCTTACTGAGTAAATCTTTTGCTACTTCTAAACGGTTTTTCATAAAGGTAAGCCAAGAAGAGTGGTTGAAGCGGTCATTATAGCCGAAAGAATCATTGCCAGTATTATAAGGGGGATCTATATAAATTAGCTTTACCTTTCCAGTAAAGCGTTTTTTGAGAGAATGAAGTGTCAAAAGGTTATTGCCTTTGATGATGATATTATCTTTAATTCCTTCATTCCCATCGGTTTTAAATTTGTCTAATTTATGCTCTCCTGCTGCATTGATGCGTTTGGCATTTGTAAATACCTTTGGATCAAGCAGGCGGCTGATTTCATCCGGTGCTAAGATTTCATTCCAGAAAATTTCACTATACTTTTGGTCTTCTTTAGTCATTCCGCCTTCAAGCACGCAATCTTTATATGGCCAGGAGAGCACAACTTCTTTTTTCTCACTGAGATATTCGTCATCAACGGTTAAGCCAATCTTGTTACTGAAAGAGGTGTAAGAATCTTTCAAGAATTGTTTGTTTGAAATAAAACGAATAAATTTATCTTTATCAAAAACTAAAACCTGATCTACCTGAACAAAAAACGTTTCTTTCACCTTGTCGTCTGATAAAAGAAGTTTAATGAGGCCCTTGTCCAATTTTATGGCAAGCTCATTTATTTTGTTTTTAAAAAGTTGGTCTTTACTAACGAGGCGTTCATCTTTTTCAAGTAAAACTTTTAGGTAATCCAACATGTTTTTCATGGTTTTATGACCTTTCCACTTTTTTGGGCTCTGAATTCAGTTAAAATAGTAATAAAGAATTCATTTTTATTATACTAAACTTTGGTAAAAAATAAAGGAGCTAATTTATGACTTGTTGTCAATGTCAATGGCTTTATGCAGTGGAATCATTGGATCTTATTCACTTGAAACCATAATGGCTTTTATTTTCCCCTAAGCGTATTTTGGGACCTTACTTACTATATACGGAGTTTTTAAAGCGTAGTTCTAGGTTGTTTTTTGGGGTTTGTTTGGAAAGATTGGGTAATTTGATCCTAATCTTATAAGACATTTTTTAAGTATTTTCCTGGAAATATTTAATCAGTTCATCTAATTTCCAACCTTTCTTTACAATATACTCAGTGACAATGCCTTCATTATTTTCTAGTAGCCTGTGCGATTTCATCCCTTAATTCTTCAACCGGTTCAAGGGATTTATCTTATTCCACTTTTATTTACCTCATTTTTCTATGGATGATGAATTTCTAACTATTGTTTTCCCCTGAAAAGGGCTAAACTTGCTGCTAAGTGCAAATTTTCCCTGCTTGTTTCAGTTGGGCTTCTTGTTATCTTGGATATAAATAATATTGTTTTTAAGGAAAGGCATGAAGAATGCCAAATACAAAAGGCTGCCCTGTTACCTCAGAAGATACAGGAAGGCAAGAGGGCTCAAGCAGATAGACGTAGCAAGGATATTGGGATTGAAAAGCGTTAGTATGCTCTCGCGCTGGGAAAGGAATGTTTGTCTGCCAAAGCCTTTAAATATGTTAAAGC
>JAQVFY010000036.1 GCA_028696995.1 Patescibacteria group bacterium
GTTTCTCCTTTTTCAATCAATGGGAGATTTTTTTCTTCAAATTTGATCGGATAGACTTTTAAAAATCCGTCAAATCGCATCGTTCTGCCCGAGGCCTTAAAGACAAAGTCATCGGAAGCGATGTCAACTGATGATTGATCAAATTCAGCCGGAGTGAGTAGTGATGCCAAGAATCTTCTCCAGATCAGATCGTATAATTTGAATTGTTTCCCGTCCAATCTGTTTTTTAGCTCATCGGGCGTCTTATCGGGATAAGATGGTCTTATCGCCTCATGAGCTTCTTGAGCTCCGGCGACTTTCTTTTTATAAATAGTGCCTTTCCAATAATTTTTGCCATAATTTTTAATAACAAACTCTTTGGCTTTTCCTAAGGAAAAATCGGCGACATTGTACGAATCGGTTCTGTGATAAGTGGTAAATCCCATCTCATAAAGCTGTTGAGCCACCCTCATGGTGAATTTGGAAGAGAAACCCAATCTTTTATTCGCTTCTTGTTGTAGGCTGCTTGTGATAAAGGGAGGTAAGGGATTCTTTTTAACTCTCTTCTTTGATACTTGAGATACGGAGAATTTCTGCTTCTTGATTTGATCAACTAAATCATCAGCGGTCTTCTTGTTCGAAATGGAGAGCTTCTTCAATTTTTTACCGTTGGCCAAAACAAGAGATCCTTCAAATTCAGGATCTTTTGAGCCGGCCTTCATCAATGATTCTATACTCCAATACTCCTCTTGCTTGAAGGCTTTTATCTCTTTCTCTCGATCGGTGATGAGTCTAAGGGCAACCGATTGGACTCTTCCGGCTGACAAACCGCGGGCGACTTTTTTCCAAAGAAAAGGCGAAAGCTTGTAACCGACAATTCGATCAAGGATGCGTCGCGCCTGTTGAGCATTGACCAGATTCATATCTATCTCTCGAGGATTGGCAAGCGATTCTTTAACTGCCTCTTCGGTTATCTCATGAAAGGCTATTCTCTTTGTTTTCTCTTTGGGGATATTCAAAGCTTCCAAAAGATGCCAAGATATCGCTTCACCTTCTCGATCAGGGTCGGTTGCCAGAAATATCGTATCAGACTTTTTTGCAAGATTTTTTATCTTGGCAAGATTTTTACCGGAACCGGGTATGGCGACATATTTGGGTTCAAAATCGTTTTCTATATCGACTCCGATACTTGATTTTGGCAAATTACGAATATGGCCGTAAGAAGATATGGTCTCATAATCTCCTTTAAGAAATTTTTTAATCGTTTTCGCTTTCGTCGGACTCTCAACAATAATTAGATTCATAATCTCGTAATTAACTTATATAAGGAAAAAAAGCAACATCTTATCTTTACTTTTGTGAAATTAATGGTATAAGAAAAGAAAAGTTCTTTTAAAAAGGAGGGTTTATCTTGCTTAAGAAATTATTGAAAATTGAAGGATTCAAAGATAAAGTGATCGATTCGGCGCAGATAACAAAAAACAGCGGATATGAAACTGGTTTTGTCAGCTTCATCATAGACGGCAAGACCGTTTTGGGAGATGTTGTTGTCGGAAATTGTGATTCTGTAATGCCTGAAACGGGGATCGAACAAAGATTGAGAGAATCTTTTATGAAAAAGTCAAGGATTGAGATAGACGGTCTTTTTCATTTTCATCCGTCCGATCAACTTATCGTTCCGTCAGATGACGATCTGTTGGATCTCTTTTGGAGAATAAGAGACGGTCAATTGATAAAACCGACGCTCAATTGGATGATTACGGGAAGAGTCACCGATCGGATAAACTTACTTTGTCTTTCTCCCGGAACAACATCTGAATCGGACTTCAGAGAATGGGTCAGATTTACCGACAGTTTGTCGAGTTTTTATTTCAACGAGGGACTTCAAGAAGAGATTAACTTTTGTCTTGAAGATCTCGGCTTCAACGTCGATTATCTGACACTTTAAATTTGCGTTATCAATTTTTGAAAGCACCGAATATTTTCTTGACAGAAGAGGTGGCGCTGATTAAGATGGTGCAAGATAGTGGTAAATATGAGAGGAGGTCTTTAAAAATGAGAAGATTGAGGTTGGTAGTTTTAGTCTTGCTGGTGATGGGATTGATGGCAAACAGTGTTTTGGCGGAAGCGACGGAAGAAACAAACTTTATGTTTTTGGAAAAAGAGCATATCTATTATCAAGGAGATGTCATAGAAGGGTATGAGAATCCTTTTGTAATTGAAGACGGAGAGTATCTCGTACCGATTCGATTAATTGCCGAAGCCGCGGGTTATGATGTCTTTTGGGGTTCGATCAATCGGACGGTCTGGCTTGAGAGAAGAGACGAGATCGACTTCATGGGCATGGTTATCGGAAGATCTTTTTTTGGTGAAATGACTCCAATAATTATCGGCGAAAGGACGATGGTTCCCATCAAATTCTTAATCGAAAGGATGAACTTAGAGATCGTGTTTTGTAATGAAGATCTCATCATCATCAGTTTTTTCTAAATCTCAAAAGAGCGCATCCCAGATGCGCTCTCTTTATTGACAAAAAGTAAAATCATTGTATACTATCGAGAATTCACTACGGAATAAAGCACTTTCACAATCAGACAAAAGGAGGTAATTTCATGGTTTTTAGAAAAATCTGTCTCTTTCTTAGAGCGATCTTGCTCATAATTCGTCTTGGCCCGGAAAAGGTCTTGAAATTGGAGGACGAAGCTGTGACAGATTCTCTCACCGGTCTTCTAAATAGGAGAGGATTCTATCGTAAAGCGAAAGAAGAGGTGAGACGTTTTGAAAGATACGGGCATCCGTTTTCCATACTCTTTCTTGATATCGACGGTCTTAAAAACATTAATGATTCTTTGGGACACAAGAAAGGAGATGAAGTCATAATCTCTCTTTCTGATGTAATCAAGAAAAATTGTCGGAAAACCGATTTTGCAGCTCGTATCGGTGGTGATGAGTTTCTCGTTCTTTTAACCGAAACAGATAAAGAAAAAGTTGAGACGGTTGTTGACAGGATTCGCTCTCAAGCAACTAACACTTCCATCGGGTACGACTTCTATGACGGAACTCTTTCGATAGAAGACGTCATTTATCAAGCGGAGATGATGATGTATTGGAACAAAAGAGGGCAAGCCGAAGTTTAATCACTTCGGCTTTTATCTTTTATCTCATTTTCTAAAAAAAGAAGGCTCTTTTCAATTCCCGATTGAAAAAGAGGCAATTCATCGGGAGTCGGATTCTTGAGAACGAAGAGATCGACAGCCGAAGGTTTTTTTTCGGGAAGTATTCCGATTCTGACACGATAGAAATTTTTGTCGCCCAACTCTCTTATAATTGATGCAACTCCCTTATGTCCGGCCGATCCTCTGTTTTGAGATATTTTAACGTCTCCCAAAGGTATATCTATATCATCATGAACAACGATTAATCGACAGTTTACTGTTTTGAAATTTGAGACGACTTTCTTGACGGCGATGCCTGACAGATTCATAAACGTTGTCGGCTTTACTAAGATGATCTTCTTGTCTAATATCATTTCGGATATCATCGCATTATTCTTTTCGGAATTGACAAATTGAGAGAAATTGAGTTTTTGAGCTAAAAGATCAACCGCTAAATAACCGGCGTTATGATAATTTTTACGGTATCCGAATCCTGGATTTCCCAACCCGACAATTATGACAATTTCGTTGTTCATAAAAACATTATACTCGGTAGCTTGTAAAAAAACAAAAATTTGATAGAATGATATTCAAAAACGAGAATGAAAGAACCAATCGACACACTTTTTGACATTATCAAAGTGATACTGATCGCTCTTTTGATCGTTATACCTGTCAGGTATTTTCTGTTTCAGCCGTTTGTTGTCAACGGTCAATCGATGGAGCCGAATTATTCAAACGGAGATTATTTAATCGTTGACGAGATATCTTACAGATTCAAAGATCCCGTCAGAGGAGATGTCATAGTCTTCAGATATCCTCAGAATCCGTCATTGCGTCACATAAAGAGAGTCATAGGACTTCCAAACGAGACAATCAGAATAAATGATAATGGGGTTGAGATAATCTCCGAAGGCAACAGCATTCGCCTTGATGAGAACAGTTACCTACCTTTCACTTTCATGGGTGAGACGATGGAGATCTCATTGGGAGACGATGAATTCTTTGTTATGGGAGATAATCGTCAATTGTCTTTTGATTCCCGAAGATGGGGGGCTCTCTCAAGGGAGTACATATTGGGAAAAGTATTGATCAGGGTCGCTTCATTCAATAAGGCGGAAGTTATCGGAGCACCGATTTATTAAAGATAAAGATGAAGAAGATTAAGTTTCAAAAGCCGACCGGAACTCATGACATACTCTCTTTTGAGTATAAGTATTATAAAAAAATATCCGAAGCGATCGACAAGATCGCGGACTTTTATGGATTTGGAAAGATAGAGACTCCGATGATAGAAGATGAAGAGCTCTTCACCAAGGGTGTTGGGATTGCAACCGATATAGTCAAAAAAGAGATGTTTACTCTTAAGACCAAAGGTGAAGACAGATTGGCCTTGAGACCGGAAGGAACTGCACCCATCGTTCGGGCTTACATTGAACACGGTATGGCGGGCCGACCCCAACCGGTAAAGCTTTTCTATATGGGTCCTTTTTTCAGATATGAACGACCTCAAGCGGGGCGTTACAGACAGTTTTGGCAATTTGGATTTGAGACGATCGGTGAGAAGAAGCCGATCGCCGATGCCCAGATAATTCAGCTGGTTTACAGCCTTCTCTCTGATTTTAAGCTCAAGAACATATCGATTGAGGTAAACAGTATAGGAGACAAGGAATGCCGCCCAGCTTATCGCCGAGTCTTGACTCGTTACTTGAGATCAAAAGCGGATAGTCTTTGTGCAGATTGCAAAAGAAGATTGAAAGAGAATCCTTTAAGAATTCTTGATTGTAAAAGTGAGAAGTGTCAAGAGATAATAAAATCGGCTCCTCAATCAATCGACCACCTTTGTCCCGATTGTCGACTTCACTTCAAGAAGACTCTTGAATATCTTGATGAACTAGAGCTTCCCTATATCCTCAATCCTCATTTGGTTCGAGGATTGGACTACTATACCAAAACCGTGTTTGAATTCTTCATCACCTCAGAAGGTGATAAATCATTAGCTCTCGGTGGTGGCGGCAGATACGATGATTTGGTTAAGCTTTTGGGTGGTAAGGACACTCCGGCAGTGGGAGCCGCTTTTGGTGTGGAGAGAGTGATACAAGCGATCAAAGCTGTTATTGGAGCCGAAGCCAGAAAACCGAAAGATAAGATTTTTTTGGCTCAACTCGGAGATTTGGGTAAAAGAAAGAGTTTGAGATTTATGGAAGAGTTAAGAAAGAGCAATCTGTCAGTCAGTGAATCTTT
>JAQVFY010000012.1 GCA_028696995.1 Patescibacteria group bacterium
GGTTATGATCCTAAGTTTGGAGCTCGTCCTTTGCGTCGTTTATTACAAGATCGTGTTGAAAATGAAATTGCTAATTTAATTTTAACTAAGGGGTTAACAAGACGAGATACTGTTTTTCTTAATGATAAAGGAGAGGTTGAAGTTCAGAAGGCCAGGGGTTTGTAGAATTAAAAATCCCCACTGGTAGTGGGGATATTTTTTCGGATGATTTTTTAAAGCACTTGAGCTGTTTGAGCTTGAGAAAAGGTGCGCTCTTTTTCCTTTTTTCTTTTAGCCTTACTATTATTAGCCTTGGCATATTCTTTGATGATTTCTTGAGCCAGGAAATATGATTTCCTAGATTCTTCTTTTATCATCTTGGCCATTTTAATGGCAAGGTCCTTGGCGATTGGGTCACTGGTTTTTTTGGCAGACACCAATCTTTCCTGATAGTTTCGCTCAATTATGTCTAAAGAGCTATTTTTCAGAATGTGCTTTGCTCTCCTTATAATTTCATCCGTGATCTTACACATACATAACCTCCTTTTTTATAGTTTTTATGGTTTATTTTGTTAAAAATATTACAACAAACATGATCGTATTATACACAATTTATCTTATTTAGTCAATAGTTATTAAAAAATTAAAATATGACTTATTTTATCTCCGGGCTTGTAGCTTTATTATTATCTGTTTATTTTACTATCAGGGTTAAAAAATTATCTTTTAGGTTTAATATTGTTGATAAGCCCGATTTTGCCCGTAAAATACACCAAAAACCGATACCGCTATTGGGTGGTTTGGCTGTTTTTTTAGCTTATTTTTTAACTATTTTTCTATTTAGAAAGCATCTTTTGGTTGGGGATTTGAGCATCAATCATTGGGCCAGTTTTGCCCTAGGAGCACTTTTTTTGCTTATTGGTGGTATTTTGGACGATAAATACAATCTTAGCCCCAAATGGCAGTTTATTTGGCCTATTTTAGCTTCTCTAGTAGTAGTTCTAGGGGGTGTTAGTATTGATAAAATCAGTAATCCTTGGGGTAGTTTTCTCTTCTTGCCCTTTTGGATTAGTTCGGTCTTTATCTTTCTTTGGATATTGGGTATGACTTATACTACTAAACTATTAGATGGTTTGGATGGTTTGGCCAGCGGTGTTTCGGCTATTGGAGCTCTTATAATATTTTTGTTTACTATTAGTTCTAAATATTATCAACCGGATATTGCTTTAGCGTCTATTGTCTTTTTTGGAGTTCTTCTAGGATTTTTAATCTTTAATTTTAATCCTGCTAAAATATTTTTAGGAGAAAGTGGTTCTCTTCTTTTGGGATACATTTTGGGAGTTTTAGCTATAATATCTGGGGGAAAGATTGCCGTTGCTTTATTAGTCATGGGGCTTCCTATCCTAGATGTTTTGTGGACCATTATTCGTCGGATGTTTTCTGGAAAAAATCCTTTTAAGCATTCGGATCGTGGTCATCTGCATCATCGCTTGATTGATTTGGGTTTAAGTCAAAAGCAAGCTGTTCTATTTTTCTATTTTGTTTCTGGCTTCTTTGGATTTAGCGCTTTGTTTTTACAAAGTCGAGGAAAATTTTGGGCTCTTTTGGGTTTGGTGTTTATAATGGTGGGAATAATTATTTTCTTTCATTTATTAGATAAAAAGAAAAATAAGTTATTACTTCATATTTGTTGTGCTCCTTGTGGGGCTTATTTAATCTCTGAAAAATTATTGAAAAAATTTGATATTACTTTATATTTTTATAATTCCAATATCAATAATCTAGAGGAATATCAAAAGAGATTGTTTTGGGTAGAAAAAATGGCTCGAAATTATAATTTGAAATTAGAAGTAGAGCCCTATAATCATGTTTCTTGGTTGGATAAGGTTAGGGGAATGGAAAGTGAGCCGGAGGGAGGAGCGCGTTGTAGTGTTTGTTATTTTGATCGTTTAGAAAAAACAGCCAAATTAGCTAAAGAAAAGGGAATAAATAATTTTTATACCACCTTAGTTACTAGTCCTTATAAGGATTATGAGAGGATTATGGAAATAGGTAATAAATTGGCTAAAGATAATAATTTAAATTTTTTAAATTTAGATTTTGATAGGAGTGATTTGTATAAAAAATCGGTAGAGTTGGCCAAAAAAGAAGATTTTTATCGTCAAAAATATTGTGGTTGTGAGTTTTCTAGGAAATAAAAAAAGTCCGAACCCCTTTTACCTTTACTTGTCATTCCAGCGAAGGCTGGAGTCCAGAATAAAATAAACTGAACAAATCTTTGCTCGGTAATCATTTTTAAAACGAGCATGGTAATTACTACTCCTGGATCCCAGCTTTCGCTGGGATGACAAAGAGAGGGTAAATAAAAAACCAGAATTCCTTACAGAATTCGAATTTTCAGGGCTCAATTTTTTCCGTGATCAACAATATTATTATAAATAATTTGAAAAATCTTTTTAATATAATTAAAATAAATCTAACATTGACTAAAGCTAATAATTAAGCTAATATTAACTAAAGTTTTAATAAAATTAACTTATATTTCATGAATATTACTGAGCTAGCTAGAATTTTAAGAGTTTCTCCTCTTGAATTGCGTCAACTTTTGCCACAAATGGGTTTTAATATTGGGCAAAAAGCTATTAAAGTAGATAAGATGATTGCTAAAAAAATCATTAAGAATTGGCCTATTTTTATGGCTCAGATTGAGAGACAAAGACAGGCTGATGAAGCTTTAAGAAGAGAGCAGGAAGGAAGTATTGAAAAAGAAATTAAAAAAGTAGAAATTGGAAAATTTGTTACTGTTAAGGAGTTGGCTTCTTTGGCCGATTTACCAGTAAATTCAGTTTTAAAAGAGTTGATGAAAAATGGAGTTTTTGTTTCTATGAATGAAAAAATAGATTTTGATTCAGCTGTTATTATCGGTGATAGTTTAGGTTTGGATGTTTCTTTGAAAGAAAACGATGAAAGTTTAGCCTCCGACAATGGCCGAGAGGTTTTAGCCGAAGCAATTAGAAATGAAAAAGGGGAGGAATTAAAATTGCGCCCTCCAGTGATAGTGGTAATGGGACATGTTGATCATGGTAAAACCAAATTACTTGATGCTATTAGGGCTACTAATGTTGTTGCCGGTGAATCAGGTGGAATTACTCAACATATTGGAGCTTATCAAGTTGAAAAAAATAATAAAAAAATTACTTTTATTGATACTCCAGGGCACGAAGCTTTTACAGCTATGCGTAGTCGTGGAGCTCGAGTTGCTGATATTGCTATTTTAGTAGTGGCGGCTGATGATGGTGTAAAACCTCAGACCGTAGAAGCTTTTCGTATTATTGAGGCCTCTAAAGTTCCTTTTATAGTTGCTATTAACAAGATAGATAAGGAGGGAGCTGATATTAATAGAACTAAACAAGAATTATCTTCACAATTGAATATTATTCCTGAGGATTGGGGGGGTAAAATAGTTTGTGCTCCAATTTCTGCCCTAGAAGGACAGGGAATTGAAGAGTTGTTAGATCTTTTGCTTTTAACCTCGGAAATGGAAGAAGAAAATTTGCAGGCCAATCCTTTATCTGAAGCTATTGGAACAGTTATCGAGTCCAATATTGATAAAGGAGCTGGTCCGGTTGTTACTCTTTTAGTTCAGAATGGAACTCTAAAAGTTGGCGATCAGCTTTGTTTCAATGGCGTCATTTATGGAAAAGTTAAGGCCTTGAAAAACTATAAAGGAGAAAATGTTGAATCAGCTTTGCCTTCTATGCCAGTTAGAATTTTGGGTTTAAAAATTTTACCAGAAGTGGGAGATATTTTACAGGTCGGTGAAGGAGAAAAAGTTAAAATTAAAAAAATGATTTCTCGTTCTCATCCCGAACAGCAGGCTAGTTCTAATTCTGAAATTGAAGATGACTCTTTTAAATTAAACTTAATTATTAAATCAGATTTCTTAGGTTCAGCTGAGGCTATTGAAGAATCTTTGATGAAAATAAATACCAAGAAAATAAAAGTAAAAATAATTCATAAAGGATTAGGTAATATTGGAGAGGGTGACGTTAAAAGAGCCGAAGACTCCAATGCTCAAATTGTTGGGTTTAATGTTAAATTACAACCGCAAACCGAAGATCTAGTTCGTGAGAAAGGTATTAAGATTAATATTTTTAGTATTATTTATGATTTGATAAAGTATGTTAAAGCAGAGATGAAGAGTGTTTATAAGCCGGAAATAATTAGAAAGGACTTGGGGAAATTAAAAGTTATGGCTATTTTTAGAACTGAGAATGATTCTCAAATAATTGGTGGTCGAGTAATAGAGGGTAGTGTGGAGAATAATTCTTTATTGGAGATTTGGCGAGAAGATAATTTTATTGATAAAGGAAAAATAGAAAAATTACAATCAGGTAAGCAAGATGTTCCAGTAGTGGAAAATGGTCAAGAATGTGGTGTAAAATATATCGGTCATCCAGTGGTAGCAGTTGGTGACGTTTTGTATTTCTATAAAGAGGAAGAATCTGAAGCTGATTTATAAAATTTAATTTTATGTCTAAGGTCGAACAATTAAATTCTATCATAAAACATGGTTTAGCTGAGGTAATAATAGGAGAGGTCGCTACTCCTAATTTTTTAATTACCATTTCTCGGGTTGAGTGTTCCTCCGATCTGTCTTTAGCTAAAGTTTTTGTTTCTGTTTTGCCAGAGAATTTTTCTGGCACTGCTTTAAAAAGATTGAGGGCCAGTTCGGGGAGTTTGGCTAAATTATTAAAAGATAAGACTAGAATAATAAAAGTTCCTCATTTATCTTGGGGAATTGATGAGAATCTAAAGCGAGCTGAAAAAATTAATAAAACCTTGGAGATAATCAAGTCTGAAGAATCTTAATGTTTTTTTATGTTTTCCGATAATGATATTAAAAAATTTAAATTAGCTGGTGAGAAAATAGATTTAGCTCAAAAAGTATTAATTATTTCTCATCTTAGCCCTGATGTTGATGCCATAGCATCTTTATGTTTTTTTATAGATATTTTTCAAAGAAAAAATAAATATTTTTTAGCTTGGGCTGATAATAAGAATAGTGATTATTATTATTTACCCAATGAAGAGTCTATTGTCGGCAATAAGGAAGATTTATTTTTAAAAATTAAAAATGATTTGAATAAGGACGAAGAATTATCTTCAGATTTTTTATCATTATTTGATTTAATTATTACTCTAGATTGTGGTTCTTTGGAAAGGACTTCCTTGGCGGAGGAAATTAAATTTATTAAAAAATCCGATCGCCCGCCTTTTATTATTGAAATTGATCATCATGCTCCCAGTGAGACTTATGCTGATTTGGAAATAAAAATCCCATTAGCCTCCACTACAGAATTACTATACCATTTGTCTGATATCAACAATATTGAAATTAATCGTAATTTAGCTAATTGTATTTTGGCCGGTATTTTAACTGATACGGCCAATTTTTTGTATCCTTCGGTTAGTAGTAAAACTTTGGAAATTTCTTCCAAGATGATGGCTTTAGGAGCCCAATTTCCTAAGTTATTAAATAGTACTTGGCGTAATAAAAGTTTTTTGGAAATGAAAATATGGGGATTGGCTTTGGCTAATTTAAAAGTTAATGAGAGATATAATATTGCTTTTTCAGTTTTGCCTTATGAAGATTTGAATAATTTTAAAAAATTATATGGTAATTTTTCAGCTGATATTTTTTCTGATATTGCTGGATTTTTGAGTAGTTTGTCGGAAACGAATATAACTATGTTGATTAGAGAAGAGGAAGAGGGTAAGATTAAGGGTAGTCTTCGAGTTGGTTCTTTAATTTCTGATTCTAATGAAGAAAGAGAGGGGGCCAAGGATATTGATGTTACAAAATTAGCTAAGGTTTTTGGTGGCGGAGGGCATAAAAAAGCTTCAGGGTTCTTTATTGAGGGGAATATTGTGAAAATGGGGGAGGGTTTTAGGGTGGTATAAGAAGTATTTTAGTTGATATTATATTTAGATATAAGGGAATTTCGCTTCCCGTTTTTTAATTAAAAACCCCTCAATTTTTTAAGTTGAGGGGAGGGTGAGGTCTTTGGGACCTCATTATTTCATGTATTTTACCAGCTCTTGTGAACTGGCATCATAGTACATACTATGAGCCATTCCGACAGTGTCGGGTACAAAACTGGTTCCGGTGCCGGTACCATTTTGCCAACGGACTTGTCCGGTCAATTGGGGAAAGGTCCAGGTAACATAATCTGGGTTGGCCGCGTAAATTGTTGGATCAGGGCTTAAGTAATTCCAAGTTCCGGTTGGTCCCATGCGCCAACGAAGTGTTGGGTTTTGCTCATTGGTTTTAAACCAATGAACATAACCTGACCAGCGAACCTGATAACCGTTTAAAGCTCCATCCCCAGCATTTCCCGGAATAGGTGGTGGCGCTATAGAAGAAGTGCTTAGAACCAATGTTCCGGAATGGGTTCTCAGTTCATATACTCCGCCTCCAGCATCGTGAAAACGGAAACCGAAAAAATTTTCCGACCCAGAGTATGGTACGCCACTGGTTCCGGTATATAAAATACTAGGCGGTGTGCCGTAGCTGGGAATTAGCCATACTCCACCGGGTGAGCCATCATGGAAGGCGGAGTTGAACTCTACGTAAGTTTGGTTAATAGCTGAAAAGCTCAGGCTAAAGAAAACTGAGTCTGTCGTCGAAGTGACAGATTGGTTGCCTAAGAAATTCAGATTGTTAATCCTTTTTACGTGGAACCAGGTGGCACTACTTTGGCTTTGCCACTGGGCCTTGCTGATAGCCACATCAACCGTGGCGGTTCCTCCATTGACCGTGAAATTGTAAAGACGGACAGGAGAGGTAGCCGTGATTGGTGGTGGCGGGGGAGGTAATACACTTCCGACAACAATAGTGATATTATTGAATAGGAAAGGTGTTCCCTGGTAGGTACCAGATACTTCCAAACTATGGTTTCCATTTTTAGAAAACTTAATATCAATGCCGTTCTCAGCGATTGCTGATTGATAGATAATGACATTATTGGAATCCCGGATAATCCAGATTCCCATCGGGATAACCGAGCCAATCGCCGGTGTGAGCCAGAAACTGTTGTAATACACTGTGTCGGTATATAAGGTTTGTCCACTGGCGATTTTCATTCCGTTGCCAGATGGAGTACTTACACTGAGTCCGACGGTTTCCGGGACAGGGACTTCATTTCCGTTTCCGTTTCCGTCAACGAATTTGAAATCCTTTTCACAGCCGGTGCTCATAACACCTGCAATTGCCATCATTAAAGCGACGGCGAAAACAAAAAAAACGTTTTTTTTCATGGTTGCATACCCGCGCTTACTTTACTCGTCACGGGTTCTCTTTTTTGGTTTATGTTTGTTTGTGTTTGTTTTTTTGAAAAGAGGGCTAAAATAAGTATAAAATACCTATTTTAGTTATATATTTGTGTTTTATTTATTTTCTTTGTTAAAGATCTTAGTATGGACTATAGTTATTAGCATATTTTTAAAATAAAGTCAATATTTATAAATTTTTCATCAGATAAGACAAAAGTATGTATTTTTAAATAAAAGATTATATCAAATTAATTATTTTTCTGATTTTTTTTAAATTTTTCTTTCCACTCTTCAATTAATTTATGATTACCAGACGATAAAACTTCCGGCACCTTATATTTTTTATTCCCAGCTTTAAATTCTGCCGGTTTAGTATATTGAGGATACTCTAAAATTCCTTTTTTGTTATGTGATTCATCGCTTAAACTTTCAGAATTGCCTAAAACCCCTGGTAGCAGGCGAGTGATAGAGTCAATTATAATCATGGCACCTAATTCTCCTCCCGTTAAAACATAGTCGCCAATAGAAATTTCCTCATCAATAAAATTTTTAATTCGATCATCTACTCCTTCATAACGTCCACAGATAAAAGTTATATTTTTTAATTTTGAATATTTTTGGGCTAATTGTTGCTCCCATTTTTTTCCTTTGGCTGAGAGTAGAATGATTTTTTGTCCAGTTGTCTTTTTTTTGCCAGCTATTTTTTTAATAGCTTTGTATAATGGTTCAATTTTCATAAGCATTCCTGCTCCTCCACCATAAACAGTATCATCAACAGTTTTATGTTTATCATCAGTAAAATCACGCAAATTATGTGTTTTTATTTTTATTAAATTTTTTTCCATAGCCCGTTTAATGATACTCTCATTGAAATAAGAGTTAAAAATTTGAGGGAAAATTGTAATAATATTAAATTTCATATTATTTAATTTACTTATTATAAAAACAAAAGACCAGGTTGTGGTCTTTTGTTTTTCTTGTATCGAAATTTTTAAAGATTAGATTTTTAAATCATCGATAGCTGAAGTGTCAATAGTATTGTCTTGAGAATACTCCCTTCTTTCAGGGCGTTCAGGACGATTACCATTGTTAGGATCGTAAATCTTTAAATTAACGCGAGAATTATTTCGAGCTCCAACTACTTTTAATAATGTTCTAATAGCTTGAGCTGTTTGTCCACGACGTCCGATTACGAATCCCATGTCGCTTGGATCGATTTTTAAGGTTAAAAGAACTCCTCTTTCATCAACTGTTCTTTCTACTGTTACGGCGTCAGGAACGCTTACAATAGATTTGATGATGCTTTCTAGAAATTGCTTGTCTAGATTTTCTGACATAGTCATCGATCAATTCTTGCAAATTGCTGAAAACAAATTTGTAAGAACCTTTTAATTATTATCACCTTTTACGGTGCTAGCTAAATAAATTTAGCTATGTTTATATTTTAAACCTAATGACTGTAAAAGTCAAATTAGGAAAAAATCATTGTTTTTATTCAGCTTTTTCTTCGGTGCTGTTTTCGACTGGAGTTTCTGCTGGGGTTTCGGCTGGAGCTTCAGTTGGGGTCTCAGTCGGAGTTTCTACTGGGTTTTCATTTACTTTTTTATCCTCTTCTTCTTGTTGTTTTTTTTCTTGTTCTTTTTGTTTAGCTTTTTCAGTCTTCTGAGTTTTTCTTTTATTTGGTTTTCCTGGTTTAGAATTTTTTTTCTTAGGACCTTCAATTACCTTATTTTCTATAAAAAGATTATTAACAGAAGGGGTCATGCCTGATCCTTTGCTAATCCAATATTTAACACGATCTCCCTTAACTTTCAAATTTTTAGTATAAGGGTCGTATGAACCTAATATTTCTAAAGCTCGTCCGTAGGGATCTCGGGCCTTTTCAGAAATAACTATTCTAAACATTTTCTTATTTTTTTTACCAACCTTGGCTAATTTAATTGTAAGCATAATTTTATCTTATTTTATATTATTTTTATTATTTCTTATAGATATTATCTTAATATCTATAAAAAGTCAATAATTTAAAATATTAATATTTTTTATTAAAATTTGGTCTTTTATTGAAGCCGTTTCCATTTCCTCGGTTAGAGAATCCTCCGCCATTGCCTTCTCCTTGTGATTCTCCTTTACGATCCTTCCAGAGGTGTTCGTTTTCTGGTAGACCTTTCATGGTAAGATTTATTCTTCCTTGAGCGTCAATTTCTTTTATTTTCACTTGGACTGTATCTCCGATATTTACTAAATCAGAGGGCTTATCTACACGATAGGGAGCTAATTCGCTGACATGGACCATTCCATCTTGGTTGGCAGATATTTGAACAAAAGCTCCAAAGTCCATAATCCTGACAACCTTTCCGGTAACTATTTCTCCAGCTTCAAATTCTTTTATTATTTCACGAATCATTTTTTCGGCTAATTGTCCTTTTTCTCCATTAGTTGAGGTAATCATTACTAAGCCATCATCATCAATATCAATAGAAACATCTGTTTCCTCGATAATTTTGTTAATAATCTTTCCTCCAGGTCCGATAATAGAGCCAATTTTTTCAGGGTCAACTCGGAAGCTGATTATTCTTGGAGCATAAGGTGATAAATCAGCGTGAGGTTCAGGAATTGCTTTCTCCAATTGATCTAAGACTGTATTAAGAGCAGAACGACCTTGTTCTAAAGTTTTTTTAATAATCTCTTCAGTTAATCCGTTAGTTTTGGTGTCTAATTGGATGGCGGTTAGTCCTTTTCTGGTGCCAGTTATTTTAAAATCCATTCCTCCTTTACCATCTTCTAGGTCTTGAATATCGGTTAATATTTCCCATTTACTCATATCAGCGTTAGAAGCTATACCCATAGCAATTCCGGCAACATGACATTTTATTGGAACTCCAGCATCCATTAAGGCTAGAGATGATCCGCAGGTAGCACCCATTGAAGAGGATCCGTTAGATCCTAGGGTTTCACTAACTACTCTCACGGTATAAGGGAAGTCTTCTTTGCTTGGTAATACTGGAATTAAGGCTTTCTCGGCTAAGGCTCCATGGCCAATTTCTCTTCGTCCAGTTCCTCTTAGAGGACTGGCTTCTCCAACGCTAAAAGGAGGAAAATTGTAATGGTGCATATATCGTTTCTTGCTTTGACCTTCTATTCCTTCTAATGATTGTTCCATTCCTGGAGCTCCTAGGGTTACGATTGATAGAACTTGAGTTTCTCCACGAGAGAAAAGTCCGGCTCCATGATTTCGAGGCAGAATTCCAATTTCAGCTGATAATTCTCTAATTTCATCTAGAGCTCGACCGTCAACTCTTTTTTTGTTTTCTAGAATAGAATTGGTAACTTCAGCTTCTACCATTTTCTCTACTAATGATTTTATAACATAATCGCGATTATTTTTTTCGATGTTTTGTGAGAATAAATATTCATCCAAGCCTTCTTTTATTACTCTTACTGCCATCTTTCTCTCATTTTTACTGTAATAAGTTTGATTAAATAGATTTTTAGCAATATTTTCCTGTAACCAAGCTTGACCAATTTCTAATAGTTTTTCCTTTTCTTCCTTAGATTTTATTTCATCTTCACTCATTAATTTTTTTCGAGCAATTTTTTCTTGGATATTGACTACTTTTTGAAGTTCTTTGATGATGCTAATAGCTTCTTGCATTTTAAGTTGTCCTTCATTGATAGCTTTAAAAATAATATCTTCCTCTATTTCTTGGCCACCAGCTTCAATCATGATAGCCTTTTTTTCTGTTCCGGCAACAATTAAATCTAAAGAGCTTAGAGCTTGTTGTTCATAGGTAGGATTAAAGACAAATTCATTTTCAATTAGTCCGACTCTGATACCGCCAATAGGTCCCTTCCAATCTATACCAGAAATACTCAAAACGGCGGAGGCGGCGATTAAAGAAATAACATCATAATCGTTTTCTCCATCAACAGATAAAACTGTAACTATTAATTGAACATCTTTTCTTTCTTCGTCGTTAAAAAGAGGTCGAATAGAGCGGTCTATCATTCTGCCAGTTAAAACTGACTGATCACTAGGGCGACCCTCTCTTTTTACCCAGCGAGAACCTTTAATCATCCCGGCAGCGTATAATTTTTCTTCAAATTCTACCATTAAAGGAAAAAAATCAATTCCTTCTCTTTCATTTTTTGATTGGACCACGGTAGCCATAACTACAGTATCTCCGTATTGTACCAAAACAGAAGCATCAGCTTGCTTGGCTAATTTACCGGTTTTTAAAGTTAGGGTTTTTCCCAACCAATTACCGCTAATAATTTTTTCTTCGTTCATAAAATTGTTTTTTTGGTCGTCAAATTAAAGCCCTGTATAAGATACAGTTCTCAGTATTTGACGACCAATAATTAATTATCTTTTCTTGAAATTATAATTATTTATCAAGAAATTTTTACTTTTTCCTAAATCGATGAAATCGTCTGATTCTTCGATTAATTTGCTGGAGGTTGTTTTAGCAAAAGATATAATTTCTACTAAGCAACCTTTGTTGTTTTGTAAATAAGACATTAATGGAAGGAAGTCACCATCACCAGACACTATTACTATGACATCTAATTTGTCAGCTAGTTTAATAGCGTCAATGGCTATGCCTACATCCCAGTCAGCTTTTTTGGCTCCTCCGGCAAAGATTTGCAAGTCTTTCATTTTAACTTCAAATCCTTGTTGGCTTAGAGCTTCAAAAAAGGGGGTTTCTTCTTCCGTTTCAGTTTTAATAGCATAAGCAGTCGCCCGAATAAGTTTTCGTCCAGCGACTGCTTGCTTTAAAATTTCTTGGAAGTTGACCTTTTTGCCAAATAAATTTTTGGCAGAATGATACATATTAGAAACATCCACTAATACTCCTACTCGTTGTTCTTTATGTTTAATCATATTTTTATTATTCGATCTCGTCGTCATCTCGGTTCATCATTTTTTCTAGTTCCAGTTCTTTTAGTTTTCTAGCTTCTTCGTCAGCCACCATTTTATTAGCTATTCTTAGTTTAAGTTTTTTAGCTAATTCAATAAAGGCTTGTTCATCTTCTTTTTGTAAGTATTTTAATAAGCGTCTTCTTTCAGAAACTTTTCGAAGTAATCCTCGACGAGAAGAGAAGTCATGTTTATGCTTCTTTAAATGTTCAGTTAATTCTTCAATTTCAGCTGTTAAAATAGCGATTTGAACTTGGGAAGATCCAGTGTCGCTAGGATGAATTTGAAATTTTTTAATAATTTTTTCCTTAGATTTTTTATCTAACATTTTTTTTGACCTTATCCGAGAAGAAGTTTTTGTTAAAACTAAAAACCAAGACAAGGTTATTACTTTTAATTATTTTTTTAATTTATTAATTTTCTTTTGTAATTTTGATTTCTGGCGAGAAGCGGTATTCTTTTTGATAATACCTTTCTTGGCCATTTTATCAATGGACCTAATAACTTGATTAATATCTTTGCCGGCCTCTGGGGTTTGGGCAATGATTTCTTTTTTGGTTTTTTTAACCAAATCTTTAACTCTGTTTTTTAATAGGTTGTTTTCTTTTTGTCTTTTAGTATTTTTTCTTAACTCTTTTTTAGCTGATTTTTTATTTGGCATATTATTTTTTATTATTATAATTTAAATTTTTTATAAATTGTTTTGTCGGGGTGGCGGGACTCGAACCCACGATCTCCTGGTCCCAAACCAGGCGCCTTAGCCAACTGGGCCACACCCCGCTTTTTGTGCCTCGGGTCAGAATCGAACTGACGACACAAGGATTTTCAGTCCTTTGCTCTACCACTGAGCTACCGAGGCTATATGTTGCGGGAGTGGGACTCGAACCCACGGCCTCCAGGTTATGGGCCTGGCGAGCTGCCAACTGCTCTATCCCGCTATTTTTATGGTGGGCAATGGAGGATTTGAACCTCCGACCTCTACATTATCAGTGTAGCGCTCTAACCAACTGAGCTAATTGCCCTTATTTGAATTGATAATTAACTATTGGCAATTTTAAAAAATAGATATCTCATCTATTTAAAATAAATATACCAAATAAATTTAAAAAAGGCAAGAGGTGGTCAGGTTTTGACAGATATTTTTTTTAGTAGTAATATTTAAGCAGAGTCCTTTAATAATGTTAATTAAAAAAAACAGCAAAAATGAAAGAAATACAAGGTGATTTTATGTTTTTTTGTGGTCGCAATAATCGACCTTTAGGAGACAGTGTTTGGAGTTATTTAGGGGAATATTTAGGTTCTCGGATAAGCCCTGATTTTATTGATTTTGGGGAATGGAGAGATTCTTGCCCTAATAATAAAATCCCTAAATTTAGTGCGGTGAAAGGAAAATCGGTAGTACTTTTCGATTCTATTGTTTCTGAAAAGGCTATGATGGAATTTATTACTCTGGTTATGGCCTTCAAAAAACAGTATTTGGCTCATAGAGTGATTGCTGTTTTGCCTTTTCTTTTGACGCGTCGCTGTGATCACGAAGAGCCGGAGTATAATTATGAGATTAATTATCTCGGTTTTTATTTGGAGTTATTAAAGTTTGCTGGGGTCGATGATTTAATTGTTTGCACTCCTCATTCTGAAGCAATGGGAAAGAAGTGTGAGGATTTAGGAATTAGATTCCATCCGGCTTACATGGACTTCTCTAGGGCGATAAAAACAATTATTCCCAAAGAGGAGAAAATTGTTTTTTATTCGCCTGATCAAGGTTCTATTTCTCGGGCTGTTTTTCATGCTAAGCATTTTTCTGGTTCTTTAGTTCTGTTTAACTTGAAGGAAAGAAAGTTAAACAACCAGACAGAAATTGTTTCAGCTGATAAGGAAAAAGTTAGCTCTATAGTAACTAATTGTCAACAGGAGTTTGATTATAAAGGGATTGATTATTTTTCTGAAGAAGAAATTCTGGGGGCACATGTGGTTATTATTGAAGATGAGATGTCTTCAGGTGGAACAGCTAATCAAACCGCTAAAAAGCTAAAATCGGCCGGGGCTAAGGCAATTTATTTTGCCTTTACTCATCCGGTTTGTGTCAATGGGTGGAAATATACCCTTTTTGATCAAGAGCCTTTTGCCAGGGTTTTGGCTGGTAATACTATCATTCGGGATCAGTCGAATAGGACCTGGGGAAAGGTTTTAGATGTTTCTACGGCGGAGACTATTGCCTCTATTCTATATAAGGTGTTGACTCCCGGACATTAAATTTTAGAAGCATTAAATTTCGAATAATCAAAGTGGATTTAGGTCCACTTTTTTAATTTTAAATTAAAATTTTTTTGATATTATATAGTACTAATTAAAATAGATAAAGCCACTTTAACATTAACTCTCCCACTTCTATTAGCCAGTTCCATCTTGGCTAGTTCATTTATTATCCTCTTTATCGTTTTTTGTTCAAAATTCTTAGCCTGATTTATGCCTTTACTGATAATAAAGGGGTGTAATTTTATAGAAGCAGTTATTTTACTGGAGTTATAGTTTAAGTCTAGCAATTCTCTAATTTGAAGTAATATTTTAAATTGACGAA
The DNA here is from genome assembly GCA_028696995.1 of Patescibacteria group bacterium. Taxonomy (GTDB): domain Bacteria; phylum Patescibacteriota; class Patescibacteriia; order Patescibacteriales; family UBA12465. The sequence continues at coordinate 14,814 of JAQVFY010000012.1, forward strand.
GTAGCATTGATAAAATATAATCCGGTTCAGAGCCGGCTAGATATTGCTCTTCCAAGATCTTCATAGCTAATTTAGTGTTTTTGATCGAGATAGCGTCGGTAAAACTAAAAATATTTTCCGTAAAAATACCCGAACCAATTTTTTCGATATCAATTGAGCTTATTTGCTGATCGGTTTTTTGTCCAATTTTAAAATTGGCAATTTTTTTTATTTCACTATAAATATTCCAAGCGTTATTATCATTTAAAGCTATTATCAATTGTATTTCCTTGGGAGCTATTTTTAATCCATAGGCAGAAAATTCTTTTTTTATAAAATCACTTAATTCGTTTTGAGTGTAATTTTTAAATTCTTGACTATATTTTTGACGAACTAGAAAATTATAGAACTCCTTTTCTTCTTTATTCAAAACAGTTTCTCTTCCAGAGACTATTTTTAATAAATTATTAGCAGTTTTACTTTTAATATTTTTTTCTAAAAAAATATAAATATCACTAGAAGCATTTATCTTGTTCTTTTCTAAATATTTTAGTAGATTTTTTAGAATATTTTTTTGTTTACTTTTGATAAGATCGGAAATTATTACCATTTTTTTGTTAGAAAAAAGTGAACCTGTTCCGATTTGTCCTAAAATTTCGTCAGCTTTAGAATTAGCCCCATCAAATTTAAAAATATTTTGACCACTAGTATCAATCTCTTTGATAAATTTATCTTGCAATTCTTGAGTTTTTTGTTTTATTTTAAAATCATTTTCTCCGTAAAAAAATATAAGCATATTATTGTTTTAATTTTTCGACCTCATTTTGAAAGAGATTTCCTCGTTCTTTATAATTCTTAAATATCCCAAAACTAGCACAAGCTGTTGATAATAGGACAATATCATTTTTTTGGGCTTTTTCTTGGGCAGTTTTTACTGCTTTTTCCATATTTCTGACTTCAGCTAATTTATTGCAAGGATAATTTATTTTTTTCAATTCTTTCTTTATCCTTAGGCCTCCTTTATCAGGGAAGAGAATAACAAATTTTACTCTTTTTTTTATCTCATTAGCAAGTTTTGAGAAATCAGCCCCCTTGTCAGCTCCACCAGCTAGTAAAATTATATTTTTTTTAAAAGATTTTAGATCTAAGATAGTGCTCTCTGGAGTAGTTGAAAAACTATTGTCAAAATATTTAACCCCTTTAATAACTCTTATAAATTCTAAACGATGATTTAAATTATTAAAATTTTTGATGGTTTCTTTTACTATCTTTTTATTTATTTTTAATATATTGGCTACTTGCTCACTAGCGGAAATATTTTCTTTATTAAAATCACCTACTAGTTGGCTGGGAGTTTGTGATTTTGTAAAATATATTTTTTTAGCAAGGGTTTGATATTTATCAATTTTATTTTTTAATTTTTTATTGATAATAAAAAAATCATTTTTTTCTTGGTAAAAAGTAATATTTAACTTAGCTTCTAAATATGATTTTAAAGAATTATGAAAATTGGGGTTTAATGGATCGGCTGGAGATAAATGTTCTTTGAAAATATTGGTAATAATAGCTATTTTAGGGCTATAATGTAGATCTTCTAATTGAAAACTAGATAATTCTAAAACTATCCAGTCATCTTTTTTTATTTCCTTTAAAAAGTTTAAAGGAGCAATACCAATATTACCACCTAGGAAACATTTTTTTCCTGAATTTTTTATAATTTCAAATATTAACGAGGCTGTTGTTCCTTTCCCTTTAGTGCCGGTTATTCCAATAATATTTTTAGAAGGGCAGAGTTCAAAAAATAAGTTCATGGGGCTGGATAATTGACTGCCCTTTTCTAGAGCTTCTTGTATTCCGGGGCAATTTATTGGCCAACCAGGAGAACGAAATAATAGAGAAAATTCCTTTAAATTTTTATTAAAATCTGCTCCAGTTTTCCATTTTATGTTTTTATAATTTTTTATCTCTGGGATATTATTTTTAATTTCGGAAGCTGATCTGGTATCGCAAATAGTAATATCTAAATTTTTATATTTTTTGTTTAAAAAACTTAATAGTGCTTGGTTTTCTATTCCTAGGCCCAATAGGGCTATTTTTTTATTTTTAAAATTTGTTTTCATATTTTTATTTTATTTTTTCCATTTGCCCCCAATTTTTTCCTTGATAGGCCTCAGCGATTAATGGAACATTTAATTTTATAGCCTCTTCCATTATTTTTTTTATTTGTGGATAATAATAATTTATTTTATCTTCTTTTATTTCAAAAATTAACTCATCGTGAACTTGAAGAAGCATTTTAATATCAGATTCTGGTTGGTTTATTTCCTTTATTTCTTCAAATATTTTTATCATAGCTAATTTAATGATATCAGCCGCACTACCCTGAATAGGGCTGTTAATGGCAATTCTTTCAGCTGATTTTTTCTTCATAATTTCATTAGAGTTTATTTCTAAAATCATTCTCTTTCGACCTAATATAGTTTCGGTATAATTTTTTTCGCTAGCTGATTTGATAGTTTTTTCAATAAATTTTTTTACTCCGGTATAAGTTGAGAAATATTTAGCAATAAATTCTCGAGCTTGTTGGTAGGGGATATTAGCGCTTTGGCTCAAACCATGTGGCCCCTGTCCATAAAGAATACCAAAATTTATAGCTTTAGCTTGTTGTCGGAGTTCATCGCTAACTTCTTCTAATTTTATTTTATTAATATTAGCTGCGGTAGAACGATGAATGTCTAAATTGTTTTGAAAGGCTGATGATAAATTTTTGTCTTTTGAGAGGTGGGCCATTACTCTTAACTCAATTTGAGAATAGTCTAAGCTTAGTAATAGTTTCCCTTTTGGAGCCGTAAAGGCTTGTCTAATTTTGTGCCCTAAATCTGTTTTAGTGGGAATGTTTTGTAGGTTGGGGTCAGATGAAGATAATCTTCCCGTGGCCGTTATAGTTTGATTAAAACTGGTATGGATTCTTTGATCTTTTTTACTTATTAATTGAGGTAAAGCATCAATATAGGTTGAAGTTAATTTGTTTAATTCTCTATAATCTTGAATAGATTCGATGATCGGATGAAGGTGTTTTATTTTCTCTAATTCATCACTAGCAGTAGAAAATCCGGTTTTAGTCTTTTTTAAACCCTGCGGACTAATTTTCATTTTTTCGTAAATAATTTCCTTTAATTGTTTGGTGGAATTAATATTAAATTTTTCTTGAGCTAGTTTAAAAATTTTTTCTTTAATTTCTTCAATAGATCCATTTATTTGTTGACTAAGTTTTTTTAGAAAATCTATATCTAGCAGTATTCCGTTTCTTTCCATATTAGCTAATATTTTTATTAATGGTACTTCGATGTTATTAAATAATTCTATTAAATCATTTTCTTTTAATTTTTTAATTAAAATATCTTTTAATTTGAAGGTGCAGTCAGCATCTTCGCATGAATATAATGATAATTTTTCTAAATCTACTTCAGAAAAATTTTTAACTTGTTTTTTGTCAGTAAACAAGTCATCGCTATTTATTTTTTCCCAGTTCAATTCTGAAAAAGAAAGTGAATCTAAATTGTGTTGGCGATTTTCAGGGTTTAATAAATAAGAGGCTAACATGGTATCAAAAATTTTACCCTTTATTTCAATATTATAATTCTTTAAAACTTGTAAATCATATTTGATATTGTGTCCAATTTTTTCTATTTTTTCATTTTCTATTACTTCTTTTAATTTTATCAGCCAGGGGTTAGTTTGATCTTCACTTTTTTTATCAAAGAGACCGGCTATCTTTTGAGAATTAATTTGATTGTCACGAAGATTAATAAAATAGGCTTCTCCTTTTTTCCAGCAGAAGCTTATTCCTAGAAGTTTGGCTGATAAAGAGTCGAGTGAATCAGTTTCAGTGTCTAGAGCTATTGATTTTTGTTTTTTTATTTCCTGTAAAAAAGTTTGGAATTTTTTTTCATCATTAATTAATTGATATTTAAAATTGTTTTTATTTCTAGTAAATTTGTCAAATTCTACTTCTTGACTTTGTTTGGCAAAATTTAAATTTAGAACTCTGGATAGCAGGGATTGAAACTCCAATTTGCTAAAAATATTATTGATTAAATTTTTGTCAATGTTTTTTATTTCCGCTTGTTTTAAATCAAATTTAATAGGAGCTTGTAGAGAAATAGTTCCTAAATCTTTGCTTAAATAAGCCATTTCTTTTCCTTGGATTAGAAGTTCTTTGGTTCGGGCTTTAATTTTAGGACTCTCTAAATTTTTGTAAATATTGTCTAAATTAGAAAAATTTTCCAATAATTCAGTGGCTGTTTTTTCTCCAATTCCAGCTACTCCGGGAATATTATCACTGGGATCTCCTTTGAGGGCTTTAAGATCAATTAGTTGATTGGGGGTCAGTTTAAAACGTTCTTTGATTTTTTCAGTGTCGTATAGGATTGGATCTGATAATCCACGACTCATGGTGTAAACTTTGGTTTTAGTGTTTACTAGTTGTAAGGTGTCTAGGTCTCCGGTCATAATGATTACTTCTTTTTTGGGGTTACTTTTGTTGATGCTAGTGGAAATAGTTCCTATCAAATCGTCAGCTTCGTATCCATCTAATTCAAAGATTGGCAGAGAAAAGGCCGTGGCTATTTCTTTAATCATGGGGATTTGATCATATAATTCCTGAGGAGCTTTAATTCGAGTAGCCTTGTATTTATCGTAAGTTAAGTGTCTAAAAGTAGGAGCTTTTTTGTCTAGGGTTAAAATAGCATAATGAGGTTTTAATTCACTTAAGGCTTTAATTAAAAAAACAGCAAAACCATAGGCCGCATTAGTAATGGTCCCATCTTTAGTGGTCATGGTTGTCGGTAAAGCATGATAACTACGATGAATTATAGCGTTGCCGTCAATTATAATTATTCTTTCATTCATAATAATATAGTATCATTTAAGTTGGCTTTTTTCAACCTTGCTTATAGGCCTGTATATCTGTTATAATTACATTAAATACAATTATAAATACTTATAAATGAAGATAGATTTTAATAAAAATGAAGATCCCTTTATTATTAAAGAGAAGAAATATCGCTTTGGTAATTTAAAGGACTCTTTCTATCATTTGGGTTGGATGGAGGATTCTTTTTTGTTTGGAGAAAATGATAAAGAAATTTTGCGTAAAAGTTTTGATTTTGGCAAAATTAGGAGTATTTTTATAGTCTTATTAGTTGTTTTTTCTTTATTGGTGCTTAGGTTGTTTTGGTTACAGATAATTAAGGGGGATGAATATCGTGTTTTGGCCGAAGGTAATAGAATTAGAGTTGTAAATGTTGAACCAAAGAGAGGAATTATTTATTCTTCTAATTTAAGTCCCTTGGTTAAAAATGAGGCTAATTTTGTTTTGTATTTGACTCCAATAGATTTGCCTAAAGATGATTTATTGCGTGATCAAATTATTAGGAAATTGGCTTTAATAATATCAGGAATAGAGGAAAATAAAAATATAAGTTTAAATGATGCTGATTATAATTTAGAATTAATTGGAGACAGCCCTTATTTTTTTGATATTAAGAGTAAATTAGACAAGATTGTTTATGGAACTTTAGAATCTTATCGCCCCTTATTCTTGATGGATAATATTGATTATGACTCTGCTATGTCCTTATATTTGGAGGCAGAAAAAATGCCGGGAGTTTCTCTTTCTACTAAAATGAGAAGAAATTATTTGGGATTTAATGACAATCTTTTAAGTTTGTCTCATTTATTAGGATATACTGGAAAAATATCGGAGAAGGAATTGGAGGTTTTTGGCGAGGAATATACTTTGATAGATTATATTGGAAAATCAGGTTTAGAAAGTTTTTATGAAAATGAATTAAAAGGAGTTAAAGGAAAAAAGTATGTTGAGGTTGATGCTTTGGGTCGAGAGAAAAAAATAGTTTCACAAATCCCGCCAGAAGATGGTCACAGTCTTGTTTTAAGTATTGATATAGATTTACAGAGAAAAGCAGAAGAGATACTAAAAGATTATTTGTCTCGAAATAAAATGGATAGAGCTTCTATTGTAGCTCTCAATCCCAATAACGGAGAGGTTTTGGCTTTGGTTTCTTGGCCTTCTTACGACAATAATCTTTTTTCTAAAGGTATTAAGCAAGATGATTATTCGTCTTTATTAAATGATTCTAATAGGCCTTTGTTTAATCGAGCAGTTAGTGGTAATTTTCCGGCTGGTTCGACTTTAAAACCGACCATTGCTGCTGCTGCCTTAGAGGAAAAAATTATCAATGAAAATACTACGGTTAATAGTTATGGCGGTATTTCAGTTGGATCTTGGTTTTTCCCCGATTGGAAGGCCGGAGGGCATGGTTTGACTAATGTTAAAAAGGCTATTGCCGAATCAGTTAATACCTTTTTTTACTTTATTGGCGGTGGTTATAATGATTTTGAGGGTTTAGGAATTGATAAAATAGTGGAATATTTATCATTGTTCGGTCTTGGAAAACAGAGTGGCTTGGATTTATCGCAGGAGGGTAGTGGTTTTATACCAACTCCAGAATGGAAAAAAGAAAATAGAGGAGAAATCTGGTATATTGGAAACACTTATCATGTCTCTATAGGTCAGGGGGATGTTTTGGTTACTCCATTACAGGTTGCGAACTTTACTTCTTTTTTTGCTAATAATGGTAGGCTTTATCGTCCTCATTTAGTAAAAGAGGTTTTAGCTAAAGATGATAAGGTTTTTAGGAAAATTGAACCGGAAATTATTAAAGAAAATTTTATTAGTTCAGAAAATATTAAAATTATTAGAGAGGGGATGAGGCAAACCATTGTTAGCGGTAGTGCTCGCCGTCTGATTGCTTTACCTGTAGAAATTGCAGGAAAAACCGGAACAGCTCAATGGCAATCCGATAAATATCCTCATTCTTGGTTTACATCTTTTGCTCCTTATAATAATCCAGAAATAGTGTTGACTGTTTTAGTAGAAGAGGGGATAGAGGGAAGTCAAATTGCTACATCTATTGCTGGAGATATTTTACGATGGTATTTTGGTGGAGACGAAGTTGAACCTGAATCTGAGGCTGAGCTGGGGCTTGGCACTGAGAACGAGGCCGAGATCGTTGATTAAGTAAAACCTGGTTTTTAAAGAGATTTTTAAAACAAAAGGTAATAAAAATATATATTTTATTGATATTGACTTTTTATCTAAAATATGTTATAATATAGGTGTTAATTTGAAAAAGTGTTATAATTTTAGTAATATTATAATCTTATATATAATTTATAATTAATTAAATTTTTATGATGGATTTAGAGAAAAAATTATTAGATCAATTTAATTTAGTTTTAGATGATTTAATGGCTAGTTTAAATTTGTCTGAACGAAGTGAGAAAGAAATTAAAGAAATTCGTTCTTTTTTACAAGAGGCTCTAGGTGATAGAGTCAATTTGTTTATTTTGGAGAATCTTAGCTCTGAGGGTTTAGCTATTTATGAAAAAATGATTTCCGAAAAAGAAGTTGATTTTAAAAAAATAGGGGACTTTGTTGTTTCTGATATCAAAGATTTTAAAAATCTTCTGCAAAAAGATTTAACTGATTTTGCCAAAGAGGCCTTGTCTAATTTTAATAAATAAATTTTATATATACTTTGTGTTTAATTTAATAAATTAAAAATAATAATATGAGTTTTGAAAAAAATATGCCAACTTCTGCTAAGAAAAGTGGGGAGGAGGCGTCCGAAGTTTCAGTCGCTAGTTTAAGAGAAGAATTAGCTAGTGATTATAAGAATTTTAAAGATCCTAATTTTCATTTTCCGGGAGGAAAAGGAGAGTTAGAGAAAAGGATATTAGAGAAAGAAGATCAACTTCGATCTTTAGAGGCAGGTAATAAAGTAGCAGAAGTTAAGGGATCTGCTCCTGAAGATATTGGTGACTATGTTAATAATTTTATGCAAAAAAAGGCAAGAGAAAGAGCTTCGGTAGATAGTTCGGAGAAAATAAAAGATGCGGTCGCAAATTTTATATCTAAGCAAGCGAATGCTAAGGCTCAGAAATTGGCCGATGAGGCTGTAAAAAATTCTGCTCCTGAAGATATTGGTGCTAATGTCGCTGATTTTATGTTTAAAGCTCAGGCGGCTCGGGCTGGAATTGTTGGTCAGAAAGATCTTGAAAATAAGGTCAATAAAGAAGATGGCTTTAAAAATGATTTTAAAAAATTGACTAGTTTGGATGAAGCAAGAGGAGAACTAAGTGAAAAATTAGCAGAAACAGGAGAAAGTGGATTTGATCTTGGACAACCTTATGGATACCCGGGAGAGATAAGTAGTGAATATTCAGAAGGACAAGAAGAAGAGATACAAGAAAGTCAAGAAGTTGAAGATAAAAAAAGACGAGGACGTAT
>JAQVFY010000013.1 GCA_028696995.1 Patescibacteria group bacterium
GAAATTTATCATTGCGAGCCACAAAATCTGTTTCCGAATTTAATTCTACGATATAACCCTCTGTTTTATCATCATTGACAGCTACTAAAATAATTCCTTCACTAGCCTCTCGCTCACTTCTTTTAGCAGCCTTAGCAATTCCCTTTTTACGTAAAAATTCAATAGCCTTTTCTAAATCTCCCCCAGCCTCATCTAAAGCTTTTTTACAATCAACCATTCCGGCTCCAGTCATTTCACGTATTTTTTTTATTTGTTCCATATTTTTAAAAATTAATAATTATTTTAAAACAATATTTTTAGCATCAATTAAGTTTTCCTTAATACAATTTAAAATTAAAGTAACGGTCTTAGTAGCATCATCATTTCCAGGAATAGGATAAGCTGCTAAACTTGGATCGACATTAGTATCACAAATAGCAATAATTGGAATATTTTTACTCCGAGCCTCGGCTACAGCAGTTTTTTCTTCTTTTAAATCCCAAATAAATATAGCATCTGGTAATTTAGTTAAGTTTACTAGTCCTCCAACTCTTTCCTCTAATCTTTTTATTTCTCTATCAAAATCTAATTTTTCTTTTTTAGTGTATTTATTAAGTTTACCACTTTCCCGATCGTTTAATAAATCTTGATATTTTTTAATTGACTTTTTAATAACTGTAAAATTAGTCAAAAGACCACCCAACCATTTTCCAGTAATGTAAGGACATTTGGCCTCCTCAGCCATTTCCTTCATAGTACCTTTAACTTGTTTTTTAGTTCCTACAAAAAGAATAGTCTTGTCTTCTTTTTTTAATTTAATCATAAATTCTAAGGCTTCTACTAGTTTCTCTTGAGATTTCTCTAAGTTGATAACATAAACTCCATTTTTCTTAGTAAAGATAAATGGTTCCATTTTGGGATGCCAACGATTAGTCCGATGACCAAAGTGCATCCCCGCCCTCATCATTTCCTCTAATTTAGGGATATTCATATTTTTTCTTTTTTATCCCGCCTATAAAAAGCGAGCGACTGCTTACAAAATTTATATATGTTTAATATAAACAAGAAATTGGAGTAAGCATGTTTTTTAAAATTAATAAAAAGCTCAAATATTGGCATTATTTAAGCTATTGGTATCTTAACGAAATCCAATAAAAAAGTCAATCCCTGATAAATGCTTAATTCTGATAAAAACTCTTGACCATATTATTGAATAAAGCAACATCATTATTATATATTTGAACTTTAAGACTATAATTTTCTAAAGCTGTATTATAGATTCCAGCCTTAGAATTATACTCATTAACACTTAAGTTATAATTATAAACATCATTATTTTGATCATATTCTTCTATTTTTACCAATAATTGATTAAGCTCATTCTGCATGGTATTTAATTGTAGTAAGAGATTATCAATTTCACTTTTCTTTTGTTTAATAGAAGTATTCATTTTAGAAATAGCGTCAACCTGAGAAACAATATTATTCATACCAGAAAAGACCAATCCATTAGTCTGTTGATAAGTTTCAACTCTGCCCAAACTATCTCCACTAAAAATTTGAGACCAATTTATCTGTCCCGACTCAGCTTGACCTGAAGATAAACTACCAGGAAAAACTCCAACTGGAAAATAATTGGTGGTTTCTATAAAACAATAACCAGAATTATAAGAAGATTGCCCAGAACAAGCCACGGCTACAGCCGAATGATTATCATCTGGGTAATCAAAAATAACAGCCCCATATCCTAGTTTTCTCAATATTAACAAAGCCAAAAAAGATTTATCAGAGCAGACTCCTGAATTCTTATATAAAGTTTCATAAGGAAAATTTTGAGGACTACTAAGGTTCTTAGAATTATCATAAGGAATATACTGCACCAAGGCCATAGAAAATTCAACTAATTCATTTTCACTAAAACCTTCTTTAATGGCCAATGATCTTAAATCATTAACTAATTTATCAATAGAATCATCCCCACTTTTTAAAGTCAAAAAAATATTATAATAACTTTCTCGTAAATTTTGCGGAGGATTAGAAGCCGGATATTGTAAAAATTTATTGGTATTTTTATAATCGTTATATAAAGAATCGCTGTAAACCTGATCTAAATAATAATTTTTATTCTTATATTTAAAAGTAAAACGCACAGCCTTTTCTCCAGGATTAACTATTTCTCCAGGATTTGGAATAGAATTATTAGGAATTAAAATTTGTAAACTGATTTTTTCTAAATTAGAATTAGATATTCCTAAACCTAATTGTCGCATGATATTAAAAGCATCACTCGGTCGCCCTAAATAATATAATTGCTTATTAACAGGATTAACATAATAAGCTTGACCTTTGTCTTGAACTTTTAAAAGAATTCTTCCGGACAAATCAGCTCGCACGCCCTTCTTAAAAAAATTATCTAAATCATTATTGGAAACACCTAAGCCAAAATAGCGCATCACCGCAAAAGCGTCATCAGGACGTCCTAAATAATATCCCTTTTTATCCAGGGGATTGATATAATAAGCTTCTCCCTTGTTTTCAACTTGAAGAACTATTCTCCCTGATAATTGCTCAGCTAAAGTAGATGCTTCGGCTCTAGGAATTAAAAGAGTGAGAAATAAAAAAGATAAACAGAGAAATATTATTTTTTTATTTTTAGAAATATTCATTGATTTTTATTTTAATATCTGGATCCCGATCATATTTGGGAATAATTATATTAAAATTATTATTTTTTTTAACATTCTTTTTATCAGCAACAAAGGTTTCCACTGGAATACCCAAAGCATAAGCTAAAGCATTTGCAGTTAAAACTCCAATGCGCAAAGAAGTGAAACTGCTACCCCGATGCTCAACTTTTATCTTTGTGAGAGAACCCAATCTCTCCTTAGCACTAAGCATCAACTTTTCAATGGCTGGTAATAATTTTTCAGCCTGAGAACGATGAGCTTTTATCCTTTTATGGCTTAATAAAGTCCCCTCTTTCTCCAAAGATAGATCAATTATTTCATTATCAGCGGTATTTATACTTAAAATCAACATAAATTAATTAATATATTTTCTATAAATAAATTATATCACACTTTTTCATTTTCCAAAATGTAAGTGAACTTATTCAGGACTTCGGAGGACAAAATGCCCCCCCTTTTTTTTATTTTAAACCCAATTGACAAAAACAATAATTCTGCTAATATGAAAACACTAAAATGAAAAATAAATAAATAAATAAAAGGAGGAAAAATGATTACCACGTTATTAGGAGGAATTTTTTTAATAATAATAGGAAAAAAATTCTCCTTTCCCGAAAAGAGAAAATGGATAATTATCCTCTTGGGCATACTATCTATTCTAGTGGGGCTAGCTCACTTTGTCTGCCAAACTGCCAAAAATTAATTAAGAGCCCAAGAGACGAGAAAAACTGGAGCAAAAATGCTCCTTTTTTTATATTTTCTCAATAAATAAAATTATAAGACATACTCAAATGTTAATTTAAACTTCGATAGTAGATAAAAACTCCTGCATTTCTTGATAGGACTTAGATAACATTATTTTTAATCTCAAACTAGAAGCCCCAGAAAAATCTTTTAAATACCAAGCTAAATGACCCTTGAATTCATTATAACTAATTTCTCCCCTATTTTTTCTAACTAGCTTTAAATGTTTTAAGGCAGTTTCAATAGCTAATTTTTTTCTATCATCACCAGAAACATTTTGAAATTTTTCTGAAAAAATCCAAGGCTGTCCTAAGACCCCCCTAGCAAAAGCAACTCCATCAACCCCTGTATTTCTATAAACATCCCGAGCCTGATCTAAGCTATCTATCCCCCCATTAGCTAAAATGACACCAGAGAAATAATTGCGACTTTCCTTTATTAATTCCAAATCAATTGGACCGGAAAAAAGTTGCTTCAAGCTACGACCATGAATCATTAAGGCCGAAACTGGAAGGTCAGAAATATTTTTCAAAAAATCTATTAAGTCCACCGAAAAAGCAGAAGTCCTAACTTTTATAGACAAAGACAATTTAGTATTATTTAAAACAGCCTCAATAATTTCACGACTAGCACTTAGATCCCCCATTAGCTTAGATCCGGCTCCCTGCTTCAAAACTTTTCTTACCGGACAGCCAAAATTAATATCAAAGCCATCAGGCTTAATCTTTTTTTCCAATATCTTTACTGCTTTAATAAATTGATTCTTATCTGAACCAAAAAGTTGTACAACATAAGGTCGCTCTTTTTTGTTAAACTTTAATAACTTCAAAGTCTTATCCGACTTATAGCTCAAAGCGGAAACCGAGGCCATTTCACTATAGACAACATCAGCTCCAAATTCTTTGCAAATAAAACGAAAAGCCGAATCTGTATATCCGGCTAATGGAGCTAAGGCCAAAATAGGCTCATTTTTTTTACTTTTTTTTAATTCTTGCCAAAAATTATTCATGTTTTTTTATTAAATAGATGATAAAAAAGTTTTTCCATCAGACGAATCTTGAACTTTATAACCCAATCTTTCTAATTTTAATCGCAACTCATCGGACTTAACAAAATCCTTGTTTTTCCGAGCGATAGTTCTTTCATCTAAAATTTTTTTAATATCCTTTGGTAAATTTTTCTCTATATCATTAGAAGCCTCTTTTTCTTCAGCCCCAGCTAGATCTTTTTTAAAATCCAAACCCCACACTAAATCAAAATCTAAAATAGTAGCCAATTTATCTTCATCTGATAAATCTGATTTTAGTATTTCTGGAATCAAAGACAATGTTTTAGAGACATTAAAATCATCTAATAAATATTCCAAAAATTTATCCTTAAAATCCTTATCAACCGATCCAAGCTCTTTACCCAACTTCCCTATTTTACTCAATATTCCACTCAAACCCTTTTGCGAAGCCTTGAGAGCCTCAAAAGTAAAATTCTGTTTAGAACGATAATGAGCTTGTAAAAAGAAATATCTTAAAGACAAGGCTGAAAATCCCTTAGAAACAACATCAGCCAAACTAAAGCTAGTTCCCTGTGATTTGGCCATTTTAGCCCCATCAACCAGTAAATGCTCATTATGGAGCCAATAATTAGCTAATTTAAGCCCAGTAGCAGACTCACTTTGAGCTATTTCATTACTATGATGAACACTAACATGCTCTATTCCTCCCATATGAATATCAATAGAATCACCTAAAAAACGACGAATCATCGCTGAACATTCTATATGCCAACCAGGAAATCCTTGACCGTTCTCCACTAAAGGAGAAAAGAAGGGTGAGGGCCAAAACTGTAAAGCATTTTTATGAACTCCGGCTCTAAAAAACCACAAAGCAAAATCACTAGAACTTTTCTTATTAGGATCACTAACACTACCCTGCCCAGCCCCACTCTTGTTTTTATCAGGCTTACGACCAGATAATTTATTATAATTCTTAAACTTAGCTACTTCAAAATAAATAGCTAAATCAGTAGCATAAGCGTAACCTTTGGCAATTAACAATTGAACTATATCAATCATCTCACTAATATTCTCTGTGGCCCGAGGCTTAAATTCTGGATCCAAAATATTTAAAGCTTGGACATCCTCTTCATAATTTTTTATAAATTTATTAGCCACTTCTTCGGGCTTCATTTTCTCACGCTGAGCTGTTTTCTCCATTTTATCTTGCCCCTCATCTTCGTCGGATACCAAATGACCTACATCAGTATAATTTCTGACCATAGAAACATCGTAGTTTAAATATTTGAAAGTTCGATGAATAATATCAGCACAATAAGAACCCCGCAAATTACCAATGTGTTGAGTCCAATAAACGGTCGGACCACAATAATAAAAAGAGAGCTTTCCGGCCTTAAGAGCCTTAAAATCTTCTTTTTTACGACTTAAAGTATTATATAAAGTTATTTTCATATTATTATTACTTCTTGTTATTATTTTTTAATTTTCTCATTAGTTTGACATAAAACTCCAAATTATTCAAGCTGGCTATTTTTTGACCCAAAGACTCATTAACCTTAAATAAATGGTGTAAATAAGACCAAGAATTATCTTGTAATATTTTTAAATCAGAATCAATATTAATTTTCTTAAAATTATTACAATTAATAGAATTTTTAACGTTCATCTCTCGATAAAAATTAGCGGACTTAATATTATTATTTTTAAATTGATATAATTTCCCATGACGTCCCTCTCTAGTCGGAATAACGCAATCAAACATATTCCACCCCATCTTATAGCAACGATAAATATCAGCAGGAGTTCCTATTCCTAAAGCAAACTTAATCTTGTCATCAGGAATTATCTTGGCAGTGTATTCTAAAATATCAAATAAAAAATTTCCCTGACTATCTATCGGACGGGCCCCAAAACCATAACCAGCAAAAGGAATTTTAGTATTCAGAAATTTACTTTCAGAAATTTCTAGTAAACCATCTAAACATCTCTTTCGTAATTCACGACTGCTCCCTCCCTGAATAACTGCTATTAATTTGGGAATCTTATCACCTGATAATTTCCTTTTTTTTATCTGTCGGATATATTCTTGGCGACAACGACGAGCCCAAGCTATAGTCCGGTCAACTGCTAAAGAAATCTTCTTTTCTGAAAAACCGTAAGGAGGGCAATCGTCCAGGCAAACTATAAAATCTGTTCCTAAATCAAATTGAATTTGAATAGATTTCTCCGGACTTATTTTATGAGTAGATCCATCAATTGGAGATTTAAATATAGCTCCATCTTCATCAATTTTTCCCATTTTGGGATTTTGATGAATAAGAGAAAAAATCTGAAAACCACCACTATCAGAAACCAAAGGTCCTGGCCAATTCATAAATTTATGAACGCCCCCTGCTTTTTTTATAACTCTAACTCCTGGCTGAAGATAAAGATGAAAAGTATTAACCACTAAAGCAGAAACGCCAAGCGACAACAACTCTTCATTAGTACACATCTTAATAAAACCCCTAGTGGCGTCAGGCATGAAAATCGGCAAAGACAGATCCCCATGAGCAGTTTTTATTTTATTAATCTTATTTATCATAATATTGTCCGACTATTATCTAACTCGACCATCATTACTAAAACCAGCAATAACATCGTCTTCCAATTTACTAGTCTTAACATCTGTTTTTTTAATAATTATAGCTCCGGTCTCGATATCTTTGGCCGACAAATCAGACCCAGAAGATAAAATTATAATCTTATTATACTCAGCTGAAGTCGGTATAATCCCAACATTAAATTCAGCTGTAATTTCATCTATTCCTACTGGCCAACGATTAATAAGCCAAACAACCTTGTTTTCATTATTATCAAATCTTAAATTACCAGCACTAATATTAAAATTATCATCCCAAATAACATAAGACGGTAGAGACAATTCTATTTTAACATCATTTAACTCATGTAAACTATTCTTAATGCTCCAATAATATCTAAAAGTAGTCTTCTCCCCTACCACTGGAGGAAGGGGTCCTGAACCAACAGGAATATTATCTTCATCAAAATATAAAACACTTTCCTTGATTGTTAAATTACTATTTAAATTATTTAATATAATATTACTTCGATTATCTGTTAAGCGCTCACTGTCATCGCCAAAATCTTCGATGTTCCCTACACTAAACTGAGCATAGCTTTTTATTTCCAATTTCTCCCCAACATCAAATTTCTTAAAATCAGATACGGCAATAGAAAAATCAATTTCACCACTTTGACCAGGGGCCAATTCTTTTAATTCGGGAACTTCCCTAAAAGTCCAACTAATAGTCTGACGACTAATTTTACCCTTATTTAAATCATCAACGCTATTCCAATTTAGAAAATCACTATCCAAAACAGCCATAATAACCAAGTCCTTCATATTTTTATCTCCCTTATTAGAATATTTAATAACATAATTTAAACGCTCACCAAAATTAACGGGAAAATCAGAAGATTGATCATTGATAGATATATTCAGATGCAAATCACTTTTAATTACTTCTAATAGTAATTGTTTCTCCAAAAAAATAAACTCTTTATTATTTTCATCTAAATATTTTAACTTCCAAATTAGAGGCTCCTGTTCATTAAGTTTAGAAGCAACCTTATACTTAAAATTCAAACTTAAATCACCCTCTTCTTCTAGCTTTATTTTATAATTATTATTATCAATTTTCTCGATAAGAATACCACTACTAGTAGCAGAATTTTCTAATTTATTATTATCAACTAAAGAAATTAACTCCGATCCAGAAAAATTAATAATAAATTCTTTCATTTTATCAACTGGGAAATCATTGATGTTTATTTTCAAAGGATACTCCTCTCCCACTAAAACAGTGGAAAAATAATCTTCAGAAAATTGAAAGGGTAAAGAAGAAACCGTCACAGAATTGAAATTTTCCTTACTAAAGTCAGAAGAAATACCATTAATATTATAACTAGTCTTAATTGATAATAAATTATTAAGGCCTTCTTGATTGATAATTTTTCCTCTTATTTTTATCTTACCACCAATTCGAGCAGCTAAATTATCTAAATGCCAAATTTTGTTTTCCGA
This sequence comes from Patescibacteria group bacterium, assembly GCA_028696995.1. GTDB lineage: Bacteria > Patescibacteriota > Patescibacteriia > Patescibacteriales > UBA12465. The sequence continues at coordinate 8,507 of JAQVFY010000013.1, forward strand.
AAAAGGATCAATTGAATAAATTTCCGATAAAATAAAATTCTCTGGATAATTAATTTCTATTTTAACATTGTTTAAATTATAATTACTAATATTTTTATATTCAATTTCATAGAAAAAATCCTCTCCTAAAACAACTTTTTCTGGAGCTACAATATTAAGCTCTAAAACAGAAGAGGCGTCTTTATTATTTTTAAAATAATTAAAAACAAAATAAACAGCTAAGGAAATTAATCCAATAACTAATAAAAAATAAATTAAAGAAAGAAAAAATCCTCTTTTCTTTTTAATTTTAATAGTTTTAAAATCAGGTAAACTGCCATCATCACTATAAATCTCCATTAAATTATCTTCTATCTCATCTGAAGACAATCTTGAATTTTTTACCGGAATTTTCTGACTAACATCATCGGAACTATTTACCTCAATATACTCCGACACATCTTCTAGTGAATTATTATCAATCTTATGTTTTTTAAATAGTAAATCTTGAGCCTTTTTTTTATTCTTGATTTTCATATTTTTTTGATACTCTACTCCTTATTTTTTTTAAAAAAATAAAATTGAGCAAATATATTAATTATTTTAACATTATAACAAAATACCTGTCGCTATTCAAAATATTTCTAAATTCAATTTCACTAAAATTTCCACTGATATTATCAGGATAAGTCCAGACTGGATCTAATTTTAACTTAGAAGAAAAGTCAACCTTTAAATCAGAAGAGCTAGCTCCAGCTTGTTTCTGCCACAAAAGAGAATAATTACAACTAGGATCAGTAGGAAATAATTTAGACATCCAAGTAGATTCTTGAGACTGAAGCAAAGAATAAAAGTTATAAGGAAGTTTATAAGTTATTTCAATAATTGATTCCTCTCCAGGATCAACAATATTCCAATTAGCAAAAACGGTCTTATTACTTTCTTGATAAATCCTAGCATTGCTTAATAAATCAATCTCAGCCTTGTTTTCCGAACTCTCTAGAATTTCATTTTTTTCATAATCGCCCTCAATAACCTTAAAATGTTCAGGGCCTAAAGAAGAAAATCCGTTAGCGCTAATCAAGCTACTTCCCAAGGGGACATAAACCCGAAGCCAATTAACATTTCTTTGACCGGAGAATAAGTCACCTTTAATACCCCGATGATGCCTTTTAATAGTCAATTTATTAATAATAGAGCCATCCTCAGCCACATCAACCTTTAAAGAAAAATCATTATCAATAAAATAATCTGTTTTTCCACCAGCCACACTAGAATTTACTACCATTAAATAATCTAAAGGAGCCTCCTTAACTCTTCCCGCCCAAGAACGATTCTCTATTTCAGTTTGCATCTTAGAATTATTAAAATAAAGTAAGATGTTTTTTTGAGTCAAATTCTTCTCCATTATTCCTAAAGTAGAGACTAATAATTCTCTATTAAAATTACTAGAAAACTCAAACAAAAGTTTAGACATTAAATCCCCAATAATTTTTTTAGGCTCATTTCTTAAAAATAGTTCTTGCTCGTCCTCAGTCTTATCCCCTTCTACAAGCTTTTGCTCAGTTGTCGTTGCTAATTGTGTGCTAGTAGAAACTCTTTGTAAAATATCGGTCTTCAAATCCTTGTCTTGATAAATCTCGGGCTGACCAATAACCTCAACTATCTCTTGCATAATTTCCCAAAAATTATCAGAATTAATTACTACTCCATATTTTTCTGTCATATCAACCGGACCAATAACACGTAAAACATCAGCTAAAACATCGGGGGTCAAACTAATAACTCCATCAACACTAGGTCCCCCGCTTTTTTCATAAAACCACATCAAATTTTGAGCTGACATTTTCCAATCCGGCCACCAATTAGCGTCCCAAAAATACCAAACCGGCTTAACAACGTGAAGTGGTTGTGGAGACTCAACTATTACCCTCATTCCACCCTCAGTATCATAAGAACCTCCAGCTGGAATTTCTATATTTTTTATCTTGCCTTTTTTTAAATCAACTAAAGCATAGCTCCCGATAAATCCGCCCGTGGCTCGCATCTCAGCATTATTTTGAAAAACAACCAAATACCTTTTATCACTATTTATAGCTAGAAAATCTTTTAATCCTGGTAAAATTCTAATCAAATCTTCTAAATTTTTTTCTAAAACTTTAGACTTATTTTTAATATCAACAAACTGCTCCCGATAATCTTCTGGTAAAGACGACTCTTTTATTTTCCCTAAATATTTATTGACATTTTTAAAATCTTTTTCAGCTTTAGTAGTGTAATAATAAAAATCAGAAAACTTTTCATCAACATCTACTTCTCCCTCGGCAAAGGCCCCTAATAGACTGTCAATGGCTAAACTGAAATTGTCTCCCGCCAAGGCTAAATTTATCCCAATTTTAGCAATCTTTTTAGATTCCGAAGCTAGCTTTATCTTCTCATCACCTGAAAAAGAGGCTAATAAAATTATGAACTCATCAATTTTTTTTAATTCTTCGTCTAATAACAAAAAATTCTCACCAGCTTGAAAAAAGTTTTTCTGGGCCTGACTTAAATCTAATTCCGATATCTCACGAGAAGCCAAAACAAAATTTTCTATACCTGAACTTGAATATTGTAATAATTTATCCTTAGTTTTATCCTCAGTCGCTAAACGATAATAACTAAAAATTTTAAAAGGAATAACTAAAATCAATAAAATTAAAGCAAAAAGCCAAATAGTCTTTTTTCTTTTTTTAGCACTAAAAATTTTTGTTCTAATCACGGGAGGAGAAACTGGGCGAGGAGGACGAGAAGTTAACATTCTCTTGCTTTTAACTCTTTTAATACCTTCCCTCTGACCACGCCGAAAAGAAAAAATATTCTTAAAAAAATAATAAATATCAATTCCCCAATCAACAAAAAACCAAAGAATAGCTCGACCAATTTTGAAAATGAAAATAAAAAATGGAGATAAAAATGTTTTTTTTAATTTTAAAAAAAACGACGTTAATTTATTATTTTTTTTATTATTATCTGTCGGAAAGAGATGTTTTCGAATATTTCTCTTGAGCTCTTCACTATTTTTTCTAAGCTCCTCACTAACAATCGAGTTTTTTTTATCTTTTTCCTTTTTTATTTCAAAAGAAATATCTTTATCTATCTTCTTAGAAAATGAATTATTTTTATTTTCCCCGTCCTTGTTCTTCTCTAAACGTAAATCCAAAACAAAACCAGAGGTCTGACCATCAGAAGAAATTTTAATTTTATGTTTTTTTACTTCCATAAAAACTGCTCTAAATATATTTGCCAAGTTTTAAAAGCACATTCCCACCAATTATATTTTTGTTGATGTTTTTTGCCCCGCGCTATCATTTCTGCTCTCAACTTTTGATCATTGAACATCATATTAACCTTTTCTAAAAAATCGACTTTATTCTTAGGATCAAAATAAATAGCTGAATCTCCTAAAATCTCTGGCATACTACCATAATTAGAACTAATCACAGGACAACCCTTGGCCATAGCTTCTAAGGGAGGCAAACCAAAGCCCTCATAAAGAGAAGGAAAAATATAGGCTATGGCTTTCTGATAAAAAACTTCTAACTTATCATCTGGAACATAGCCAGTAAAAATAACCGGACTCGGAGAATGAAAGGAAAAAGTTAATTGCGCTAAATCTTTAATTTTTTTATAAAAATAATCTTCTTTACCGACTAAAACTAATCTTAAATTATTATTTTGATTATATAAGTCTAAAAAACTTTCTACCAAAAAATCTAAATTTTTATGAGGATAAGCGTTACCAACATATAATAAAAAGGGATTATCAATATTATAATCACTTAAAATTTTAGAATTATCTAATTTAGAAACAAATAAAGAATCGCGCCCCTTGGATAAATTGGCCACCCCCTCATAAATAACTGAAATTTTTTCTGGATTTATTCCAAATTGATCAACAATATCATTCTTAGTGAAATTGGAAACAGTTATTATCCTCCGACTATTTTTCAAAGCTCTCTTTATTATAAAACGATAAGCCCAATTTTTTAATTTATAGACAAAAGGATGCAGAGTTGTAGCTCTAATAGTTTTAAACTTTGTTAAAATTAAATCATGAATAGTAATAACAAATTTGGTCGGGACAAAGAATGGAACATTGAAATGAGGAAAATGGACTAAATCTAATTTTTCTTTCCAAATAAAATAAGGCATTAAAAATTGCTCTTTTAGAGTATACCACCTAACCTCTGCTAAAACTTTTTTAACATTAATTTTATCATCAATAATCAACTCATCAAAATTTTCCTCCCGCAAAAAAATAACATAATTATTAAATTGATCTAAACGAATAATATTATCAACGACTTCCTGAGTATAACGACCTAGGCCCTTACCAAGAGGGCCATAAAAACGAGCATCAATGCCTATTCTTTTTTTCTTATCTTTTTTCATTCGCTTATATCATCTCGGGAATTACTATAATTATCGGACGATCCCTTTTTCCTATAATTAGAGAGATCCTCTCTAAACAAATCTTCTTTAACAGAATCTATATCGCTAATATCATCATCGAAAACCAAGTTTGCCGGTGGTTTATATTTCTTGGTAACAGTCTTTTGAACCAAAGCAGCATTGGAAGTAGCTTCCACTGGAAAATGCCAAATAGTTGCCAATTCTTCAATATTTAACAAAAAAGGAGTACAACCAGCCCAATCATTTCTATCGATATAATTATTCATGATATTATTTTTCTTAGTAATCAATCTTCTAGCTTTATTAAAATAAGCGGTTTTAGTAGCAGTTCTTTTTAAATCTGGCTTAAAACTATTTAAATCTAAAGCTGAAAATTGCTTAATATATCCAATAAAACCATTAACAACTTTGGCTCGGTTCATAACATCTTTTCTAGCCAAATAAACAACTCTAATTTTACATAAAAAACCTAATTTAGAAGATTTTAATTCAATAAATTCAATTTTCTTCTTCTGTTTAGGAGTTAATTCCATCATTGATATTTTTTTGTCCTCTTCCTTTTTTTTATCTTCCACATCCCCCCAAATAGAATAAACCATTTCACTTAAATTAGAGATAAATTCAACAATATTATCTATCACTCGATTCAAAAAGGTGGCCGACTGCTTTTTTCCTAAAATTTTATCAATCTCTCCCTTACCATCTTCCATCCAATCAAAGCCAGTTGGGATAACAATAATTTGATATAATAAATTTTCTCCCTGATGAAGACTACTACACAACTCCATCAACTCGGCCATCGGATCCCTAAAAGTAAATTCTTCGTCACCGAGTCGATGTTCAAACTCTCGATATGATTTAATAGGATACATATAATGAGCGGACTGAATAAATTCACTACCCCAAACATCATATTCGTCATCGGGAAATTTTCTAGGAAAGCCTTCACAATAATCTTCTACCTCCACGATTTCAGCATCTGGATATTGAGAATAAACCGCAGACTCTACTAAATTCCTAAATTTGGCTGGTGTTCTAATTAAAAATTGAGTATGCCCATCCAAACTAACTATCTCAAAACTAAAAGATAATTGATATTCTCCTAAAAACCATTTTTCAAAAAAATTATGAGTCCCATGAGCTCCACCAAAATAAGCAAATAAATTTTCTACTGCTTGAGGAGATTGAATATTTCCTCGTGGGATATCAATAGCCAATAAAATAAACTTAATATTTTTTCCCCACTTCCTCCTAACACTTTTGAGCCATAAAATTCTAGCCCCCAGTAAAAACATAATTCCAAAAATAATCCAACCAAAATAAGCCATGAAAAGCCAAAGCATTTCTGACGGCGGTAAGCTAAAAAACTCTTGAATTGGAGTAAAATCCACTATTATTTCCATAAATAAATCTAAATACTAACTTCTTATATTTTAGCATATTTATTTTAAAAAACCAACTATCCACCCTAAAAACAAAAGACCGTCTTTGTGACGGTCAAATGCTATATTAAAATAATGATATAATAATTATTTTTTCCAAGTCTTAAGACCATAAATACCTCTATCCATCAAAACATATCTATCATCTAAGATTAATTCATTATGAACAGAACCACTACTAACCTTTTTGTGATCAAAGTTAGTGTCATTAATCTTTTTAGTTATTTCTGAAAAGTGCATTGGCTTTTTTTCGTTCTTAAGAATAAGGTAAATTTTATCGGCAATTCTCTTAGGCTTAATCTCAGCCGAATCATCACTACCCCAAAAACCAAATTTATTAGGATTGATATCCCGAATAGCCTGCATAAAAGAGTAAAAAGGTTTGTTCTTATCAATTATTTCAGCCCACTCCGGGAAAACCTCATCTTTAAAAATAGATTTTAAATCCAAACCACCATCCTTAACAATTTTTTTACTATTAGCCGAAAAGGATTTCAAGTTCTTCACAACTTCTACTAAATCCTCAAAAAGCATGGTTTCTTTTATATCCTTTAGCTTGGATTTAAGCTCTATAGCCATTTCTTCTAAATAATCAATAGCCTGATCTTTAAATTTAAAAAATGATAAAAATTTATCAGACTTATCAACCCTTTCTACATGTTCGTCCAATAATTCTGACAATATAAAATCTAAATAATTCTTATAAATATCTTTATTAAAAGATTCTCCCTCCTGTCCAATTTTAACAGCTAAAACAGTTAAAATATCCAAAAGAAAACTTCTCTCCATAATTCCACCGTGCTCCTCCAGTAAACGTCCAACTACTGATCTAACGGTTTCTAATCTTTTATCTAAATCATCAATCTTTTTTATCTTTTTTAAACTAGCTCGTTCTATCTGTCGAACTCTTTCTCTAGTTAAATTATAGATCTTCCCTATTTCTTCCAAGGTCTGAGAATCTCCATCGCGTAAAGCAAAACGGCGTGCCAAAACATCTTTTTCGCGATCTTGTAAATCATCTAACAGGCTATTTACAATCTCAACAGCGTTAAGAGTAGCAATAGCTTTTTCCTTTTTTTCTTTCAATAAATCCTTTAATAAATTTTCCATATTTATAAATACATTAAGTATAATAAGTATATTAAAACATAAATTAAATAATAAGTCAAGAAGTGTTCATAAATTTCTCAATTCTAAGTGCCCCCTCGATATTATCCTTTAAATACGGGGGTTTTATTTCAATCTGCTTCTTTATTTTTATAAAATTAAACAAGGCCCTTCTTCTAAAAAATAAACTATACATAAATAATAAAAATAAACGTCCAGCCGTAAAAAGCCGGATTTTAGACGAAAATGGTAATTTTCTAATCCTATACATTATCAATAATTGATTTTGCAGAGAACGACTTCGACTTTTATAGTCCTCTTTTCTAAAAAATAAACTTAGAATTTTATTTCGCCGAGAACTCAGACTACGATGATGATACATAATAGCCTGAGGAATAAAAAAAATTTTTAAACCAGCTAATTGCAGACGATAAGAAAATTCCACATCCTCTTTATACATAAACATCTCCTCATCAAAAAACTCCAAATAATTATTCTTTTGATAAGCAAGCAAGGAAAGCTTTTTTAAATTTAGTAAGGCTCCGGCTCCCGTAAAACCAAAAACTTCCCCGGCAGGATAATCTTTTTCTTCAAATTTACTGCCCTGGCCCCGATCAAAGAAAAAATTAGATTTAGTTATTCCTATCCCACAACTATCAATAAGATCTGTTTTCTTATTATTCACAAAATCCCAATACAAAATACGAGGAGCTAAGACCGAAAAATCTAAATATTTCTTACTACTATCAATTAATTCTAATAAAAAATCATCTTTCAAGAGAACATCAGGATTCAACATTAAAAAATAATCAAAATCATTCTCTATAGCAAAATTAAGCATTATATTATAAGCCTTGGAAAAACCTAAATTTTCATTAGAATTCCAAATTTTATTATCAATCCTTTGCTCGGATAAGGAGCTGATAAGATAATTATAATTGTCTCTATTGGCTGAGTCGCTATTATCAACGGCCAAAACAGAAATATTAAAATCAGCTTCAGCTTGGCTCTTCAAAATCTCAATAGACCGAAATAAGCTCGGCAGGAAAAATGGAAGATACTGAAAGGTTGATTGGTTATAAGTGATAAAAGCAATTGCTATTTTCATTAAATTTTAATATAAATTTTAATTTTTATTATCAAAACGGTCAATAATATATAGTTTTAATATTTAAATATTTTCAAATTATTTTTCACTAAAATCATTTCCAATCTTCCAAACCCCCTTCTCCCTAAAAGCTGGAATGCTTTGTCTTTTAGCTTTATTTAGCAAAGCTGATTTCTTTTCGCCAACTTTATCAGCATATTCAGACAAGCGAACAATTTTTTTACCTTTTAAATAAGCAATTCTTTTATGAAATGATTCAAGTAAAGCTAAATACAAAACCCTATCCATACCATTGGTTTTATTTTTTCTAGTATCTCGATATTCTCCAAAAGATTCATAATAAGTTTGCTTTTCTTTATCTCGAATGATAACTGGCGGAAATCCAAGCTGCATCAATTGGTAATTAATCAACACCCTTCCAATCCGTCCATTACCATCACAAAAAGGATGAATATTTTCAAACTCAAGATGGAATCTGGAAATCTTATTCAGGAAATAATCTTTGTAATTACCGGAATATTCAAGTAAAAGATGATCAATCATCATTTCAATATGTTCAGGGGCTGGCGCAATATGCGTATCCACCCGAACATATTGCCCTCGCTGTCTAAACTTACCGGCAATATTTTGCTCAATATTATCAATCAACATTTTATGAAGCAAAAGAATCAAATCTTTATCAATATTATCTGTACTAATTTTCTTTTTTATATATTCAAAAACTTGAGCCAAATTTTTAGCCTCAAAAACTTCTCGCATTGAAACATCACGTGATACCTCTAGATTTAAAAGTATTTTCTCTGTTTCTGAAATTGTTAAAGTTGAATTCTCAATTGCATTTGAATTGTAAACTGATTCAGGCAACTCTGACTCAAAAACAATATCCAAAAGCGATTCTTTTCCTGCTTTCAAAGAATCATATTGTTTTTTGAGATCATTTATTTTCTTCTTATAATCAATATTTGACATATATTTTATCCGTGAATTTATATCTTCATTATAGCAAATTCACGGATAAATGTCAATTATACGTGAATTTACCTCGAAATTAAAACAAATTCACGTATAACTCTGCTTCTTAACCCCAAAAACAACCAATTTTGGGGCTATAAAAATCCATAATTCCATTTTCTATCATAATTGGATATTTTAACTATATCCAATTATATCCAAAACATTCCATTGCGGAGCTAGTCAAACACCACTTTTCACTTATATCCCCTATAAGTGAATAACAAAAAATCCGCTATAATTAACGGATTTTTTAGTATATAATCTATCAAAATATTTATCTTTAACGTTTACTCCATTGTGGTGCTTTACGAGCCTTCTTTAAACCTGGTTTCTTTCTCTCTTTCTTACGCGGATCTCTAGTTATATAACCACTAGCTTTTAATATTGTCTTTAGTTCAGGATCAAATTTCACTAGAGCTCGAGCAATACCATGACGAATAGCATCTAATTGACCTAAAATTCCTCCACCTTTAACGACTACAGAGAAATCAAAATCTTTTAATTTAGAAACGACCTTGAGTGGTTGCAAAACAACATTAACATTGTCTTCTTTTTTACAATAATCTAAGGCTTTTAAATTATTAATAATCATTTCCCCACTCCCCTTTTCATACATCCTGACTTGGGCCACAGCAGTTTTACGACGACCAATAGCCCTGATATATTTACTAGCAAAGTCTGACTTAAGCTTAGTATCTTTTTTATCAGTAGATTCCTCTTTGGTTTTAGTGACAACCTTTTTGGCCACAATCTTAGAAGCAGTTTTTTTGGCCTCCTTAACCGGCTTAGTAGTTTTTTTAGTTTCGCTCATTTTATTTTTATACTAATTAAATAATTAATAAAATTAAAATTATTTAATTATTTATCTAATAATTAATCTTTTTAATATATCATTTCTCATTCTAGTTGGAGCTAACATATCTCGCACGGCCCTTTTTAGAACATCCCCCGGATTAGAAGCAAAAACATCTTTCATTTTTTTCTCTTTTAATCCTCCTTGATAACCAGAATAACTATAATATTTCTTTTGATCTAATTTTTTACCGGTAAATTTTACCTTTCCAATATTAATAACCTCAACCACATCACCTAGGTCTAAATGAGGTTCAAATTCTGGCTTATTTTTACCACGTAAAATATTAGCAATTTGAGTAGCTAAGCGACCAATAGTCTTACCTTCGGCGTCAATTTTATGCAATTTTCTTTCGATATTTTTCATATTTATATTCTTTTATTAATAAGATTAAACTAATTCAATCTGAACTATTTGAGCCCCATCACCCTGTCTAGTACCAACTTTTATAATTCGACAATAACCGCCGGGTCGCTCCTTGTATCTCTCGCCTAAAACCTCCATAGCTTTTTTAACAGCCTTGGGTTGCAAAATTATTTTTAATAAATTCCTGCGAGCTGACAAGTCCCCTTTCTTGGAAATAGTAATAATCCTTTCTACTAAAGGTTTTACTGCCTTGGCTTTGGCTTGAGAAGTTTTAACCTTCTCATAAATAATGATACTAGAGGCCAAATTTCTTAACATCAATTCCCGAGCTTCTTTGGTCCGATCTAATGTTTTTACTTTATTCTTGTGTCTCATATTATTATTGAAAAATTAAATTATTCTTTTACTTTTTTAGTTTTTGCTTTAGCAACTTTCTTCTCCTTAACTTCCTTAGGAGACTTCTTTTCTTTCTTTTCTTCTTTTTCCTCGACCTCTTCATCCTCCTGATCATTACTTTCCTCTTCTATTTTTTGTTCTTTTTTTTCAAGACCAATCAAAGAATTAAATTGGTCTATTAAGATTTTAACTGACTCTTCAAAAGCTTCTCGCACTGAAATAGTTCCATCGGTTTTAATATCTAAAACTAATTTGTCCCAATTAGTCATTTTACCAACACGAACATTCTCCACCTTATAACTAACACCTAAAACTGGTGAAAAAATAGAATCTATATCAATATAATCAACTTCTTTGGTTTCTTTGGAGTTTCTTTCGGCTAAAGCATAACCGCGACCATTGGAAACAGATATTTCCATACTCAAAATACCGGTAGAATCAGTGATAGTGGCTAAAACCAAGTCTTCATTAATTATCTCTACTTGACTATTCTTTTTAATATCTTTAGCAGTAACTTGTTTTTTACCTTGAGCATTTAACTCTAATTTAATAACCTCATCGCTATCATTTAAAATTTTTAATCTTAATTGTTTTAAGTTTAAAATAATATCAACAATATCCTCCTTGACTCCTGGCAAAGCCATAAACTCATGTTTTACTCCCTTGATTTTTACTCCAATAACAGCTGACCCCGGTAAAGAAGATAGCAATACTCGACGCAAAGAATTACCAACAGTATTTCCATATCCAGGGAATAAAGGCTCTATAATAACTAATTCTTCGTTAACGTTTCCGTTGTTTTTGAATTCAATTTTTTTAGGCAAGGCAATTTTATCCATATTGTTTTTTAATTAATCTTAAAATATTTTTTAAAAAATATTTTATTTTATTTAGAATAAAACTCAATAATCATATGAGTCTTAATATTTAATGGCAAATCTTGAGGACGAGGTTCATGTAAAACCTTAACTGATAAATCTTTACTATCAGTCGCTAACCAGCTCTTTTGATCAGAGAGCATAGTTTTTAGCTTTTCTGGTAAATTTTTAAACTGTCTATTTTCCTTAGAACTCTTTTTTACTTTAATAATTTGACCAATTTTTACCTGATAAGAAGGAATATTAACTTTTCTATCATTAACAGTAAAGTGTCCGTGGTTTACTAATTGTCTAGCCTGAACTCGAGAAGAAGCTAAACCCGCTCTATAAACAACATTGTCTAGACGCATCTCTAAAAATCTAAGAAAATTATTTCCAACATCACCACCTTTTTTCTGAACTTTAGAAAAAGAAATCTTAAATTGGCTTTCATTTAAACCATAAAATTTTCGAGCTTTTTGTTTTTCATTTAATTGCAAACCATAATCACTGGATCTTTTTCGGCCCTTAGGTCCATGAGGTCCAGGTGGATAATTTCTTTTAACCATAGCACATTTTGGCGAAGAACATCTCTCTCCTTTAAGAAACAATTTCTCTCCAACTCGACGACATTGTTTGCATTTTGCATCTAAATTTTTTCCCATATTTATATTTATTAATAGATTATATTAAACACGACGAGGCTTTTTAGGGCGACAGCCATTATGAGGAACGGCTGTAGTATCCTTAATACTCGATATTTCTAAACCATTGGCATTTAAAGAGCGAATCGCTGATTCTCGACCAGTTCCCACTCCAGCTACAAAAACACGAACTTCTTCTAAACCGTATTCTTCCTTAGCTTTTAAAACTGCTATTTTGGCAATAATTTGAGCCGCATAAGGAGTAGCCTTCTTGGCTCCCTTAAAACCAGCCATACCAGCACTAGCCCAAGAAATAACGTTACCAGATCGGTCGGTTAAAGAAATAATAGTGTTGTTATAAGTAGCGTTAATATAAGCATTACCAGATTTCACTTTTACTATTTCTTTTTTCTTCTTCTTTTTAATCAGTTTTTTCTTGCTTCGGGCTTGTTTATTTTTTTCTAATTTTTGTTTTATTTCTTCTGGTAAATCTTCAATTTCATTTTTGTTATTATTTTTTAAATCATCATCAGAAAATAAATCATCATCAGTAGAATCGTAATCCCCTACTAAAATATTTTCTTCGACCGGTTTCTCGGTGGAAGTTTCAGCTTCATTTTTTTTCTCCTCTAATAATTCCTTATTATCTTGTTCTTTTTTTTCTTCACTCATATTTTATTTATTATTTTTTGAATTTTAATATAAATAATTAAGTTTTTTGACTACCAGCCTTGCTCTTGCCAGATCCCATAGTAGTCCTCTTATTACCTCGAACTGCTCGACTATTAGTTTTAGTTCTCTGACCACGAACCGGTAAATGTTTAGTATGACAAATACCTTTGCGAGAACCAATTTCTTTTAATCTTTTAATATTGCTGGCTACTTCTCGACGCAAGTCACCTTCGGTTATATATTTCTTCTCAATAATATCACGCAAATTGTTGACTTCACTTTCCTTTAAATCCTTGACCCGAACTGCTGGGTCAATATTAGCTTCTTTTAAAATATCTTTAGCAAACTTCGGTCCAACTCCATAAATATAAGTTAGAGCGACTTCTACTCGCTTATCATTGGGAATATTTATTCCGGCTATTCTTACTACCATATTTTTTTATCTTAAATAAATTTAATAATATAAACTAACCCTGACGTTGCTTATGTTTAGGGTTGGAACAAATAACATAAACTCGCCCCTTACGACGAACTATTTTACAATCTTTACAAATTTTTTTAGCACTAGCTCTAACTTTCATAAATATTAATATATAAAACAGTAAAATCAGGTTTCAACTGCTTTTTAAAATTAGTAAAATAAAAATAAAGTTATTTTTACAGACGGAAGGTAACTCGACCCTTACTGAGATCATAGGGGCTCATTTGAACCTTAACCTTGTCCCCAGGAAGAAGTCTAATTTTATTCATCCGCATCTTACCAGACAAATGACCTAGAATCTCGTGTCCATTCTCTAATCTTATTTTAAAATTAGCGGCTGGCATCAATTCTAAAACCTCACCTTTTAATTCAATGAAGTCCTTAGAGTCAATTGTTGAATTTTCATTATTATTCATTAACACAAAAAACTTTGATAAAGCAAAACTTTATCAAAATTCTAAAAAATACAAAAATAAATATCATTTCAATATTTATAGGATGATTATATATTTATTTACTATTATTGTCAAGAGGAACTAAAATAGCTTTAATCCGACGAACTCCAGAACTAGAGCTTTCTTCTTTTTGTATCTTAAAAGTGCCTAAATTAGACAAATTTTCAACATGAGGCCCACCACAGATTTCCTTAGAGAAAAGTACTGGAACGGGACTAGAAAAATCACCCACAAAATATACCTTTACCTTTTCACCATATTTTGATTCAAAAACTCCATTGGCTCCTATTTTTTTAGCTTCGTCCAAGGTCATCTCTTCATATCTAACTTGATATTTTTGCAAAATAGCATCATTTACCAAATCTTCAACTTGTTTTTTTTGTTCATCAGTCATTTTTTCGCCATGAGAAAAATCAAATCTCAAACGTTCAGCTGTAATATTACTACCCCGCTGTTCAACGTGAGGACCTAATACTCGACGTAAAGCCTCTAGAAGTAAATGAGCAGTGGTATGAAGTTTGGTAGTTTCTTCGCTTTGATCGGCTAAGCCACCTTTGAATTTTCCAGCGCTAGCGGTTTTAGATAATTCTTGATGTTTGGTCATGGCCATTTGATACTCGTTTAAAAAATTATTGGATGATTTTATGTTTTTTTCAGTAATTATTTCTTTAGTCATCTCTAAGGGATAACCATGACTTTGAAATAAATTA
>JAQVFY010000037.1 GCA_028696995.1 Patescibacteria group bacterium
GTGGCTACTTTTAATTATTTTTATTGTTTAACTTATAAATTTTTAACAGTTGAAAATCCTTATCGAGCTAGTTATCAACCTATTCCTGTTTATCATAATAATGTTTGGCAAGCTCCTTTTTTTGCTCGTGTTGCTTCAGCTTCTAATACTTTTTGGCAAATGATGCAACAGATTCGACCTGAGAAATTAGCTACTTATTCTTCTCATTCCATGACTTTTAGGGCTTTAGTAGATATTGATTTTTGGTCAACCAATATGGTCAGCGAAGATTCAAGAATTTTTTGGCATTGTTTCTTGCACTATAATGGTGATTATCGAGTCGAGCCTCTTTATTTTTCAGTTTCTATGGATGTTACTTGTGATGAAAGTTTTTGGAAAACAGCTAAAAGTTTATATAAACAACAACGACGTTGGGCTTGGGGAAGTGAAAATGTTCCTTATTTAATTTTTAATTTTTTTAAGAAGAAAAAGACGCTAAGGAAAAGAAAATCATTGCGTCATATTTGGATTCAAATTTATGGTTTTCATTCTTGGGCTACCACTGCCCTAATTATTGCTGTTATTGGTTGGATGCCAATGTTATTGGGCGGTGATCGTTTTAATGAAAATGTTATGGCTTTAAATTTACCACATATTACTCAAACTTTAATGACTATTGCTATGATTGGTTTAGTAATTTCGGCTGTAATTTCTTCTTTACTTCTTCCTAAGCGTCCGAAAAATTATGGATTTTTTAGAAATGCTAAATTAATTTTGGAGTGGATTTTTATTCCTGTTTCTATTATTATTTTTGGAGCTATTCCTTGTATTGATGCTCAAGTAAGATTAATGCTGGGGCGTTATATGGGTTTTTGGGTTACTCCTAAGTCTCGCTAATTTTTTTTAAAAATTAAAGTCTTCCTAAATCATAAAAAAATTGCTACAATAATATTATTATGACAGCAAAATATAATCTCAGTCCAACTGAGAAATTAAATTATGTTCAAAAAGGGAATATTAAAGGTAGAGGTCGAAGAATATTTAAACAAATTTTATTATCTTTGTTTATTTTAAGTCTTTTGATTTTAATAATTATCCCTTATTTGAGAAATAATAAAAAGAGAAAAGACTTAGAGAATGAAATAGCTAAGATTCAAAAAGAAATTTCTCAGTATGAAAAAACCAATGAAGAATTGAAGGAGTTTTTGTCGTATTTAGAATCAGACCAAGCTATTATGGAGAAGGCTCGAGTAAATTTAGGACTACAAAAAGAAGGGGAAAAAGTTGTAGTTATAAAAAGAAAAGATTTGGAGCTTAATTCTACTGGAACAGTTGAGACTCAGGGCATAGAAGATGTTTCTAATTTTAGAAAATGGTTAAGATATTTTTTTAATAATTAATTTTTTATCATGATAATGAAAAGACTAAGTTTTATTATTTTTTTTATATTAATTTTTATTGGAGCTCAGGTAGCTCTTGCTAATAATAGTAAAAATAGAAATATTAATATTCGTCTAGACAAAGAAACCATTGCCAAAGGATATACCGTATCTTCTAGTGATGATTATTTAAAGTTATCTTTGGTTCCTGGAATTTTGTCAGAGGATACTAGAGTTTTAATTGAAGAAATTCCTGATCAGGAAATGATGCTTCCTTGGAGCTTAGAAAAAGAGAGTGCTATTTTTCAGTTTGAGTTTCTAAATAAGAGGGCCTATGATAATCATAAGCCTTTTTATATCCAATTTTCTTATGATAATTCTAATAACAATCTCAAACAGGTTTTCTTTTATGACAAAACTTGTAATTTATGGAGACCTTTACCGACTTGGGATTTTCCAGGAGAAAAATTTGTTCGTTCTTTGATCCATTTGCCTTATGCCCGGATTGCGGTTTTTTCTTATCCAGAAATATTATCAAGTGGTCAAGCTAGTTGGTATAAGTATAAAGGTGGAAATTTTACCGCTTCAACTGATTTTCCAAAAGGGTCTGTTTTGCGAGTAAAAAACTTAGAAAATAATAAAATAGTTGATGTTGTAGTTAATGATTTTGGGCCTGATCGTTCTCGTTTTCCTAATCGAGTTTTAGATTTAGATTATGAGGCCTTTAAATTAATTGCTAATAAAGGAGATGGTTTAATAAATGTTTCTATTGAACCCTTAAATGTTCTTTCTGATAATTTGGGGAGGAAATTGGGTTTGAATCCTGTGGGAGCTTCATTAGAGCCAGAAGTAAAATCAATTAGCGCAGTTTTGATTCGTGAAAGTGATAAGGAAATAATTTTAGAAAAAAATGCTGATCAAATTTTGCCAATGGCCAGCTTGAGTAAAATTTTTTCAGTTTTTACTTTTTTAAATATCGATAACAATCAATCTAGGTTAGAAGAAATAGTTAATTATAGCGATAAGGACGAAGAATATAATTTAAATTATTTCAATAAATGGGAAATAGCTCGAGTAAATCTTAATGATAATGACACTCTATCTATAAAAGATTTGGTATATTCAGCCATGGTTCGCTCGGCCAATAATGTAGTAGAAACTTTAGTTCGAGTTAGTGGTTTGAGTCGTGATCAATTTATTTCTAAAATAAATTCTTGGGCTAGAGAAAATGGGGCTTCTACTATTCGTATTAATGAACCAACTGGCTTAGATAAAAGTAATGTTGGCTCAGCTAAAGATATTGCCTTATTAGCTTCAAAAATTTTTGATAATCAAATTATTAAAGATGCTAGCATTAGTAAGAGTTATAGTTTTGTAACTAGAAATGACAATTCTTTAAAATTGCGTTATAATAGTAGTGATTTAGTTTTAAATAATAATTATAGGAATTTTAAAATAATTGGATCTAAAACTGGATATTTAGATGAAGCTGGTTATTGTTTGATAACTCGAGCTGAAATTAAAGGAGAGAAATTTATAGTTGTGATTTTAAATTCTCCTTCTCGAGCAAGAAGTTTTAGTGAAACTATTGATCTCTTAAATTATGCCTCTTATAAATTTAGTAATTAATTTTTTATGATCAAATTAATAAATGTTAACAAGGCTTATAAAAATAAAGTAAAAATTTTACAAGATGTTAATTTAAAAATTAATGCTGGAGAGTTTGTTTCTATTGTTGGTCAATCGGGTAGTGGAAAAACAACTTTAGTAAAAATATTAATTGGCGAGGAATTAGTTAGTTCTGGTCAAGTTTTTGTTGGTGATTGGGATATTAGTAAGATTGGCAAAGCTGAGGTTCCTTTTTTGAGACGTCAAATCGGAGTTATTTTTCAGGATTTTAAATTATTACCTAAAAAAACTTTAAGAGAAAACGTAGCTTTTGCTTTAGAGGTTTGTGGACAAAAGCAATCCAAGATTGATAAGGTTGTTTCTAATGTTATGAAAATTGTTGGTTTACAAAATAAGATGAATAGTTATCCTAATGAAGTTTCTGGTGGAGAACAACAGCGAGCAGTTATTGCTAGATCTTTAGTTCATCAACCAAAAATATTATTAGCCGATGAACCAACTGGAAATTTAGACGCTATTAACGCCAATGATGTTATTGATTTATTGTTAAAAATAAATGATTTCGGAACTACCGTTATTTTAGTAACTCATAATCGAGAGATAGTTAATCGTTTAAATAGAAGAGTCATTAGTATTGATGCTGGAAAAATTATTAGTGATCAAAAAAATGGAAAATATATTATTTAATTTTTAAAATATGATGTTATCATTACTTCGAGCTTTTAAATTTAGTTTGCAAGATATTAGTAGAAATATTTGGTTGTCAATTATTACCGTTACTATTTTAATTTTAGCAATGTTTTCTATAAATACTTTGATATTAACTAAAGTTATAAGCACAAGTGCGGTGGAGGCTATAAAAGAAAAAGTTGATTTAAGCTTGTATTTAAAAACAGATTCTAATGAGAATGATATTTTTGCTCTACAATTAAAAGTTAATGCTTTGGAAAAAGTTAAAGAAGTTCAATATATTTCTAAGCAAGAAGCTTTGGATTCTTTTAGAAAAAAAAATGAAAATAATCCCGAGATATTACAAGCTCTTTTAGAGTTGGGAAAGAATCCTTTATCTCCTAGTTTAGTTATTTCACCACAGAATCCTAATATGGTTCCAGAATTGATCGAAGAACTTCGAGCCTTAGATAGTAATATTATTGAGTCACGTGATTTTAATGATAATAGAATAATATTAGAAAAGATTGATAATATTACCAAGAGAATTGATGAAGTTGGTTTTTTTGTTATTGCTATATTTATTATCACTAGTTTATTGGTTATTTATAATTCTATTAAAGTCGCTATTTATACTCACAAAAAAGAAATTGAAATAATGCGCTTGGTAGGGGCTTCAAATTCTTTTATTTATGCTCCATTTTTAATGTCTTCTTTTATTTATACTTTTATTGCTGTAATTATTATTATTTTAGTATCTTTCCCTCTTTTAGGAATTCTACAACCTTATTTAGAAGTATTTTTTGTTGGGTATAATATAAATGTAGTAAGTTATTTCTTTGATAATTTTTTCTTAATTTTCGGTTTACAATTTTTAATTATTTCTTTAATTAATGTAATAGCTAGCTACATTGCAGTTAGAAGGTATTCGAGAGTTTAATTCTTGACTTATTATTGTTTGTTTATTAAGATATTTTTAGTTTTTCGGGGATCGTCTAATGGTAGGACTCCAGGTTTTGGTCCTGGCTATCGGGGTTCGAATCCCTGTCCCCGAGCCACGTAAAATAAAAACAAAACAGCCACATTAGTGGCTTTTTTGTTTTTATCACGTGGCACAGCCGCGTGATATTTTACGTGAGCCACGTGCGAGTGAAGTCGCTTGCGACGAACGAGCTATACGTGGCTTCATGTTTAGTTAATGATATATTATTTATAAATAGTTAATTTAGATAATAAAAATATATTATTTATCTTATTTTCATTTATTATTTTGTATAATATTTTTATGTATTATATTTATATTCTAGAAAATAAAATAGATAAATCTTGGTATATTGGATATTCTTCTAATTTAAAGAAACGTATTAGTGATCATTTATCAGGTAATGGCTGTCGAACCACTTCTATAAAGAGTGGTTGGTGTTTAATTTATTATGAGGCTTACTTGAAAAAGCTTGATGCTATTGGACGAGAAAAATTTTTAAAAAGTGGGCCTGGGAGAAAATATATTAAAAAACAATTAATTAATTATTTTTCTGGTTTTTAGTTTTTGAAGCAAGTT
>JAQVFY010000038.1 GCA_028696995.1 Patescibacteria group bacterium
CAGCGGTATTCTGATAGTGAAGGCATTTTTTAAAAAGGAACAACGAAAACCCAAACCATGCCGGATAGTTTGGGGTTTCTTTGAACCTCTCATTATTTTATTAATCCTTCACATAAGATTATATGGAGTCTCATCAAGTTATCAACCTTGACTTTCCACACTACTTTGATTTTTGACCCAAAAACCTACTTCCATATCAACAAGACAGAAGTAGGTCTTTGAGAGGGGAATAGACACGATGAACTCAATCTATTCAAGCTTGCTCGAGTCGGACATAACTCAAAGGCACCTATTGATCTCCTTCATTGAAATCTATTTGTCCTTTAGAAGACCATGCTTCGCACCCCTCTCAAGTGAAGATGTTAAGCACGAAACCTCTTTTTGTCAAGATTGTTTAACAGCCACCACAAAGATGTTGGTTCCTCCTTTCTTTGACGGAATTTTGCCAAATTGAACCGGTTTTAGCTTTGATTTCTTACATATTTTAGTCAAACTATTGAGAGAGAAAGAATGAAAATAGAATTGATCTTCTCCTTGCCAGTTAAGTAAGACGTCTCCGATATCTAATTGAGACAAACCCAAAACACTACAAATTGCTTCTTTGACAACCATCTTTCTTCTTGCAGTTTTTTCCCAAATATCCCATACTGTAATCACTGTTGTTCCTTCGGGTCTTAAGACTCTTGAGATCTCGTCCAAGGTTTTTTGTCTAAACTTCTTTGATGGAATGTGATGGAGAATTCCGATTGCATAGACAAGATCAAATCGATTATTTTCAAACGGTAAATTGAGAACATCAGCGACTGCAAATCTTCCTTTTGAATAACTTTTTTTTGCTATCTCTATCAATTTCTCGGATGAATCGATCCCAAAATAATCGGCCTTCGGTGCAATCTTGTTATAAAATCTTCCGTTACCGCAACCGACATCAAGAACCTTATCGTCTTCCTCTAAATATTTATTGAAAAGAAAGTCGAGCTCCGTCCAAGAACCAATTCTGGAATTGGAAAATCTTTCAGAAACAACATCGTATTTCCATTTTACATCTTCTATTATTTTTTTAGCCAATTCTTCTTTCATGAATGAAATAAAAGAAACAATTAAAGATCTTATTCTTACTGAGAAACTTGATTCAACTTCCGTTGTAAAATCTCAAAGAAGAGTCATGAAGAGAATGAAAACATTTGCTCCAAGTAAAATGTCATTGCTGAAAGCTTATCACGAAATGACTTTTAAAGAAAAAGAAGACGTGGCTAAATCTGTCGGGATTAAACATACGATTCAAAGAGATGAAAAAATCAAAGAACTACTCATAACTCGCCCTGTCCGTTCTTTATCAGGAATAGTAAATGTTTCAATCCTAACCAAACCATACCCTTGTCCAGGTCAATGCATCTATTGTCCCAACGAAAAGGATATGCCAAAGAGTTACATCAAGAGCGAACCGGCCGCTATGAGGGCCGCCATGAATAAGTTTGATCCGACAAAACAGGTTAACGTTAGGATCAAATCCCTGTCTTTGGCGGGACATCCTGTTGAAAAGATTGAGCTTAGGGTCATTGGCGGCAATTGGTCATCTTACCCTAAAAATTATCAAACTAAGTTTATCAAGAGTGTTTATGACACATGCAATGGCAGGAAATCTCAAACACTGAAGCAAGCGCAAAAATTAAACGAGTCAGCTAAACATAAAATAGTGGGCTTATCAATTGAGACCAGGCTGATTTTGTAAATGAAAAAGAGATAGAAAGACTGCGAGAGGTGGGCGTTACGGCCGTTGAGCTCGGAGTTCAAATCAATGATGAAAAGATATTAAAGTCAAACGAGGTCACGGTGTGGAGAGTATAACTGTTGCAACAAAGCTGTTGAAAAATGCCGGTTTCAAAATTTGCTATCAGATGATGCCCAATCTTCCTGGATCGAACATTAAAAAAGATCTCGAAATATTCAAAACTCTTTTTAATGATCCACGATTTAAACCGGATCACCTTAAGATATATCCAACTGTTACGATTAAAAACACAATCCTTTATGATATGTGGAAAAGAGGAGAATATACTCCTTATTCCGATAAAGATTTGAAATCTCTGATAAAAAGAGTAAAAACTCTAATTCCGAAATACGTCAGAATACAGAGATTGATCAGAGATATCCCCGCTCAAGAGATAGAAGCGGGAACAACTCTTTCAAACATGAGAGAGCTTATCGCCAAAGAATCCGAGAAAGAAGGCTGGTCTTGTCAATGTATCAGGTGTCGAGAAGTCAGAGGTTTCTATGATCCTTTGGATAACATAAATCTTTTCAGAGAAGATTATGACGCTTCCGATGGAAAAGAGATTTTCCTTTCTTTTGAAGATACTCGTCGAAAAAGAATCTATAGCCTGTTAAGACTTAGAATTTCAGAAAAAGCGATAATCAGAGAAGTTCATACTTACGGTAAACAATTACCAACCAAGAAGAGAAGAGAATCTTCGCCTCAACACAAAGGTTTCGGAAAAAGATTGATTGAGGAGGCAGAGAAGATTGTTGCGAAAGAGACGGATCTGAAAAAGTTATCCGTTATCTCGGCGGTTGGCGTTAGGAATTATTATAGGAAATTAGGTTATCGCCTTGACAAAAGCTACATGTCAAAAAAGATCAAATAAGTTTTCTTATAAAAAATATTGGCAAGCTAATCAAAAGTGCTAAAAATCCAAAAAAGATTCCTATCGCCAAAATCCCGATAAGATAAGAGAAAAAAGCATCTCCCACAAACTCAGTTTGTGATAGCAGGAAGAATAAAGCTAAAACAAAAACGAGAGCTCCGGCCGAGTTCTTGATATCTTTTTTAGAAGGACTAAGACAGATTGCGGTTGATATCAAAAGATACAGAAAAAGCCAAAAGCTCCAATCGCCTCCCCTGTTAATGATTGTCGATATTAATTCTTTCATTGCAAGGGGTATCTTTTCGAAAGTATTAATTGAGGTGATTTTTACTTGAAAAAGTCCCGATATCAACCAAAGAAAAGATATTCCACCGGCAATCGGTGCAAAAGAGATGATTAAACTCCCCAATAAAGGGATTTTGGGTTTACCGTGTTTGACATATGACCCTTTTGGAGAAAAGAAACTCACTTCATCAACCTTCGCTCCGGTAATAAAGCAACCGATCATGTGAGAAAATTCATGAAGCAATACTCCAGGGAATATAAGTAGCTGAAATTTTTGACTTGTGAAGATAATTGACCAAATTCTCTTTAGGAGAAAGCTTATTGTCACCAATATCAAAAAGAATAAGACTAATTGAATGAGATAATCTGTTATCATAGACGAGAATGTCTAATCAATCCGGAGCAAGAGACAATCTCTATGCCTTCTCTTTGTAATTCATCAAGGAATAGATTCATTCCTATGGAGTCTGAAGACATATGTCCTGCAATAACAACATTGATATTGGCACTCTCTGCTCCGGTACGATTCTTTTCTGAAATATGCATTCCGACAACAGTTCCTATTCCGACTTGTGATAATTTCTCATAAATCTCTGCGGCTCCTTCCGTTCCTCCCGTCATCTCGGTTATAATCTTACCGGCTCTGTTGTCAGGACCGCCTAAGAAAATCTTAGGGCCGGTTCCGAACAAAATCGCTTCCGAGTATTCATAAACTTCGGAGAGAGAATCAATCACGTCCTCGACAAAGATTGGATTGTCTTTTTTAATCTTATTGTCGACAAACTTGGCAGCCATATTGTCACACGGCGTATGAACGCAGAGCAGTGGAATCCCTAAATGTTTTGCCATGTCAACTGCCCTGTTGTGATTAGCAGACGCTATGCTTCTTGAAACCTCTTCTATCTTTTTTTTGGTAATCTTTTCCGCAACGTTAATTGGAACTCCATAGACATTGAGCAGATCTATTTGAAGTTGCATAACATCATCAAGGGCTGCTAAAGCTCTGCCTCTCGGATGATGAGAGATCATTAAATCAATGTCTTTGATCTCTTTGGCTAAGAAGATCTCGCTTCCATCAATATCTATTCCGGCTAAAATCTTCTTAACTTTCTTATCTGGATCTCCAAAAAGTATTCTGGTATCAGAGTAAGGGTTCTCCAATCTCTCAAAGTCAAACCACTTCCTCTCTTTATCACTCATTTTATCGTATCTTGCTTTTAGCCTTTCCTGAGAGAGCTTTAAGCTCTCGGTGCTTCTGAAATCATTTTCAACCCCTTTTGAAATTGCTAAATTATATATCTCTCTTATAGTCATAATTTTTTTTACCTACTTTTTCATAAAGAAGTCTTATCTTCTCTTCAATATCTTCTGGGAGATGGAAATCTCTCCTTATTTCTGACTTCTCCATTCTTATGAATCTTCTTAAGCTCTTTGGAAGTTTTTTGTTTTTAGTCATATCTTTATTCTCCTTTAATTACGGCCAAGGGTTTTAACTTAGCCACTTTCTTAGCCAATTTAGCACCAACAACAGACCCGATAACTTCGTCTATATCTTTATAAGCTGACGGGGCTTCCTCGGCTATCCCCCTCAGTGAATGAGACTTTATAATAATCCCTTTCTTGTTGAGCTCTTTAATAAGATTGCGACCGTCTATCTTTCTAAGGGCCGCCTTTCTGGACATTCTTCTTCCCGCCCCATGACAAACTGTATGCCATGATTCATTGGAAGTTGCAACTCCAGAAAGAATATATGAGGAGTCGCCCATCGATCCGGGAATAAAAACAACTTGCCCCGTTTTTCTGTGTCTCTCCGGAATCTCAAGGCTCCCGGGAGGAAAAGCTCTGGTGGCGCCCTTTCTATGGACTAACAATTTTTTCTTGACTCCATCTATCTCGTGTTCCTCCACTTTTGCTATATTATGAGCGACATCATAAACCAAATCAAGAGTGTGAGTTTTTCCAAAAACTTTCTCCCATGAAAGTCTTACATAATGCGTTATCATTTGACGATTGGCCCAAGCGAAATTACAAGCGGCTGACAATGCAGTAAAAAAATTAGACCCTTCGGTAGAATTGAACGGTACACAAGCCAGCTCGCGATCGGGAACTTTAATTCCGTATTGATCCATGGCATTAGAAATAATCTTGAGATAGTCTGTGCAATTTTGATGACCCAAACCTCTTGAACCGGTATGAATCATGATAACGACTTGATCGTTCTCTATACCG
>JAQVFY010000039.1 GCA_028696995.1 Patescibacteria group bacterium
TGGATAGGTAGAGATTTGAGAAAGGTCAAATAATAATTCGACTTGCTTGTCTTAATTTTTTTTCATATAATTTAAGAAAAGAAGAATTTTTTAATTTGAAATATTAAGGAGGGTGATGGCAAGTGACAAAATTAATAAAATGTTCGAACCTGAAAACGAACAAGCTGATTGGATCGAAGAATATGAAGGCCAATTAGCGCTTGATGCTTATCAAACTGACGAAGAAGTAATTATCAAAGCTCCAATAGCTGGTGTTAAGCCAGAAGAGCTTGAAGTAAGTATCACAGACGATGTAGTAACAATTAAAGGTCAAAGAAAACAAGAGCACGAAGTAAAAAAGGATAATTATATTGCCCAAGAATGTTATTGGGGCTCTTTTTCTCGCTCAATTTCCCTGCCACCTGGATGTCATTCGGAAAAATCAAAAGCCGGGCTTAAAAATGGTGTTTTAACAATTACAATCCCTAAAAAACCTGATAAAAAAACTAAAAAATTAAACATTGAAACTGAATAATTTTTCTAATATTAAAAAAGCGGTTATTCCTGTAGCTGGACTTGGAACCAGATTTTTACCGTTTTCAAAAGCAGTTCCAAAAGAAATGATTAATTTAGTTAATAAACCAGCAATTGAATACATTGCTGAAAGTGCTGCTAATTCTGGAATCGAAGATATTATTTTTATTGTTTCCAACTACAAAAAAGCAATTGAAGATCATTTTTCTTATCATTACGAACTTGATGAAAGATTAAAAGCAGACGGCAAAGAAGATTTGTTAAAACTTTCTCAGTCACCAGCAAAATTAGCAAATTTTGTATATATTAATCAAAAAGAAATTAAAGGCAACGGTCATGCTGTGCTTTGCGCAAAATCTGCTGTTGGGAAAGAACCTTTTATTGTCAGTTTTGGGGACGAATATATTGATTCTGAAATCCCCTATTTTAAACAAATGATGAACGCTTATGAAAAATTTAAAACTCCAATTGCTGCTAGCATTGTGGTAAACAAAGAAGATGTTTCAAGATATGGAATTATCGAAGGTCAAAAAGTATCTGATCGAGTTTGGAAAATAACTAGAATGGTTGAAAAGCCGAGTCCAGAAGAAACTGATTCTAGGCTTGCTGCAACTGGATGCTATGTTTTAACTCCAGAAATTTTTGAGATTTTAGAAACTATGGACGCAGGTAAAGGTGGCGAATACTGGCTTTCTGATGCAGTTAATATTTATCTAGAAAAAAACCCAGTTCATTCACTTGAATTTAGAGCTGAAGAAAGATTTGATACTGGAAATATTTCTGAATACATTCGGTCTTTTGTTCATTTTTCGGAAAAAGATCCAAACACAAAAGGTTTAATTGAAAAATATTTAGCAGAAGAACACAAGGAAAAAAAGATTAATTTATAATATAAGCTTGAAAAAATTTTAAAAATTTTGTAGGATTAAATCTTATGAAAAAATATTACATTTACATTGCGGCCGGCGTTTTGCTTTTAATAATTTTATTATTGATTATTTTGGGCTTACGCGGCAAAGATAAAGACGATAGTTCAAAACAGCAAGGTTCGTATCCAACAGAAAATTTTACTTTAACCTATTGGGGAACACAAGAAGAAGCAAGTGTTTTCAAGCCAATTATTGAAAATTATCAAGAAAATCATCCAAATGCAACTATTAAATATATTCAGAAAAAAATATCTAGCTACGAGTCTGAGCTAATTAATGCTATGGCAGAAGGAAACGGTCCTGACATTTTTGAAATCAAAAATGATTGGCTGCCAAAACATAAAAACAAAATAACTCCAGCGCCTTTAGATATATTCAACAAAAATTATATTGAAGAAAATTTTTATTCAGTTGTAAGCTCTGATTTTGTTGAGAATGACAAAGTTTATGCTGTTCCACATTGTATTGAAACATTTGCTTTAATAGAAAATATCGGGCTAAAGCAAAAAAGAGTAGACGAAATTGCCGAGAGAACGGATGATGCAGACTATATTAGCAAATTAAGTAATGACCCAAAAACATGGAATGATTTTGTCTATCAAGCAAAACATTTAACATTAAAAAAAGGAGTATATATTGATACCCCTACTATTGCAATGGGCACATCAAATAATACAAATATTTCAGAAGATATTCTTTATCTATTAATGTTGCAAAATAAAACAAAAATGGTTTCCGACGATTTAAAAACACCGGAATTTAATCTGCCAATTACTAAATCTGACGGCAAAGAATATTATGCTGGGACAGCTGCACTAAGCTTTGATGCTAGCTTCGCAGACCCAAAAAAAGAAACATATTCTTGGAGCACAAAAATGCCAAATGCTTTAAATTGGTTTATTAATGGCAAATTAATATATATGTTCGCATATCCAGATACTATAGAATATATTTTGCAAAAAAATCCTTCGCTTAAAATTAGCGTAATAAAAACACCTCAAGTCGCTGGTACAGACCAAGAAATGTATTATGCTAATTATTGGGGAGCCACCGTAAACAAAGACTCCAAAAACTCTTATGCTGCTTGGGATTTTATTCAATTTATTAATAGCACTAACGCTGGGGCTGAATTATATATGTCAGCTACGAATCGAAATGCTGCAAATAAAGCTTTAAATTTTAGAGCATCAAATAGCAATGTACAAAATTACGCTGTTTTTAATGAGCAACTAACAAATTCTGTTAGTTGGTACAAAGGTATTTATCCAGAAAAAGTAGACGCAACATTTAAAAAAATGATCACAAATGTAAATAATGGTCAAACCAGCCAACGCGCTATTGATGCAGCTGCTAAAACAATTCGTTCTTATTTACAAATTAATCAAGCAACTCAATGAAAAATTTTTTAATAATTATTAAAAAATTTACTCCAGCGATAATCCTTTTAGTAATTATTTTAATTCCAATTTCTAATGTTTTTGCAAAAGATGTTAATATTGGAGTAGGAATTCCTTTTACTGAATGTACTGCAGGTAGCGCAGTTGGCTTAACAACCTATATTGGTTGCTGGTACATTTTTGGTGTTTACTTAACAGCCTTAATTTCAACAGCAGTTGTTGGCTATGGTGGATATAAATATATTATGGCGCAAGGTAATCCAGACGAACTTATGGAAGCTAAAGAAACTATTTATTCTGGGGTTGTTGCCATAATTGTGATAACTCTAGGATATTTAATATTAAATTCAATTAGTGGAGAGATTGTAACGCAAGCACCATGAATAAATTAGCATTACAAATCGATGGAACAGATTTGCCAAAAGTTCCATTAAAAATTTTTGGCAGCCGTTTAACTAATTGGTCAAGCGTAAGCCAAGCAATTATAAATACCTTGTTGCTAATTATAATTTTAGCTGCTTTTATTGGTTTGATTTATGCTGGATACCAATATATTACCAGTGAAGGTAACCCAGAAAAAGCGCAAACCGCTAAAGCTACGATTTTAGGTTCAATAATTGCCCTGATTTTAGCAGCAAGTGCTTATGCAATTGTTACCTTTATATATGGCAAAATAACATAAATAAAATGATTTTACCAATGTTCCCACTTTTACCGCCAGGAGATCCAACAGAACATAGTTTAGAAACAGTGCTACAACTTATTAGCAATATAATTGCTGTCATTACAACCCTTGCATCTGTAGTAGCAATTATATATATTTTAATTGGGGCAATAAAATATGCCACTGCTTTTGGTAATCCAGACGAAACTACGGCTGCAAAGAAAACTATTTTGTGGGCAATTATTGGTTTGATAATTTCTGTTAGTTGTTATTTAATAATTAGATTTATTTGGTCTAGATTAACCGGAAGTTAATTTAAACTAGACCTGCAAGATCTTAAGAAGGGTTTTATGAAAAATATTTATTTGAAAATTGGGTTGATAATTATCATTTTCTCGGCTGGTCTTGTATTTATACCTGCTAAAAAAACTTTTGCAATTAATATTGACAATAGTACTAAAATTGCTATGCCTGGTGACGACGGGGAAGGCACTGATGCCGTTGATCCAGATAACGGAGGCTTACCAACCCCAACGGATAGTGACGGCACAACCCCAGCGCCAACTGACGGTGATTCAGATGGTAGTTCGGGAGGTAGCGGAATCACTCTTCCGGGGTCAAGCTCAAGCTCAGCTTGGGAAGACTATATTCCTGGTGATGCTAAACACGGCACTTTAGAAGATTTGGTTGGAAAAATTATTGGAATTTTATTAGGAATTGCTGGCGTAGTTGCGGTAATTTATATCATTATTGGCGGTTATCAATATGTTACAGCTCAAGGCAACGCAGACGCGGCTATGGCAGCTCGTTCCACAATTTTAAACGCGCTTATTGGACTAGTGATAATTTTTTCAGCTTACGCAATAATTAAGTATTTCATGGATCATTTTTTTAAATAATAAAAGTTTTGCATTATTTAAATAATAATGTTATAATAAATATAATATTAATTAAAAAATAATTTTATTTTCAGGAGGATGAATGAAAAAAATCTTTAATCTAGGTTATGTAGTTGCTGCTAGTCTTTTAGCCGCTTTTGCTATCCCTGTTCCTGCTTTAGCGGATCAAGAGCAAAGAGGTTTCGACGCTTTTAACCTTGGCAGTGTTTTTAAGATGACTGACCTTGCTGCTACAATACAAAGTGTCATTAATATTATGTTGGTGATTGCAGGCGTTGTAGCTGTTATCTATCTAATTATTGGCGGCTATCAATATGTTACAGCAGGCGGCAATGCAGAACAAGCTGCCGCTGCCAGAACAACTATTTTAAACGCTTTAATCGGTTTGATTGTAATCTTTTCAGCATTTGCTATTGTAAACTTCGTTCTTAGTAATTTCTTACGGGGAAGTTCAAGCCCGATACGAACATAAACAATCGGCAATGATAGATAAAAAACTCCTTGCTATGCAAGGAGTTTTTGTTTACTTAATTTTTGTAATGTATGTATGAATTATAAATTATTCTCTCGTCACTCTCCAAACTTCTTCTACAGTTGTTTTACCTTGAACTGCTTTTATTAACCCATCAATTTCCATAGGAATCATACCATCTTTTAATGCCTGCTCATAAATTTTAGAGGTTGAATTTTTATTTATTACTAATTCTT
>JAQVFY010000002.1 GCA_028696995.1 Patescibacteria group bacterium
TAATATTTAGAATAAAATTCTTAACACCATCACTTTCCGGATTTATAAAAGCAAAGCGATCTACTATATTTTCTTTAAAACCTTGACTAGAAGTATTAATAAATTTAACAGTCTCCGAATAAGCTGAGGCTGAATTCTTACCAAAAAAAACTATCAAATTAGTAATAGGCAAAATAATTATGGCCAAAAGCAATACACACATGATAAGAGCTGATAATTTTCTTCTTCCTCTCAATAACTTGGATAAACGCAAGTAGGGAGTATAAAAAACAGAAACCAGAACTGCAGCAATTATTATTTCTTTTAAAAAAGGACGAAATAACAAAAAACAGGCCACCAAAGTCGCAATTAACAAAATTATCAAAAAATATTTCGCCAGAGCCTTATCTCTCATTTTAAAATATTATTGTTATTTAGTTTCTTTATGCAGAGTATTTTTCTTACAAAATTTACAAAACTTGCTTAATTCTAAGCGAATAGCTTTTAAAGTTTTTTTGTTTTTATGAGAATTATGAGTAACCCTTTTACATTCGGTGCACTCTAATTTAACAAGATTATCTTGTGACATATCTATATATTTCAATTATAAACGAATTGCCCTACCATGCAATTTAATACCATTATAACAAAGGGGATATAAAAGTCAATGATAACATCTGCTACCCTTGGCATTTTGGGCAATAATGTGTCCCTCGACCAGCTACTTTAACTTTTTTAATAGGGCCTGAGCATTTCTTACAATTAGCGCCAGTTCTACCATAAACCTTTAACATTTTTAAAAAACCACCGCTTTCCCCCTCGGCGGTTATATAATCACTAAAAGTAGTTCCTCTTTTTTTAACTGCTAGTTTTAATATTCTCTTAATATTTAAAAAAATAATTTTTACTTGTATAGATGATAAATCTGACACCCTTACAAAAGGAGAAACAGAAGAAGCAAATAAAATCTCATCGGCATAAATATTTCCAATTCCGGCGATTAAAGATTGATCCAATAAAAAAGCTTTAATATTTTTATTGGGTCGAGATAATATTATTTTTTTAAAATCATTCCAAGAAAAAAACTCATTAACTGGCTCTAAACCAAAACGCTCTTTAATTTTTAAAAATTCTTCAGTATTAACTAGTTTGATATAAGCGAAGCGACGAGTGTCATTTAGAAGGAGCCTATCACCACTTTTAAAAACTATTTCCAACCTTATATGCTTAAAATTACCACAATCCAAAAAGGAAGATTTTTTATCAGAATGGCCCCCGATAACAGCAATCTTATTATTTCGCGGACAAAAAACTAATTGACCAGTCATCTTCAAATGAATAAGTAATCTAAAATCTCCACTACTAAAAGGAAAAACCAACATCTTTCCGACCCTTTCCACTTCAGAAAATGAATTTGATTTTATAAATTTCAAATTAGCTGAACTTAAATTTAATTTTTTATCCCGCAACAAAAAACTATCAATTTCTTGATTTAAAATAAAACGGCGTAAACCGTTTCTAATTGTTTCTATTTCTGGTAATTCTGGCATATAACTATAATATCGAAAGCAAGATAATAACACCGCTTAACAATAAAAATAAAACTAAAAATATTTTCAGAAAACTTCTACCAATTTTATCAGGATTTATCAGCATATTTTTAAATAAAGTGGGCCGAGCAAGATTCGAACTTGCGAAGGCTAACGCCAGCAGATTTACAGTCTGCCCCAGTTGACCGCTTTGGTATCGACCCAATATTTTTTCTCAAATTTCTTGATTTTAAAAAATTTCAGTTTTAAGCTCCGATAGCCTGAATAACAAATTTCACCAAAGCATAAGATGAAAATATAACTACCAAGCCTAGGGCTGACCACATTAATATATTTCTTCCCTTAGTAACACTCTGTTCATTACCAGCAGCTGTCATCCAAGTAATACCACCATATATAAACATAATTAAAGCCAAAGAACCCACTACTCCCAAAACAGAATCTATAACTCTTCCAATTAACCCAGGAACGGTAGTGTTATTTCCTAAAGGATTACTTAGTTTAACGGTATCAGCTAAAACTGGATTTAAATTTAACAAAAAAACAAAAAAAAGTAAAGTCAAACTAAAAACTAGCACATTTTTAAATTTCATATAACTATTTATAATTTAATTTTTATACTTAAATTATAATATTTTTTTCAAAAAAAATCAAATAAAAAAAGGTCCTGATTATAGGGCCGCCATATTTCCTCCTTTTTAAATTAATGAACTAAACTAAATTGAGCCCACGACCGGGATTGAACCGGTGACCTCTTCCTTACCATGGAAGCACTCTACCAGCTGAGCTACATGGGCATTTCATCGATACTTTTCTGCCAATCTGGAATATTATTATTTTCAGGATTAACCTCTTTTATTTTTTCTAAATATTCCTCAGATAATTTTTTATCTTTTTTGATTATACATAAATCTAACATTAAATCAAGGTAACGAGGATTATTAGGCTCCAACTGCAAAGCTCGAAAAGCACTATTATAAGCAGAATTAATATCATTTATTTCTCTGTCTATCAAGGCTAGAGAATAATTTAAATTAGAAACATCCCTAGAGGGAATATCATCTGAAAAAATTTCTGATAATTTTAAAGCGTATAATAAAGTCTGCTTAGCCTCCTGCCATTTTTCTTGAGAATGATAAACTTCACCCAACTCCCAGAAAGCTAAAAAATTTTTATCATCAAGACTAATAACCTCAATTAATTTCTTTTCAGCTTCTAAATAATCACCAGATTTAACAAACTCTTGAGCTGAAGATAATAGAATCTTAATTTTTTCCTCTAAACCAACCGAGGATAAGATTTTTTTATCATCCTTATCTTTTTGTTTTTGTTTTACTTGACTCAATCTCAACCAAAAAGAACTAGAAATTTTATTAAAAAAATCTAAAATATTATTAAAAAATTTATCTAAAAAAGAAAACTTTCTTTTAATTCTTTCTTTTATTATTTTTTCCTTAATTTTATTCTCTTTCTCCTCGGGAATATTATCAACATCCAAAACCGCCAAAGCCGGAAAATGACGAAAAATTATAAAAATTATTATCAAAAAAGAAATAGATATAATTATAAGTGGCCAGATATTATACATAGAAAAAATTATTAGCTATTTTCAAAAAATCTTTAGCCCTCAAACTGCTACTACCAATTAATAAACCAGAAATATCCTCAGAACCTTTAAATTTTTTAAAATTATTAACATTAACACTACCTCCATAAATAACCCCAAATTCTCGAGGCAAATTATTTTTAAACATGGCGACAATCATTTCTTTAATTTTTTTATGAACCACAATAGCTTCCTTGGCTGAAATATTTTTTCCAGTACCAATAGCCCAAATCGGCTCATAAGCAATAATAATCTTCTTACCGGACAAACTCTTTATTTTAGAGAAGGCCTCTTGCAATTGTTTTTTAATAACTGCAACAGTTTGACCATTCTTTCTTTGCTTTAAATTTTCTCCCACACATAAAATCGGAATAAGTTTGCTATTTTTAATAATATTTTCCATTTTTAAGGCCATAATTTTATCTTCAGAAAAATATTGTCGCCTTTCACTATGGCCAACTAAAATATATTTACAGCCTAATTTCTCTAAATTTTCTAAAGAAACTTCCCCAGTATAAGGACCAGAGGAAAAGGGAGAAGTATCTTGAGCTCCATAAAAAATATTTTTATTTTTATTCTTTAAAGATAGCTCCGCTAAAGGTAAAAAATCTGGTAATAACACAACATCGTTCTTAATGCCTTTTTGAGATCGACCTAGATTTATTTTTTTAGCCAAAGACAAAGATGATTTATAATCTAAATTCATCTTCCAATTACCAATAATTATAGGACGGATAAAATTTTTCATAATATTATTTATTATTTTTAGACCAATTAATAGTTTTTTTAATTCCTTGATTAAAATCAATTTGTGGTTTCCAGCCAATAGCGTCTTGAACTCGAGAAAAATCCAAACAACTACGACGCTCTTCTCCCATTTTAGGCTCCAAATATTCCACTTCTACTTTTTGATCTAAAGCATTTTCAATAGCCAAAATTATATCCAATAAATTTTTTTCTACTCCAGTACCAATATTAAATTCACCAATAACTCCATCAGTCATAGCTGAAATAAAAGCATTAACAACATCATCAACATAAATATAATCCCTGGTTTGAAAACCATCTCCATAAATATAACTTTTTTTACCATTAACAGCATTATCAACAAAAATAGAAATTACACCAGCCTCTCCCCCTTTATACTGTCGCGGACCATAAACATTAGCTAAACGCAGAGCCACATATTCTTGTCCTAAAACTCGATAATAATAATTTAAATACTTCTCAAAACTTAATTTATTTATTCCATAAGGAGAAACGGGATAAGGAGGATAGGTTTCAGGGGTAGGAATTTCCTTAGGAAAACCGTAAATTGCTCCGCCAGAAGAGGCAAACATTATTTTTTTAACTTTATACTTTTGGCAATTAGATAAAATATTTAAACCACCTAAAATATTAACTTGATTATCAAAAATCGGATCTTCCACTGATTTTCTAACATCAATTTGGGCGGCTAAATGATAGACATAATCAAATTTTTCCTCAGCGAAAATAGTAGAAACTTCTGGACTAAAAATGTCTAATTGATAAAAAGTGGCCGATTGATTTAAATATTCTTTTTTCCCACTAAACAAACTATCAATAACCACAACCTGATGACCTAATTCTACTAATTTATCAACTAAATTAGAGCCAATGAAACCAGCCCCTCCACTTACCAAAATCTTAGACATATAAAACATTTTAATTAATTATAATCAAATTATAGTATAATTATCAATTAGAGTAAAGAACGAGGGAAGGCTTTGACTTGAAGCTATCTTTTTGTTATAATATTTATAGATAGAGAGACCCAAAACTATCATTTTTTATTTAATATAAAAATATAAATATGACTGAAAAAAAGAATAAAAAAAGCGAATATGGCGCAGATTCAATTACCGTCCTAGAAGGACTTGATCCGGTCAGAAAGAGACCCGGAATGTATATTGGCTCTACTTCATCAACCGGATTACATCATCTAATTTGGGAAGTAGCTGACAATAGTATTGACGAAGCTATGGCTGGATATGCTGATGAAATTAGCGTTACTCTATTAAATAATGGAATGGTTAAAGTCGAAGACAATGGCAGAGGAATTCCTGTAGAAAAACATAAGGTTACTGGACTATCAGCTCTAGAAACTGTTTTAACTAAATTACATGCTGGAGGAAAATTTGGTGGCGGAGGATACAAAGTTTCCGGAGGTTTACATGGAGTCGGAGTTTCTGTAGTTAACGCTTTAAGTGAGTATTTAAGAGCTGAAGTTCATAGAGATGGAAAAGTCTGGATGCAAGAATATAAAATTGGTAAACCGCAAAAAAATATCAAACAAATTGGAACAACTAAAAAAACTGGAACAATTATTATTTTTAAACCCGATACTACCATTTTCACAGAAACTGAATTCAATTGGGGCAAAATTTTAGATCGTTTACGCCAACAAGCTTACCTAACTAAAGGTATTACTATTAATGTTATTGATGAAAGAAAAGACCATTCTCCTAAAAAATATCGTTTTTATTTTGAGGGCGGAATAAAATCATACGTCAAATCAATGCATCGACAAAAAAATGTCAAACATGACACTGTTTTTTATGTTGAAAAAGAGATTGAAAATTGCAAAATAGAGGTAGCCCTACAATACAACGATGAATACAACGAAATATCACTACCTTTTGCTAATAATATTTATAATGTTGATGGTGGAACTCACTTAATTGGTTTCAAAACTGCTCTAACAAGAACTCTAAACTCCTACGCCCGAAACAAAAATATTTTAAAAGAAAAAGACGAAAACCTAACTGGAGACGATGTTCGCGAAGGATTAACTGCTATCATTAGTGTCAAACTTCCCAATCCCCAATTTGAAGGACAAACCAAGGGGAAGCTAGGAAACGCTGAAATAAAAACCTATGTTGAACAAATTTTTGGCGAAGCCTTCAGCACCTTTCTAGAAGAAAATCCCAAAGAAGCAGAAAGTATTATAGGAAAATGTTTTCTATCAGCTCAAGCTCGCTTAGCAGCTCGCACTGCTAGAGCAAGCATCCTGAGAAAAGGAGCTTTGGAAGGCATGACTTTACCAGGAAAACTAGCCGACTGCTCCAGTAATAAAGCCGAACAATGTGAATTATATATTGTAGAGGGAGACTCTGCTGGAGGTAGCGCTAAACAAGGACGAGACCGACGCTTTCAGGCAATTTTACCCCTAAGAGGAAAAATATTAAATGTAGAAAGAGCTCGCCTCGACAAAATGCTATCCAATAATGAAATAAAAAACTTAGTTATTGCTATGGGAACAAATATCGGTGAACAACTTGATATGGAAAAACTTCGTTATCATCGTATTATTATTATGACCGATGCTGATGTAGATGGATCTCATATCAGAACCCTACTATTAACCCTATTTTTTAGATATTTCAATCCCTTAATAACTAACGGCTATATTTATATTGCCCAACCACCACTTTATCAAATCAAAAAAGGAAACAACGCTAAATACGCCTATACCGAAGAAGAAAAATTAAACATCATCAAGGAATTTGGCGGAGACACCGAAGAAGCTGAAATCACTCAAGAT
Organism: Patescibacteria group bacterium; assembly: GCA_028696995.1. Lineage (GTDB taxonomy): Bacteria > Patescibacteriota > Patescibacteriia > Patescibacteriales > UBA12465. Next base: position 6,701 of record JAQVFY010000002.1, read on the forward strand.
CCAACAGCCGAAGAAATAGAAAATCAAGAAGAAGACGAAAAAAACGACAAGAAAAAAGACAAAAAACCAAACAAATTATTTATTCAACGCTACAAAGGTTTAGGAGAAATGAATCCTCAACAACTTTGGGAAACAACTATGGACCCAGCTACTCGCATCGTTAAACAAGTAACCATAGAAGATGCTGCTTATGCTGACAAAATTTTTGATATGTTAATGGGAGATGATGTTTCTAAAAGAAAACATTTTATCCAAACTCACGCTAAAAATGTTTCTAATTTAGATATTTAAAAATATGAATTTATATTTAATAATTTTAACTCCTTTTATTTCTGCTACTATTGCTCAAATAATAAAAATTTTTCTAGGACAGAGAAATAAAATGAAAATCAAAGATTTTTTCAAAATGACTTATGCTGGAATGCCCTCTGGTCATAGCGCTTTTGTTGCCTCTCTAGCAACGATAATCGGACTAACAGAAGGATTTAACTCTTCTTTGTTTGCTCTAACCGTAGCCTTCGCCGTTATCGTTATAAATGACGCCCTGAAACTTCGTCGATATTTAGGCCAACAAGGAGCCATCCTAAATATCTTAATAAAAGACCTAAAAGAAGATCAATTTTTAGATGAAAAATACCCCATCCTCAAAGAAAGAATCGGGCATACCAAAATAGAAGTTTTAGCTGGAATACTTTTGGGAATTATAATTGGAATAATTATTTTTTTATTAAATAATTAAAGATTTTCCCTCCATTTCTATCGGAATATTTAAATTTAAAATATTTAAAATAGTCGGAGCAACATCCAAATAAGTCCCTGCTGGCGACAACAAACTTAAATCATTATTAGGAGCCTCCCCTGAACCAATAACTCGACCCTGATATTTATTACCAATAATCATAAAAGGTACTGGATTAGTACTTCTTTTTTTATTGGCTATACCGGTTCCCAAATTATAAACATCTTCCGCTCCCCCATAAACTCCTGAAATTATTAAAGTTCCGTCAACACTTAAAACAGTCCGAGCTATTTTATCTAAATTATAAGAAGTCTCTTCAACTGCCAAAACTGTAGCTGAAAAATCTCCTTGTAAAAATTCACGAGAAATATCAGACAAGGAAGAAAAGATAAAATTATAACGATCAGATTTTATATTCTTTATTAATTCATCCACCAAACTACCTTTATTAAAAAAAGACCAAATACCAGAAGAACGCTTATCGCAAACAACCCAGCTCTCATTCAGAAAACGCTCTGAAGAATTATTAAAAAAAACAGAGAGTAATGGCAAGTCATAACTACTAGCTATCTTCAACTGTCTTAAATTAGCTCGAGAAATAATTTTAGATAAGCTCAAATTAGAAACATCTTGGCTAATATTTTTTTTACCCAAACCAAGCAAACGATAAGCTTGACTAAGCTTAAAATCACTATCATTTAAGGGAGTATTAATGATAGTAGCTGGATAATTGGCTACTAAATTCTTAAATCCTAAAATTTCAGCTTTACGAATAGCGTTGTTTTCGATAAAAGAAGAAACTCCCCAGCCATCAATGGTTAAAAAAACAACTAACTTATTATTCCTAATCGATCTCATAAAAATTATTTTAAATTTTCTTCAATTTCTAATAAACGATTATACTTAGCCAACCTTTCGCCTCGACACAAAGAGCCTGATTTAATAAATTCAGCCGAAACAGCTACCGCTAAATCAGCAATAAAGTCATCACAAGTTTCACCGCTACGATGGGAAATCATTAATTTATAATTATTATCTTTAGCTAATTTAATAGTTTCCATAGTTTCACTAATACTACCAACTTGATTAGGTTTAATTAAAATAGTATTAGCTACTTTGTTTTTTATTCCCATTTTTAAACGATCTTTGTTGGTCACAAATAAATCATCTCCGATCAACATAATCTTATCCCCTAATTCCTTGGTCATAATTTTCCAAGAATCCCAATCATCTTCTGCCAAACCATCTTCAATAAACATAAAATTATATTTATTAACCCAATCATGATATAAAGTAATCAAATCATAGGCCTTTAGACTAGAATTATCCAAAGAAAAAATATATTCCTTCTTTTTATCATCATATAGCTCCGAAGATCCAACATCAGTTCCCATAAAAACATCTCGCCCCATCTGATAACCAGCGCGAGAACTAGCTAGACTTATATAATTAATAGCATCAATTGTAGAGTCAACATTAGGGGCATAACCACCTTCATTACCAACATCGATATCTAAATTATTCTCTTTCAAAACCTTAGACAATTCATGAAAAATTTCAGACCCCATTCGAAGTTTTTCGGAAAAACTAGAAATATTAATATTAGGAACCACCATAAATTCTTGAAAATCTAAATTAGTATCAGCATGTTTTCCGCCATTAAAAATATTAAAGGATGGAGTTGGTAATTTAAAATCATTATTTTTAAAACCAAAAGAACTGGCTAAATATTGATATAATTCTTGATTAGAAGCTAAAGCTCCAGCTCGACAAACAGCCATAGAAACCGCTAATATAGCATTAGCTCCCAACTTACTCTTATTATCAGTCCCATCTAATTTTATCATTTTTTTATCAATCTTTTCCTGATTAAAAACACTTTCTCCAATTAAAACTTTAGCCAAATGAACATTAATATTATTTACAGCCTTTAAAACCCCTAAGCCACGATAACGCTTAACATCTCCATCTCTTAATTCATGGGCCTCATGAACTCCAGTAGAAGCCCCTGAGGGAACGGCTGACTTAGCCCATAAACCATTTTCTAAAAAAACCTTAGCTTCGATTGTTGGATTTCCTCGAGAATCCAAAATCTCCCTCCCTATAATTTTCACTATTTTTGACATATATTTTTATATTAATTTTAAAAAATAATTAATTTATTCCTGGCATTTTTTCTCCGGCTAAATAAGATAACATTGCTCCACCACCAGTAGAAACAAAATCCATATATTGACTCATGCCTGACGAGTTAAGGGCCTCCACAGTTTCTCCTCCTCCGCAAACACCAAAAGCTCTGCCACTGGCACGAGAAGCTATTTCCCTAGCAATAATTACAGTTCCCTTCTTAAATTTTTCATCCTCAAACATTCCCAGAGGACCATTCCAAACAATAGTTTGCGCCTTTTTAATATACTGAGAAAATAATAAAATAGTTTCAGGACCAATATCTAAAATACGATCATTATCAGAAATTTCAGCTATCTTTTTAATACTAATAATTGGTTTTGCAAGAGAAGATTCATCTCGGACCACTACATCTACTGGTAATATTATTTTTTTTGAATTTAAAAATCTTTTTACCAACTTAATTCCATCTTTATCAACCAAAGATTTGCCAATATTGAAACCCTGAGCCAAATAAAAATCATTGATCAAAGCTCCTCCTAATAATATATAAGAAGCTTTAGAATATAATTTCTTAATAATAGGAATTTTAGTAGAAATTTTAGCTCCACCCATTACTACGACAGAAGGACGTTTAGGATGTAATATTTTATTTAAATTTAAAATTTCTTTCTCCAATAAAAGACCCATGAAAGATGGCATATTACTGCGAATAGCTGAAATTGAAGAATTCGCTCGGTGAGAAACAGCAAAAGCATCATTAACATAAACATCAGCTAAAGAGGCCAAAGATTTAGCCAGGCGCTTGCAATTTCTCTCTTCTCCATTATAAAAACGAAGATTATCTAGTAAAAAAATATCTCCACCAGATAAAATCTTTTTTCTAATTTCACTAAATTTTGAAAATTCTCGATAATCAAAAAAAATAACTTTTTTGTCTAAAATTTTTTCTAAATATTTAGCCACCAGAGCTAAAGAATATTTAGACTCAAAACCATTCTTAGGTTGACCCAAATGACTAGCTAAAACTAGTCGACATTTATTTTTCAATAAGAAATTAATTGTTTCTAAGCTTTGGCGAATTTTAAAATCTTCCTTGAGCTTTCCTGAACTTAAAACAACATTAAAATCTACCCGTAAAAAAACGGTTTTATCAACTACTTGCCGGTAATTTTTTCGTAAATTCTTTAATTTCATAATTATTTCAAATCAATTTTAAAATCTATTAACTCTCCTGAACGTAAAACGGAAACTACTAAGCGCTCTCCAACAACAAAATTGTTTAAAACATCGTTTAAATTACTGAAATTATCTATTTCATAATTATTTATTTTAACAATTACATCTCCAGCCTCAATTCCCGCTAAATCGGCTAAACCATCCTTAACCAAGGCTGGTAAATTATTATTATTAATCCAAGCTCCATAAGCTGGTAAATTTTTCCCAGCAATTTCTCGAAGATCAACATAATAAACACCGAACTTAAAAGATTCAACCTTTTTATTCTTCAAAAAACTATAAATTCGAGAACGAAAATCATGAACGGGCAATATATTTAAATTGTTATCAACCAAAGCCAAAAGATCACCATTTAAATCAAAGAGAAAATTACTCTTAAAATCAGCGGATAAGGTATTATTTAAAGAAATAACGTTTTGAAAATCATCGGAAAATTTAATTTTATTATCAGAGTCAATAGATTTTAGAAAATTAACCGAAACCTGACCAGAAAAATTATAAGCTATAATACTCTGACCACTTCTTAAACTAGAAACATTTACCAAATTTCTAACTGGGAAATTATTAGAATTTTTTATTTTAATAAACATTAAATCTTGATCAAGAGCCTCAACAACTTCCTCAATTTGATAAATTTTCTTATCTTTTTTTGATAATAAAATATAAGCATCTTTTTTCTGAGAAATAATTTTAGCAACATTTTCTCTTCCTAAAACATTTAATAAAACCCAACCATCACTACTAATTACTAAACCAGACAAAACCTCTTCACCAACAAAATAATCTGCCCGACTAATTTTATCACTATCTTTAGCTACAGGGAAAACACCTAGAACTACTTCATCCAGATAATTAACAGTCTCATCTATTTTTAAATCTTGACTAACATAAACCTTACGTGGATCCTGAATAACAAAACCAGCACTACTATACTCAGGGGAATCTAAATTAATATCTTGGCCAAAACCCCAAAAACCCACCCCTGATTTAGGGGTAAAATAAGAAGACCACAGAATTCCTCCCAAAACCAAGGACACCAGAATGGTTAAAAGCAATAATATTGCCAAATTATAAGTATTCTTTTTCATATTGATCATATTAACGCCATTTTATTGTCGAAAACAAGACAAGGAAAAGGGCTATTATAAAAATTAAATTATATTTTATTTTTTTATTAGTTAAACTATTTAATAAACTAAATCTCATAAAACTTAAAGAAAAATAATAAGTTATAGCTAAAATTAAGCCTAAAAAATTAAAATTGAAAGGAAAGAAAGACAATGCTCCTGCTATAGGAGAAATAGATAATAAAAATAAAAAAGACAAAAACAAACTTTCTTGATAATTTTTATTAATAATAAAAATGTTTTGCCAGATAGCTAAAAGTAAAACTAAAACTATAATCAAAAGAGATACCCAGCTAGCAATATTTAAAAAGTAATTTAAGCCATAAGCAAAAGACGAAACTAAAAAAACAGAAAGGAGGCCCAAAACATCAGTCCAAGTAGAAAACCCATCGGTAGAAATAGCACTATTTCTAAGTAAATAACGACTCCAACCTTTAAAATAATAATAAGATAATAATAAACCTAAAAATAAAAATAAAATGACAATTAACTTACTAGCTAATAAACTAGAATAAAAAAATAAACTATTTATAAAAACCCAAGGCAAAACAAAATAAGAAAATCTGCCCTGACTATTAATAGTTGTTTTTAATTTATAACCATAAAATAAAAAAATTAAATTAAAGGCCAGCAGACACCAATAATAAGAACCTGGTAAATAAAAAGCCACCAGAAAAACTAAAATAAACAAAAAATGAAAAAATAGCGTTATTTTCTTAATTAACATCTTAATTTAATTCAAAATTTAAATTTTATACTAATATTATAATATAAAAAAAATAATTAAGCAAAAACCCTAAAAAAATAGATAATAGTTATTCTTTACAAATAAAAAATCTTATGCTAAGCTAAAAATAAGAGTTATTTTTGACCTCTTTGAAAGTAACTGTTAAATTAAAAACTTTAAAATTAAAATCTGTTTTTAGGAAATAACGACAATGACTAACTCCTATAAAAATATCAAATACTCTAAAAATATAAACCAAAATCTAGGCCGAATTGCTATTAATATTGGTTAATTTGTTGTTTTTATTCCTCCTAAAACATAATAAAAATATGATATATGCTATCTATTTAGCTTTGGTTGTTGTTGGTTTTTTCGCTGGTTATCTGTATTACAAAAAAAGCTCAGCTTCAAAAATAGAAGGAGCCGAAAATAGAGCTGAAAAAATAATAAATGACGCCAAAGCTAAACAAAAAAAATATGAGCTAGAAGCTCAAGAAAAAGCCTTAAAAATAATTGAAGACTCCAAAAAAGAAGAAGCTACCCGTCGCCGAGAGATAAATGAATTACAAAAAAGACTAGAAGAAAGGGAAACTTCTTTCTCTCAAAAATTATTAGCTCTTGAAGAAAAACAACAAAAGCTTTATGATAAAGTTAATGAAGTTCAGGATATAAAAGAAAAAATAAAAGAAATCAAAGAAGAACAATTAAAAAAATTGGAAAAGATTGCCGAAATGACACCAGATCAGGCCAAGGAAATATTACTAAAAAATGTAGAAGAAAAAAATAGCGAAGACTTGTTAGTCCGAATCAATAAATTAAAAAATGAATCTGACGAAATTATTAAGGAAAAAGCTATGGATATGCTAGCTTTTGTTATCCAAAGACTAGCTCCTAATTATACTGCTGAACTAACTACTACTACCGTAGACTTGCCAAATGATGAAATGAAAGGCCGTATTATTGGCCGGGAAGGAAGGAATATTAAATCTATCGAACAAATGACTGGAGTAGAAATAATTGTTGATGATACCCCAAATGCCATAACCATTTCAGGTTTCTCTTTAATAAGAAGACATGTCGCTAAAAAAGCTTTAGAATATTTATTAAAGGATGGTCGAATTCACCCTACTAAAATTGAAGATGCTGTCGCTAAAGCTAAAATAGAATTATCAACTGATATTAAAAAAGCTGGAGACGAAGCTATTTACGAAATAGGTGTTGCTGGTTTTGATCCTAAATTAACTCAAATTATTGGACGTTTAAAATATCGCACCAGTTATGGACAAAATGCTCTAGAACATTCTATCGAAGTAGCTCATTTATCAGGAATGCTAGCTAGAGAATTAGGAGCTGACGCTAATATGGCCAAAAAAGCAGGATTACTCCATGATATTGGAAAAGCTGTAGATCATGAAGTACAAGGAAATCACACTGAAATTGGGCGAGATATCTTAAAGAAATTCAATATGCCTGAAGAAATTATTACTCCTGTAGAAACACATCATGATGATAATCCCCCAACACTATTATCTATAATAGTAAAAACAGCCGATGCCATTTCTTCTGCCCGTCCTGGAGCTCGACATGATTCTTATGAGAATTATATTCAAAGATTAGAAGAATTAGAAGGGATCGCTAACTCTTTCGAAGGAGTAGAAAAAAGCTATGCTATCCAAGCCGGACGAGAAGTAAGAATATTTATTTCACCGGAAAAAGTTGATGATCTTAAATCATATGACTTAGCCAGAGATATAGCCAAAAAAATAGAGCAAGAATTAAAATACCCTGGAGAAATTAAAGTTAATATCATCAGGGAATTAAGAGTTATTGAATATGCCAGATAAAAAAAATGTTATCAATCAAAAAGAATTAATTGAGATGATATCTTCTCAAGTTAATATTGATTTGAGCAAAAAACAAATTGAAAAAACAATAAAAACATTGATCGCTGTTATTATTGAACAACTGAAACAATCAAAAACTATAAAATTAACTAGTTTTGGAACTTTCACGGTTAAAAACAGATATGCCCGCGGTGGAGTTGATCCCCGAAATCCGGAAAAAAGGATAAAAATTCCCGCAGTAAAAGTGGCAAAATTTAAAACTGGCAAAAAATTAAAAGACGCCTTAAAAAAATAAGGCGCTAAGTGTCCATAGCTCAACTGGATAGAGCATCTGGCTTCGGACCAGAAGGTTGTGGGTTCAAATCCTGCTGGACACACTTTTATAGGGCTGGGTAGCTCAGTTGGTTAGAGCGTAGCACTCATAACGCTAAGGTCGAGGGTTCGAGCCCCTCCTCAGCCACCCCTTCGCGCTGTTAGCTCAGCTGGTAGAGCAGCTCCCTCTTAAGGAGAAGGTCGAAGGTTCGAATCCTTCACGGCGCACAAAAAAACCAATCTTAAATAGATTGGTTTTTTTATTTATCTAACAAAAATTTATAACTAATAACAAGTAGTAGTAGTAGGAATTATCCCTCCAGAAAAAGCACATTTGATTCCAGCCGGCATATCAGCCACATTACCACCTAAACAAAATTCAATATAATAATCAGCTCCACTATTCACCTGATTATAAACATAAGAGGAGGTAGCACAATCACCATCGGCTGGAGTTGGACCATCCGGAACAGTATACATATAAGTATTAGATCCTGTAGCAATAGAAGATCCGGCTGTAACACTAGCTGGGTATTCACTCTGATCATTAAAATATAATTCTAAAGCAGTTTGTATTTGTCTAATATCAGTTATTCGCTTAGCATCACGAGCCTTACCACGAGCGCTTTGCAAAGCAACCACCGACAAAGTAGATAATATACCAATAATAGCAATAACAACTAAAAGTTCAATTAAAGTAAAACCTGGCTTTAAAAAATTTGTTTTTTTATTAAACATAAGATTTTTTTATTTAATAAGTTTTTATTGTAATTTTATTATACCATAAAAAATAAAATAACAAAAATTATTTATTAGCCAATTTTATTATCTCTTCTTTGACTATTAAACGATCATCCCAAGGAATTTTTTGACCATCAGCTACGCAAATTGCTTGCTCACAACCTTTGCCGGTAATAATTAATAAATCTCCTTCTTTGGCTAATTGTAAGCCCTTTTTAATAGCCTCGCGTCTATCCAAAATCCTAAATAAATCCATTCCTTCAATTTTACCAGCTTCCTTGGCTCCAACTGCTACCTGATTGATAATATCCAAAGGATTTTCATCATAAGGATCTTCGTTACTAATAATCACAAAATCAGCTTTTTCCCCAGATATTTGTCCCATAATATCACGCCGACTCTTATCACGCCCACCACCGGCTGAACCTAAAATATGAATTATTCTACTCTGATAACCACCCTCTAATAATTTACCTTTAAGAAAATAAATCAAATCATACATTTTTTTCATTGCATTTGGCTCATAGGCATAATCCACAATGGTCAAAAAATTCTGTCCAACATCAACTACCTCTAAACGACCAGGGATACTTTTTATTTTTTCTAAACCATCAATTATTTTATCTAAATCAATATCTAATAAAAAAGGTAGAGATAATAGAGGCATAGAGTTCCAAACATTAAATTCCCCCCACAATTTTAAATTTATTTCTCGTCCCGAAAAATTACCATCATGATTTTTTTTAAAAACAAAATCAAAAGACGTTCCTCCTAAAGAAACAGAAATATTATTATAAAAAACAGCAAAAATATCTTTATCGTTTCTAACCTTATTAAAATAATAAAATTTTTGCTCGGCCCAAAAAGAAGAAAAATAAAAGGCCTCATCATCATCTCCATTAATTATAATTGACTTCTTAATTCGATTTAAATCAATCTTAGACAAATTACTCTTAACCTTAACAACTTTATTTTCATTATTTAAATATTTAAATTGACAATTTTTTAGATGAACAAATAATTGACCCTTAGCTTTTTTATAATTTTCAAAGCTACCATGAGATTCAATATGTTCAGGATAAATTCCAGTAAAAACCAAGATATCATAATTTATAAAACGATGACGAAACTGTCTAATACCCTCAGAAGTTGTTTCTATAATCGCATACTGACAATTGTTTTTAACCATTTGACTTAATATTTTTTGAGTAAAAAAACGACCTACCATAGTCATTTTTTTATTATTTAACCATTCTTTCTCACCATCACTAAACATGGCAGTAGAAGTATAACCAGTTTTATAACCAGCTTCATTTAAAGCTTTAGCCATTAAATAAACCGAGCTAGTTTTACCAGAGGTCCCAGTTATACCAATAACAATCAACTTATTACTAGGATTACCATAAAAAATAGTAGCTAAATAACTTAAAAAAAAATGATAAGTCGGCTGAATTTTCTTAAACAATTTCTTGGGTATTATTTTTTTTATAAAAGATAAAAATATACTCATAATAAAATTAAATTAGCGAGAAGAAAACTTACCAAAAAAATCATCAACATCTTTAATAACCTTCTGACTATTTTTTGAACGATTTTCTTCTTCCTCTTCTCCCTCTTCTTCTTCCTTGTCTTTATTAATATCATCATTCTCACCCTCAAGCTCCTCACCCTCCTCAACTTCTTGATTCTCTTGAATATCTTCCTCTTCTTCTTCAATCTCATCTTCTAAATCTCCCTCAAAAACTAAGGTAGTCTCATCCTCAGGATAAAGATAATTATCCGGAGCCTTACTCTCACCTTTGTCATGAATTGGAACTGAGGATAAAGAATTAGCAACACTATCTTCATATTGTTCTTTGGATATCATTATTTCTCGAGGTTTAGAACCATTAGACGGACCAACAATTCCATTTTCTTCTAGCATATCTAAAATACTAGCAGCTCGAGAATAACCAATACGCAACCTTCTTTGTAAAAAAGAAGTCGAAGCCTTACCAGCAGCAACAACTATTTCCTTAGCCTCCTCTAATAGCTCATCTTCATCCCCCATAACACCATCTAGACCAACCCCACCGATACCATTAACCTTTTGCCTATCAACGATTCCTTCTAAATAATCAGCTGAACCATATTTATCTTTAATATAATTAACTATAGATAAAATCTCACTATCATCAACATAAGCACCTTGAATACGACGAGGTTTTGATAATTCAGCAGTTGAAAAAAGCATATCTCCCTTACCTAATAATTTTTCAGCTCCAGAAGAATCCAGAATAGTTTTAGAATCAACTGCTGAAGCCACTGAAAAAGCAACACGAGAAGGAGTATTGGCTTTAATTAAACCAGTAATAACATCAACACTAGGCCTTTGAGTCGCTAATATCAAGTGAATACCTACCGCCCGAGACATCTGAGTAAGGCGAATAACACTACCCTCGATATCTTTAGAAGCAGCCACCATTAAATCAGCTAATTCATCAATAATAAACATAATATAAGGAATTTTTTCCTTATTAGAAAAATTATAAGTCTGAATATTTTTCTTTCCAGACTGATTTAAAACTTCATAACGTCTATCCATTTCATTTAAGCACCAACGTAAAGCATTAATAGTTTTGCTAACATCAGTAATAACTGGAGTCAATAAATGAGGGATACCATTATAAATTGGAAGTTCTACTCTCTTAGGATCAACCATAATAAAACGTAAATCGGAAGGACTATTTTGATAAAGTAAAGAAACTATAATAGTATTTAAACAAACGGACTTACCAGAATTGGTAGCTCCAGCTACTAATAAATGAGGCATTTTAGCAATATCATAAACAATATTTCGACCCGAAACATCTTTTCCTAGAGCGGCCATTAAATTGCTCTGACGAAGTTTAAAGTCTTTATCCTCCAAAATTTCCCTCAAACCAACAATAGCCTTAGTCTTATTAGGAACCTCAATTCCAATCAATGACTTACCAGGAATAGGAGCCTCAATTCTAATAGGATGTGCAGCCAAAGCTAGAGAAAGATCATTACTCAAAGCAGTAATGCGAGAAACTTTAATTCCCTCCGAAGGTTTAAATGTATATTGAGTAACTGTTGGACCAACATTAACCTGCCCCATATCTACCATTATTCCAAAATTTTCTAAAGTTCTTTGAATTATTAAAATATTATTTTCAATATCTCCACTAGTCGCCTTACTAATTTTATCACTTAAAAGTTCTAAAGGAAGATCTATTTTTATTTTTTTAGTTTTCCAATTAATCTCAGTTTTTCTAGGAACATCCTCTCTAAAAGAAGAATCTGCCTTTTTTACTACTCCTATTTCTTTCTTAGTAAATAAAATACCCTGCTCCTTGTCTTTAGTAAGATCCTCTTCTTCCTCTTCTGCAAAATCAACTAATTTACGCTCATCATAGTCAACTAAATTTGATTCTAGCTCATCCTGATATTCCTCTTCCTCACTAGACAAAGATCCCCAAGCAGATTTAAAAGTCTTATATAAAAAACTTTTATGACCAAATAAATGAGAAAGGGTAATATTAAATAATAAAATAGCTCCAACGATTAAAATTGCTAAAACCACAATCAAGCCACCCCAAAATCCTAAAATATTTTTTAAAAATAATCCTAAATAAAAACCTAAATATCCACCACCAATCCCTTTTTCAGCACTTAATTCAGCTATTGAATCTTTAAAGAAAAAATGAAAAATAACTGGAATAAAAATAAAAAACAAAAATAATCCAATATAATTTGAAGTTCGAGGAAAAAATTTTCTTTGACGATAAAGAGCGATACTTAATACTATTAATAAAACTGGCAAAAACCACTTGGCCCAACCAAAACCTAATAATAAAATTTTATTCAAAAACATACCAAAACTACCCGAAAGCGAAAACAAACCTAATAAACTAATCAATCCTAAAACAAAAACTATTATTGCTATAATGCTAGTTTTAATATTAACACCCTCTTCCTCTATTTCTTCATATTCAAGTTCTTCCACCCTTTTTTTGTTTTTTCTTTTCCCAGCCATATTATTGTATAAATTTTATTTAAAAAATTAAGAAATAATCTCGTTTATTCTTCTTAAATGTTTACTATCAATTTTAAACCAATCCCAAGAATTCTGTAAAAATGAAGATCCTCCCTCAAATAAATGAAAATCTGAACCACCAGTGGCAATAAGATCTAATTTTTCGGCCAAAAATTGACCATACATAACAGCCCCAATGGTATGATGAGGCGACAAAACCTCAATACCGTCCAATCCTAAACCCTTTAATTTTTCTGTCATATTATTAGCAAATTTATTATTTTTACCAGGATGACAAAAAATTAACTGACCCCCAACACTCTTCTTTATTCGTAAAATCCTTTCGATATCAATATAGGACTCATTTAGAATACCAATTTTTTTATTAAAAAACAAATCGCCCATAATATCTTCAATTCTTAATGGCAAATCAATTCTTCTTTGATAATGAGGATTTAATCTTCTTTTAGCTCTAACATTTTTAACAACCAAATTATAATTAAATTTGTTTTCCATTATTTTAGCGGATAGACGATTGATTGGAATATAATTTTCAAACTCTGCTAAAATTTTAACGATATTTATTTTAAAACCTCTCTTTTTTAGTTTTAATAAAGAATTTTCAACTAACACCGCTCGACGTTTTCTAGTAGATTCTAAAATATTCTGTAAATCAGTATTATTTATATCAAAATTATACCAAAGAAAATTCATTTTCCTTCGACCATATTTAATATATAATTCTAAACCAGGAATTGCTTTAATACCATTTTTTTTAGCTTCATAAAAAAACTCTGATAAACCAGCAGTAGTATTATGATCGGTTAAGGAAGCCACCTTAACTCCCTTCTTTTTTATAAATTTTACTATCTCTTTAGGACTCAAATAACCATCAGAAAAAGTAGAATGTAATTGTAGATCAATTAACATAAATTATTTTAATTTAAATTTTTTCTTAATATCAGCAATTAGAGGTTCAGCTCTATCTGGCTTGGGATTATAACGAAGCAACCAAAAAACTGCCGTTCTAAAAGATGTCCAACAATAATACAGTTTAATTCTCTCCTTTAATCTAATATTATAGTTAATCTTAGCACTTCGACAATAAGTAGTAATAAAAATATCAATTATTTTTCTAACATAAGATCTATTATAATTAAATTTTATTAATTTATACTCCAATTGCTGAATAAAAGACCCTAAATCACGAGCAAAATCTGAAGGACAAATGTCAGTAAAATCGATCATCGCTATTTTTTGACGACCCATTTTTATAATATTTTCCGGATGAACATCTCCATGTATCAACCACCTCTTAGAACTAAGATTAAAAAAATCTTCTTCCAATTCAATTAAATAATCATAAATTTTCTTCAAATCTTTAACATACTTATCGTCATATTTATCTTTAACATTTTTTAAAACTTGATTATAGCCAGGAACAACTGTTTTAATTCTGCTATTTCTCTTATTAAAACTAATTATATCGGAAATTGGAGTTTTATGCAATTTTGCCAACCATTCCGCTGTTTTTTTCACAACTTTTTCTACCTCTTTTTTTTCATTATTTTTAATAAAAGTTAATAAATCATCACCCTTAACTCCTCGATAAAAAGAGGCATTAAAATGTTTAGAATAAAACAAAGGCTTAGGAATTGTTAAAAAACCCTTAGAAAAACCATGCTCCCACAAATAACTCAAATTATCATAGACATTTTTCCTTGGTTCACTAGAATGAGCGGTACAAAAGAAAGACAAAGACTTAATATTTTTCTTTGATTTCCCGCCAATTTTAGGGATAAAGAAGGTTTTAAATTCTAAAACAACATGATAAGTTGTTTGCCAGATATAATCCTTGTGATAAATTATTTTTATTCTTTCGATTTTTTTAAAATCAGGATAAAGTGGTAATATTTTTTTAGTAAAAAGATTTCTAACATAACTTTCACTCAATAATCTATTAATCTTATTATTACTCTTTAATTTATTGCGAGAATGATAAGACCAATGTTTACTCCAAACAGCTTTTTTAATCGCTACAAAAATATTTTCTGATTTAATTTTCTCGGCATAAGAAGTAGAATTTTCTAAAGACCGAATAGAGCGAATTAACTCATTAGCCCCTCTTTCGATTTCATCTGGATTCCAAGCTTGAGGACCAAAATTATGCTTGAAATCATTAGCACTAGCCCACCAAAAAGTACAACTAGCCAAACCCCTTACTAGATGCCAACGAAACCAATTGTAATTAATATCATCTCTATTTTTTTCACCAATATTAACAGCTAAATTAACCAATTTCCAAAGTTTAGTATGAATTTCGTTATTTTTATCACTCCAAAGACGAAAAGGTTGTTTGGCTAATAACTCTTTTTCAGTTGATTCCCAATTACTTTTTCGAATCGTAATTTCCTCTATTTTTTTAAACTTAGAAATATAAGCAGAAATCAGAGATGTTTTTAATAATTTATTAGTTAAAACTTTTTCTAGCTTCCCATTATTATCATTATGTCTCAATCCATATAACTCTCCATCAGTAGCACTAATAATAACTCGATCATCATTTTTATTCTTAATTTTACTTGTTAATATTTTTTCAATTTCATCAGGCACATAACAATTAGAAAATTTCCTAGAACGGAAAATAATTTTTAAAGCACTATTTTTATCAATATAAACATTTTCAGGAACAATCTTCTTGCGTCCCTGATAAGAAATTTCATCTAATATCAACCATTTATAACCAAGCTTCTTAACAATTTTGGCAACTTCAGAACTATAGGCCATTTCCGGAAGAAAAAACCCCTTCAATTTAGCTTTGGGAAAATACTTTTTAATTATTTCCTCATTTTCTTTAATTTGATCGCAAACCTCCCTTTTATTAACTAAAGGTAATAAAGCATGATAAGCAGCTGATCCGGTTAATTCAATTTGACCTCGCTCTAATAAATTATTAATTTTTTCTATCAAATCAAAATATTTTAATTCTACTAAACGAGAAATTAAACAACCTGAAATATTAATATTAAATTTAATATCAGGATTATCCTCTAAGGCCTGAATAACCCTCTTGTAACTAAGCTCCACAGCTTCTTTTATTTTATAATAATCAGAATTAGCTGGTTGATACCAATGTAAAAAATTAATCCACAACATATTTTAATTCTTAATTTTTAAAGCTTTTTTATATAACTCTACATATTTTCTAGCGGGAATCTCCCAACTACTAGATTTATGCATTGCTCGAACAATTAATTCTTCCCAAGTTTTTTTATGTTTATAATTTTCTAAAGCTCGAGCAATAGCTCCAAAAAAAGCAAACTCATCTTCCATTTTAAAAACAAAACCTGTCCCTTTATTAGTCAAAGGACTAAAATTATCAACAGTATCACGCAAACCACCAACCCCTCTGACAATAGGAATAGCACCATAACGCATAGCTATCATTTGATTTATTCCACAAGGCTCAAAATATGAAGGAAGAATAAAAAAATCAGAAGCCGAATAAAGCAAAGTTTCTTTATCGGAATTAACTTGAAAAGGTAGCCATAACATTTTTTTGGGATATTTCTTTTGCATCCTCTTTAATTCTTTAATATAGTCAGAATCACCATCTCCCATAAATATCATCTGCAAATCCAAACGCAAAACATAAGGTAATATTTTTAAAATAACATCGAAACCCTTTTGATGAGCTATTCGAGAAGTAGAACAAAATAGAGGAAGATCCTCATCAACAGTAAGACCAAATTTCTTTTGTAAATATTTTTTATTTTCACTTTTAAGCTGATAACTTTCAAAATTATACTTCCTAAACAAACCTTTGTCCTTCTGCGGATTATAAGAATTATAATCAATGCCATTAATAATTCCAAACAAGCGATCTTCCTTATTCTTTAAAATACGATGCAAATCCTGACCAAATTTCTTAGTCATAATTTCTTCGCGATATCTCTCGCTAACAGTATTAATAATGTCAGCTGACAAAATAGCTCTTTTAGCAAAATTAATATTTAAAAGATCAGGATCATTAAAAGAAGGAAGTTTTTTACGACCATAATCCTTTTTTTCAGCAGGAACACTATACCAAGGACGACTCATTTGAAAAGCTAAATTATGAATAGTAAAAATTGTTTTAGTTTCTTGTAAATTCTTAGTATAACGATAATTATTTTTTATAAAATAAGGAATCAGACCGGTATGCCAATCATGACAATGAATAATATCAGGGACCTGCTCTAATAAATTAATTAACTTCAAAGAAGCAATATTAAGAATTAAAAATCTAATATTATCCCGATGGGAAATATAAATCTTTTTTAAACTTGAAAAGTGCTCTTTATTTTCAATAAAATAAACTGGTAAACCATTGATCAATTGCCCCTGCCAAAAATTAACTAAAATAGAATTTTCCTTATCAATTATTATATTAACATCCTTAAAAATTAATTTAAGATTATAATTCTTCTTATCAATTATTTTTCCATAAAGTGGAGTAATAATAGAAACTTTATGTCCCAAGCGAAACAAAGCTTTAGGCAAACTTCGAGTAACATCTCCTAAGCCCCCAGTTTTAGAAAATGGAGAAACTTCAGAAGTAATATGAATTATATTTAACTTTTTTGGCATGATTTTATTATCTTATTGTCTTAAAATATTTAAATTTTAATGCTAGAAGCACAAATAGCAGCCGCTAAAGCATCGGCCGCATCATCTGACCGAGGAGCTTCTTTTAATTTTAATATTATTTTAACCATCTTTTTAACTTGATTCTTATCTCCGCGACCAAAATTACAAACACCCTGCTTAATCTGCAAGGGCGTAAGTTCTAATAAACTAATATTATTTTTCTTAATATTTAAAAGCACCACCCCCCGAGCCTGACCAACTATTAAAGCGGTTTTAGCATTAGTATTAAAAAATAATTTTTCCACCGAAACAATGTCGGGCCGATATTTTTTTATCAACAAATTAAGTTCCTTATCTAGAACCTCTAGGCGACTAGGAAGGTCATCTTGAGCTCGAGTCTTGATAGTCCCAAAATCTAAACAAATTAATTCACTTTTGTCAACCGAAATAACCCCAAAACCAGTATCAGCAATTCCCGGATCTAATCCTAAAATAATCTTCTTTTTGATCATAAAATTATTTTTGTATTAAAGTTCCCTTAAATTTCTGGCCAGAAAAATAATTATCTAAATTTGATAAATTCTGACCATTAAGGACTAAGACTTTTTTATTTTTCTGCTGACAACGAAGAGCTGCCACCGGATCAAAAGGAGCGTTCATCCCAGGAGTCCAATTTTCCCCTACTATTTTCAAAAATTTTGACCAGCTCATTTCTTTTATTTTTTTAGCATTGGGAAATTTATTAGGATTTTTATCATAAACATAATCAATATTGGATAAGTTAATTATTTTCTTAATCCCATAAATTTCAGCTAACAAAACAGCCACAAAATCAGAAGAATTTCCTGGTAAATACCCACCAGAAAAAACCAAGGGTTTATTACTTTTAACCTTAATCTTAGGATTAATTATCAATTTCTCAAAAGCTAAGTCTCCAAAAATAGATTTAAGCAAATAAGCATTCAATTGAGTAGCCTTTATCCCAATGAAATCTTGATCACGCTCAATAATTATTGAATTAATTTTTTTAGCAGAGGCAACATATTGTCGCGCAACGCTTCCTCCGCCAACTACAATAATAAACTTATCGCCTTTTTCAACCCGATCTTCAATCAATCTTTTAAATTTCTTTAGAAAACTAATATTAACTCCATCTTTTAGAGAGACAATAGATCCTCCCAAGGATAGAACATAGAACATAATTTTTATTTATTTTCTTTTTTATTATAAGCTTCCAAAATTTTAAACCGAACTTCTTTTAATAATTTTTCCTGAGATTTTAATTGGTTTTTGGCATTTTCTCGACCAACTCCCAATTTATTTTCTCCAAAACTATAAGAATTTCCAGATTTTTTAATAACATCGTATTCAACTCCCAAATCTAATAAATCCCCAGCTACAGAAATACCTTCATTATACATAATATCAAATTCAGCAACCTTAAAAGGAGCTGCTACTTTGTTTTTAACGATTTTAGCTTTTACCCTATTTCCAATGATCTTTTCACCTTGCTTAATTTGAGCATTACGACGAACTTCAACCCGAACAGAAGAATAAAATTTCAAAGCATTTCCACCGCTAGTAGTTTCGGGATTACCAAAAAATACTCCAATCTTGTTTCTAATTTGATTAATAAAAATGACTACTGTTTTAGACTTAGCAATAATTCCAGTTAATTTTCTCAAAGCTTGACTCATGAGTCGAGCCTGAAGACCCATATGTTGGTCACCCATATCACCCTCTATTTCTTTTTGAGGGACTAAAGCAGCAACACTATCTACTACTACCACATCGACAGCATTAGAGCGAACCAATGTTTCTACTATCTCCAAGGCTTGTTCTCCAGTATCGGGCTGAGAAATGAGCATTTCCTTGATATTTATACCAATTTTCTCAGCATAATCAGGATCTAAAGCGTGCTCAGCATCAACAAAAGCAGCCACTCCCCCAGTTTTTTGTACTTCCGCTACGATATGCTGGGCTAAAGTAGTTTTTCCAGAAGATTCCGGTCCAAAAATCTCAATAACTCTTCCACGGGGAACGCCCCCTACTCCAAAAGCTAAATCCAAAGATAAACATCCAGTAGAAATAGCATCAACATTGGTTTTACGAGCATCACCAAAACGCATAATAGAACCCTCGCCAAACTTATTTTTAATTTGTTCCATAGCCAATAAAGTCGCCTCTACTTTCCCACTATGAGAACTCTTAGAATCTGATTTTAATTCTTTTGTTTCTTTTACTTTCTTTTCTTTCAACATAATTTTTCTATAATTATAAATTTAAAAAAATATAATTATTTATATTTAATAATAAAAAATAAATTAATAATATTATACAAATTACTTAATAAAAATAAAGAAAATTAATTTTAAATTTATTATAAATTAATAATTAAAAATTCTAAAATATTTAATCACAAGGATTAACACTAGGAACACCATTACAACAATAGGGCTCTTGGGCTGTGGCTGAACAATTAAGACCAACACTAGGTTTAAAACAATTCTGATAAATATCTTTAACACCCGATCCAATTTGTGGAAAATAACTAGCTCCTTCAAAGAATTGAGCATGATTAATATAAGCATTGGTCTTATCTGGCTCCCCATCCAAGGGAGTGTCATCAATATTTTCTGCTCCTATCCAATAACCAACCAATTGACCGCTAAGTAAATTTATCAAACGATGAGCAACATCACCAATACCATTATTCATAATAATTTCTCCAGTACGCAAGGTGCTAGCCATCATTAGTTTATTAAATCCAATTTTAACTGGAGCCCATAAATCAATATTGACATCATCTATTCCTGGGAAAATAGAGGTTATCTGAGGAGGATCAGATTCTATTTTATCATTTATCCAAAAAGACCAAGACAAATTATCTCCACTTCCAGGCACAACACTATTCTTATAGTAAAAAGAGGCTGGCCCATTAGAATAACCATCACTATTTCCATCAAAAGAATTAAAAGAAGCATCTACTACCCCACTATTAGCATTAATATCAGCTAAAGAATAAAATTTTCCATTACTATCAGTACAAATATTATTGGTACAAGTAGAAAAAGGGCTTTTATTGGAGCAATTACTATTATCTCCAGAACAATTAAATAAATTAGAAGCCTCTATCTCTACTTTTAAATTACTATCTGATGGTAAACAATAAATATCCTCCCCGCAAGCATTAACTCCACAAAGATTATCAGATTTAAACTCAACGGTCTTGTAATCAGAAGAAATTTGAAATCGACCCGACAAAAAATTACCAACACAAGAAGAATTATTGCATTTTAAAGATCGACAATCACCACCTTGTGAACATACTTCTCCATTATCTTTAGCTGAAGCACTATTGTTCACAATTCTAATAGTATCAAAAATCTCATAACTCTCTCCTGAAACTCTTAAAGGATTAATTGCCTCGTTGAAATTTATTTGAATAATACTATTCATGGGCTTGTCTTTTTTATCGTTAATATTTACAGATTCAACCGAGTTAGCTCCGCCAGAAAAGGGCTGAATAACAATTTTGTTAGAATCTGAAGAACTAACAGAAAAAAGATTTCCATTAAGACCGGCTATTTTATTAGTTAAATTAATTACCCCTGCTGTAGTAGATAAAACAGCCTCAATAGATGAATCAAGTGTATTTATAGCATTAACTAAATTAGTAGCCGTCTCAGTCACACTAGCTCCAATTTTAATATTAGAACCAGAATTATTACCATTGGTAAAATTATACATTAATGAATTTAAAATTACATAATCACTTTCAACTTTTTTGCTAACTTCAACATCCCAGGAATTACCAGCTATCACGCTCGGGTTTGTTATATTCGAAGGAATTAACTTAAAATAACCAGTAAAATCAAAGACGTTAGAAACAGGAATAATATCAAAAACTCCCAAAGAAATATTTCCACTACTAGAATCCTTACCAAATAATTGAGCCTTGTTTCCATTAGAATCAACCACAACCTCAAAAGAAGTATAATTTCCGTTATAAGTACCAAGAATTGAAACATTGGCCGGAACTGACCCTGGTAAAGGAGTAACAGAAACGACACTAGCTGGCTGATAAGTGTTAAAATTATTAGTCAAAAAACTTATAGAGGCAGTAGCTGGAGTAGCACTTATTATAGATAAACTATCTTTAAGATTATCGGGTTGAGGAAAAATACTATTTATTTTAGGTGGAGTCAAATCTAAAACATTGCTAACCTCAAAATCCCATAAGAAATAATTACCGGAACAATTATCAAAAATACTACGACTTTCATCAACCACTAAAATATCGTTAGTAAAATAAACAATATAATTAGTAAAACTATTTTCATTGCCCAAATAATTACTAGGTGTAAAAGTAAATATTTTATTATCTAAAGTATTAACCGAAAAACCAGTTGACTGAGAACAAGTTTTTTTATCAACGTCAAAATCACCCTCTTCGCAAATAATTACACTAGAGGTCGAAATAGTAGAAGAAGAAACTTCCTCTTTAAAAGTCGCCATAATCATAGTATTTCTAGGAACAGCCTTTTGTCGAGGAGCTGGATAAACGCTCTCTAAACTACAAGCCCCAATAGCTCCTAAACCATTTTGAAAAAAAGCCTGACCTGGAGAAATATTGCCGTTATTAGACTGTCCATCAGAAAACAAACTTCTAAAAATAAAAGTAACAATACCCCAAGCTGATAAAACTATAATCAAACCAATAAGAGCATTTTTTAAAACTCTCTTAGCCTTAGATACTTTTTCCTCATTGCCTTCAGAAGTCATCCACAAAAATCCTCCAAATATAGCTAAAGAAACCGCAATAATAGCTAAAAATCCTAAAGCTACATTTATAATTTTAACAATAATTGATCGAGGATCAGTAGATTCTAAAACAATAGTATTATCAACCGCTTCTATTCCTAAAGAATCACTGGCTAAAACAAACTTGCTAGCCAGAATTAAAAAAAACAAAAGAATAAAAGAAAACAATAAAAATATTTTTCTATTTTTCATCATAAAATATATATTATTTATAAATTGATAACAAATTGCTTAATTGCAATTTTTATATTATTATTATAACATATAAAATAAAATAATTGAAGGATATGACTATAGAGCGAGTAATTAAAAAAGCCCAAGAAATAAATCCGGAATTAGATACTAAAATTATAGAAAGGGCCTATAAATTCGCCGAAGAAGCCCATCGAGGTCAAAACAGAAAAAGTGGCGAACCATATATTGAGCACCCCCTCCATACAGCTTTTAATTTAATCCAAATTAAAGCAGATTTAAGTACTATTATAGCCGGTATCTTACACGATGTTCCCGAAGATACCAATAAAACCCTAGAAGATATACGAAAAGAATTTGGAGATGAAGTTGCTGAATTAGTAGAAGGAATAACTAAATTAGGTAAAATAAAATATCGTGGAATAACTCGCTATCGAGAAAACCTTAGAAAAATGTTCTTAGCTATGGTGGATGATATTAGAATAATGTATATAAAATTCTGTGATCGTCTTCATAATCTTAGAACCTTAGACGCCCTTCCAGAAAACAAACAACAAAGAATAGCTACTGAAACTCTAGAAATCTACGCTCCTATCGCTGGACTTATAGGTATTTGGCATCTTAAATGGCAAATGGAAGATATTTGTTTCAAATATTTATTTCCTAAAGAATACAAACAAATAGAATATAAATACGAAATTGAAAAAAAATCAGAACGCAACCAGTTTTTTCAAAAAGTTAAAAATATTTTAGAAGAAGAATTAAAAAAAACAAAAATTAATTACGAAATTAGCGCCCGCTTTAAACATCTCTACAGCATTTGGAAAAAAATGCAAATCAAAGAAAGAAAATTTGATGAAATTTATGATGTTTTTGCTTTAAGAGTGGTAGTCGAAAACATTGAGGATTGTTATAAGGTTTTAGGGATAATTCATAATATTTGGAAACCAATAACTGATCGCTTTAAAGATTATATCGCCCTGCCCAAACCCAATGGTTATCGCAGTTTACATACCACTATAATTGGCCCTGACAATAAAGCTACTGAATTCCAAATTAAAACTAAAGAAATGCACGAAGAATCTCTTTATGGATCTCAAAATCACTGGAATTATAAAAACGAAACATCTAAATATGAAAAACCTAATTGGATTAAAGAAATTCTAGAAATACAGAAAGAAAACCAAAATACCGAAAATTTTATTAAAGAAATAAAATCAAATATTTTCCAAAATAGAATTTTTGTTTTTTCTCCTAAAGGGGATGTTATTGAATTACCTGACAAAGCCACTCCTATTGATTTTGCCTATGCTATTCATACTGACATCGGAAATAAAGCTTCGCAAGTCTTAATTAACGAAAAAATAAGTACCCTAGACCACGAATTAAAAAATGGAGATTTAGTAGAAATAATAATAGAAAAAGATAAAAAATATCCCGATAATCAATGGTTAAATTTTGTTAAAACTAAACACGCTAAAGACAGGATTAAACAATACTCACAAAAAGGAACTTTTGATAAATTTAAAAAAATATTCTATAAATAAAACAAAAAACCGATATTATTAATACCGGTTTTTATATAATAAAAAAAATAAAAAACTACCTAGTATCTTTTAATTTACCAGTCTTTCTCAAATATTCGAACTTCTTGCCTAATTCTAATCTAGCTAAGGCTGACTTCTTTAACTGAACACTAGTTTTTTCTTTTGAATAAGTCCGCTTCTTTTTAAAAGAATCTAATCTTTTATTATTCTTTAGGCTACTTTTAAAACGTCTTAAAAACGCTTCAAAACTTTCACCCTTTTTCCTCTTTAAATCTGCCATAAAGACACCTACCTTTCTATTTATAACTCAAAATGAGTCAATCTTAAATAAATTAATATATTAAGTAATATATCACACTATTTTATTATTTTCAAGCCCCTATTGAGAAATTTCTTTTTCTAAACGACGAACCAAATCTTTTTGAGCAATGATCTCTTGAACACCAGAATCAGTACCTCTAAATAAAATAGTTCCCTCATTTAATTCTTTTTTTCCTAAAATTAATACTATTTTAGCTTTAAAAACTCGAGCTTCTTCTAATTGATCTTTTAAACCATCAAGATGAAAAGCCTGCTTAACATTAAATCCTTTGCTTAATAATTCTTTAAATAAAAACATCGATTTAGCTTTAGCGCAAGCGTCAATTTGAGCTAAAAAAATAACATCTTTATCATCAGAAATAAATAAATTATTTTCTTTAGATTTAATTAAAGTTCTCTCAATTCCACCACTAAAACTCAAAAAGGAAATATCTTTGTTGGCCAAACAAGAAAAAAGACTATCGTAATGCCCTCCACGTCCCAAAGCAAGCTTAGAATTTAGTTCTCCATTTTTATCAATAGGCCAAATTTCAAAAATAAGGTCATTATAATAACCCAAATCTTTTACTAAATAAGGATTAAAATTATAATTAATATCCATCTCATCTAAAAATTCCATAGTTTTATAAAAACGAGCATTAGAATCCTCAGATAAAAAGTCGATAATTTGAGGCATATCACTTCTAACTTTCAAACAACCCTCTTCCTGACATTCTAAAAGTAAAGCTGGAGATTTTATAATATTTTTTTTACATTCATTACAAAGTTTACTTCGACGACCACGCTCCTTTAAAAATTTAGAAAATTTATGCAAGAAATCTTTTTGACATTCAGAATTACCGAGACTATTTATTTGAACTTGTACATCAATTTGTAATTCTTTAAAAATATTGTAAATTAAAAAAATCAAAAAAGCATCAGAAACTGGTTTAGAATCGTTTAAAATACTAAAATTAAATTGATTAAATTGACGATATATTCCACCTCTAATTTTCTCTTGACGAAAAACTGGACCTAGAGCAAAAAGTTTAATAGGTTTTTCTAAATTATTCAAACCTCCGTGATCGACAAAAGCTCTAGCTAAACCATGAATTAAATCGGGACGTAAAACTATTTTTTCGAGACTCTTCTGCTCAATCTCAAAAAGAATTTTTTTCTTATCTTTATTAAAAATTTTTTTATACAAACCAGCATCCTCAATAATAGGATATTCCACTCTAGAAAAACTATAGCAATTTGCAGTTTCTTCGATCTTTTTTAAAATTGGAAATAAAAATTTATAATCAAAAGCTGAAAAATCTTTAGTTCCTAGAAGACGAAAAAAACTAGCTGAATTTTTTTTAGTTTTATTTTTATCAGTTTTAATTCCTTTCTTAACTGATAATTTCTTAGGAATATTTTTTTTAGTATTATTGCTAACTATTTTCTTTTTTCTACCCATATTTTTAATTAACAAATAAAATTTGTTATATATTAATTATTGAAATTATAAATATTAGAATACTTAAATAAAGTTAAGCGACTAAAGGGCCAACCACGAAACAAAACCTTCCCAGTAATAAAACTATCTTTTAAAGGGCCAAAAGTTCTAGAATCTTTGGAGGCATAACGGTTATCCCCTAAAACAAAATATTCGTCTTCACCCAAGGAAATAAGCTCATCAACTAGACTATAAGTTTTAACGCTATCAGATAAATAAAAACCTTCATCTAATTTAAAGCCTGTAGGATTATCAGAATTATAAATAAAAATTTCTCCATCAATCATTTTGATTATTTCTCCAGGTAAAGCTACGACTCTTTTAATAAAGTATTCTTGAGGATTTTGTGGATAACGAAAAACAATCACCTCACCTCTTTGAGGTTTATTAAAACGATAAGATATTTCATCAATAATTAAATATTCATGATCATGAAAAGTCGGCTCCATAGAAGCTCCTTTAACATAAAAAGGTTGAATGATAAAATACCTAATTGGTAATATTATAATTAATGATATTACTACAACTTTCAATAATTCAAAAAAGTTTTTCAACATAAGAAGGGCAATTTAAACGAATATTAATATCCGAAAAAATAAAATAATTTTTAAATATTATATTTGATATGTTAACAAAAATTAACTTAAAAATCAAATAATCAACATTGCATCGCCATAACTAAAAAATCTATAATTTTCGGCAATAGCTTTTTTGTAGATATCTAAGGTTTCTTCTCTACCAATTAATGCACTAATCATCAATAATAGGCTTGATTTGGGTAAATGAAAATTGGTTATTAAACTATCAACAATTTTAAATTGATAACCGGGATAAATAAATATATCAGTGGAAAAATTAATAGCTTTAGAAACCGCATGCCAACCTACAAGGTTAGCTATACGCGAGGGATCCAAGATCTTCTTAAAAAGACTTTCTAATATGCGGGCTGAAGTTGTGCCAACGGCAATAATACGTCTTCCCTCTTTTTTGGCTTGAATTATCTTTTGTAAAACCTCTAAAGAAATTTCGACCTCTTCACTATGCATTTGATGCTCCCTAATATCTTCAGTCTTAATTGGCAAAAATGTTCCTAAACCGACATGCAAAGTCCCCTCTAATATTTCTACGCCTTTTCCTTTTATTTTCTTCAATAATTTTTCAGTAAAATGAAGACCAGCCGTCGGAGCGGCTGATGACCCCAATTTTTCATCATTAGCATAAATAGTTTGATAATTTTTAATATCATTTTTATTCTTTTTATCTCTTTTAATATAAGGAGGTAATGGAGTTTGTCCAATTTTTTCTACAATCTTAATAAAATCATCATATTTTTGATCAAAAGAAAGGTGCCAAACATCATCCTTTTTTTCTATAACCTGAGCTTTTAAATTTTTAATCAAATCTAATTCTAACCCAGGGCGAACTTTCCCGCCAATTAAACACTCCCAAGTATTTTTTTTCTTATCAATGTTTTTCAATAAAAAAATTTCTATTTTTCCACCTGTTTTTTTATAAGCTTCTAAGCGAGCTGAAAAAACTTTGGAATTATTTACAAATAAAATATCACCGGGGTTTAGATAATCAATAATGTCATAAAATTTTTGATGTTCAATTTTTTTGTTCTCTCTATTGTAAATTAAAAGACGGGAATGATCCCGCGGGTTGACTGGCTCTTGAGCGATAAGCTCTTTTGGCAGATTGTAATCGAAATCGGATAATTTCATAGAATAATAAAACCAAATCCATAAATTAGGCAAAATTTATGGATCGATAATCCATAAATTTGTCAAATTTTATGGAGTGGCAATCCATAAATTAGGGTAAATTTATTCTTTTTGACTAAATTTGAGGTATTCTGGACTAAATATTAATGTTTTAATCTATTCAGACTTTAGGTGCTTAATAGCTTTATCGGTAGCAATTCGTCCACGAGGAGAACGATCTAAAAAACCAATTTGCATTAAATACGGCTCATAAACATCTTCAATAGTGGCCATATCTTCTCCAGTAGCCGCAGCCAAAGTATTAATCCCAACTGGTCCTCCACCAAATTTTTCAATAATAGTATTTAATATTTTTCTATCGACATAATCCAGACCATATTCATCAACATTTAAAATTTCAAAAGCTCTTAAACAAATTTCCTTATCAATAACTCCACGACCTTCCACTTCTGAAAAATCGCGAACTCTTTTAAGTAAACGATTAGCGATACGGGGAGTACGTCTCGATCTTTCGGCTATCAAATTTCCAGCCTCACCTTCTATTTCGATATTTAAAATTCCAGCACTACGATTTATAATTTTATGGATATGATCGTGTTCATAAAAATCCAAGTGATGAATAATGCCGAATCTATCGCGAAGTGGAGCTGATAACATACTCGCTTTAGTTGTTGCCCCAATGATTGTAAATTTTGGTAAATCTAAACGCAAAGTTCGTGCCCCCGGACCTTTACCCATTATCAAATCTAAAGCATAGTCTTCCATGGCAGGATATAGAATTTCTTCAATAGCTTTATTAAGTCGATGAATTTCGTCAATAAATAAGATATCGCCTTCACTTAGATTAGTTAAAATTGCTGCTAAATCGCCACTTTTTTCAATAGCTGGACCAGAGGTTACTTTTATATTTGCCTTTAATTCATTAGCTAAAACATGAGCTAAGGTTGTTTTACCTAAACCCGGAGCCCCATAAAACAAAACATGCTCAATGGGTTCATTGCGCTTCAGGGCGGCTTTGATGGTAATATTTAAATTAGTTTTAACACCATCTTGGCCAATGTATTCGCTAAAAGACTTGGGGCGTAAGCTCAAATCAAAAGCCTTGTCGCCATTAGTCTCACTTGGATTTATAATTCTATCGTTTTCGTTCATAAAATAGAATCTATTATTAATAAAAAACAAAAAAGAATAATTAATAAAAAATATTAATAATACTAACCTTATAATAACACTAAATAAGGTCTTAAACAATCTTGACTTTTTTATAAAATAATGATAATATTACCTATTAAAATTAGTTCCTTGAAAAACATTGGTTTTTCTTGATGAATACAGAAAAATTAGGTTAATTTTTAAGTTTATTTAAGAAATTTATTTAAATTTAAAAATTAACCTGATTATCAATAATATCAACCAAAAAAGAAAAAACCATGAAAAAAATTATCAGGTCTTATTTTCTCGCCTTCGCTGAAGAAACGGGAAGAAAAAATTTTGTTTTTTTTATCGTTTTAATTATAGTAGTCTTAATTTTAATGCTATGCAATCACAGCATCATTAATAAAGACTATCTTGATCAAAAAGATATTCTAATTTTTCTGCTCGCATTTGGGATACCAATACTTAATTACATTTTATGTAAAAAGGTTAAATCAATTTTTATTTCCATGCCACCGTATGAGAATGCCCGACATGACAGCGCTACAATTCAATTAATTATTCAACAGATAATTACTCAACGGGAAGGATCCAGGATTATATTCAAACAAAAAAGGGAGAAAATAAAATTCAACAAACCAATTTGGGGTAAAGGTATCATTAAGAAACTAAAAACTACTGACCAACAATCAAACTGGACATGGAATGATGTTGAAACAATGGAAGAAAATATTCTAGTGATTAAAACCAAAATCTCTGGAAGATGGAAAAACTCCACCATTGAAATCCCGGTAAAAATAAAAATTCAAACCAACAAAGACTTTAATCCCATCGAAGTTTTCGACAAAATTCAATCTCCGGACGACCAGGAAGTGGTGCACCTGCCGAAATACTTCCGGCATATTTTTAAAAACATAAACGAAAAAAATCAGGAAAAAATCCAAAAACTAATTACAGATTACGCCGAAATGAAAATTTCTGAATCAATTTTGATTAGTGAAGTCATCGACCTCCTGATTTTCCCGGAAAGACCTTTTTCTAATGTGAAGAATGTCCAAATATGTCTAGAGGCTCCAGAAGCCTCATCCTGCAAAGGAATGGTCTGCGGAAAATAGCAACAAAAACAAAGGAAGCCAATGCGCTTCCTTTTTTAATTAAAGTGTCTAAAAAAATATTACTTTTATAACATCGGATGTCGAAAAAGACATTACTTTTATGACATCTACCTACTGTCTAAACTCACAAAAAATAATGGTAATTATTTTCTTGGCCCACTAAATCAAGCTAAGAAAAGGAAAAATAATAAAAAGAAAAGAGAAAAAGGAGAAAGAGAGAACTCTCAACCAGCGCTAAAGCACTGACTGAGTAAGGAATATTGATTATTAAACCCAACTTCGTCGCGTTTTGTACGACTACAGCGAAGTAAATCAATTCTGAAGACAGCGAACTGAAAAACCGTAGATCTGATCATTACTACTAGTGTTAATAACAGCGTGACCAGAGAGAATATAGTGATCCCAAGCACCAGATCCCTCAACCGAAGACGACCAAAAGAGAGCATAGTCAGCAATACCATCAAAAAAACCATCGGCATCGCGACCACCAGCTGATAAGGCCGTGAAACCAGATTCATTAGTAGCTCCAGTATTAGGAGAATTCCAGTGAGTGGTTCCAACTTCTTTCATTTTGCCTCCAGCTACTAACGTTCCCCCTAAATAATTAATCAAAGTAACCCATTCGGAGTTAGATGGTATATGCCATCCTGAGGGACAAATTCCTTGATTTAGCTCAGTAGTAATTCCACACATAGATTGAGTCCATTGATATAATCCTCCATAAATATCACAATTACCTTCTAAATTATTATAACAATATTTTTCTATATTAGCACAACTTGTTCCCTGATCGCTAGAACCGTTCACCATAGTACCAATATTTAAATTTTTAGCCATCCAACATTGAGTACCAATCTGAACCGTAGGATAAAAATTTGAATCTCGAGAGTCTATTAAATTATCGCCGCAAGCCCAGGGGGTTAGAGTGGTTATACCACTAGGGCTAGCGACTTTAACCCCTTCGCCCAATCCTCCGACCCCTGATCCTGTACAGAATGTTATAGTATAAGTTGAACCGTCGGTTGATTCATAAATATAATTATTATCACTTTCAATACATTCTCCGTCTTGAGGAGTTGGGGCGGTTGGTACTGTTGCCATATAGGTTACTCCGGCTGTAGCAATAAAACTATCTATTTCCCCAGTTAAAGGATATGTTCCGTGATCGCTTATATATAAAGATAAGGCTGTTTGAATTTGTCTAATATCAGCCATTCTTTTAAGATCTCTAGCGCGACCTCGAGCATTCTGTAAAGATACTACGGCAAGAGTTGCTAAAATACCGATAATAGCGATTACCACTAATAACTCTATTAGTGTAAAAGCGAGTTTATTAGATTTAAATTTTTTAAACATAAATTCTATTTTTATTTATATATAATGATAAAATTTCTCTTGTCACTCTCGCAAAAGCAGAAAACCAAACACCTACCGAGTATTAATAAAATCCTCGATTTAATCACATATAGCCTTCGGCTACGCGACTAGTAAGGATGACGATAAAAAATAATAAATCGAAATAGCTTTACTGTCTAAACTCACAAATCCCTTTAAAATCACAAAAATCACAAGTAAAAGACGAGGGTTTTGGCAAAAATTGCTTTTTTCTAATTTCTGCTACGCTATCAAGCAGCCACTCCTCCATTTTTTCAATATCCTTATCTTTAGCCTCAAAACTCAACTTTTGTCCATTCTCTAAATAATAATAACTCAGCTTATCAACTTTTATCCCAAAAGAAGCTTCAGCAACCATTTTATACAAAACTAACTGTCGTTTATCATCAGTTTCCAACTTATCCTTACCAGAACCAGTCTTATAATCAATAATCTCAAAATTGCCCTCACCTATTTTATCAACTCGATCAATCTTTCCTTTAATTAAAAAATCTTGAAATTTAAAACGAAAATCTTTTTCTAAAAAATAAATCTCCGGCAAATTCTCACTCATTAAATCATTGAAAAAATTTTTCAATAAATCCAAACCCTTCTGCCAATACTCATCTCGTTTTTGCTTACTGCCATAACCCTCATCCTGCCAAAACTTTTTATACAACTCTAACAATTTTTTCTCGCTTAATTTACTTTTCAAATCACCTTCTTTTTTAACAGAAGAAAACAAATCAGCTTGCATATTATTATTAGCAATAATTGGAAGTAAAAAATTATATAAAGTATCATGGATAACTCGTCCAAAAGTTAAACTGGGTTTATCTTCGGAAGATGGAATTTTTAAAATATGAGCATATTTATATTGCAAAGGACATTTATCAAAAGCAGCAAACTGAGAAAAAGAAAAATGAGCCGGTAATTGATAATCTTCTTTTTTCTCTAATTTAGGCTTTTCTTCGCTTATAACTTTTAAATCTTTCAAAAATTCCAGACTTGAAAAATCAATTTTATCTACTACCTCTAAATCTAAACCAGCCTCTTTAATAAAAGCTGACGGTCTTTTTTCACGTGCCCCACCAAAATCCTTGGCGCTAGTTAAAAATAATCCTTCCTTAGCTCGAGTTAAGGCTACATAAAACAAGCGGCGTTCTTCTTCAATATGAAAATTATCATTTTCAGAAATTTTTTCCTTAATTAAGGCTGGATGAATACTTATTTTTTCAACCCTAGAATCACTAGGAAAGCGACGCTCTACCAAATCCACTAAAAAAACATATTTAAATTCCAAACCCTTAGCCGAATGAACAGTCATTACCTTAACCGTGTCAACATCAACAAAATCATTTTTAAGTCCACCCGTATCACCAGCCTCTAACTCAAATTCCAAGGCTTCAATAAAATCTTTAAGGCGCAAATCTTCCCCATTCTCTTCAAACTTTTTTATTTTTTGATAAAATTGATTAATATATGAAAAAGTTTCCCTATCTCTTTCGTGATGCAAATTTTTTAAAATCTCACTATCATAAATGAACTTAATAAAAATAAAACTTGGTTTTTTATCACCGACAAAAGCTGAATGGTTTTTTATTAAACTCAATAATTTATTAATTTTAGGAAAAGACTCAGCACTAAGCCCCTTAACCTTATCAATATTTTCCAAAGCTTCATATAGAGACCAATAATTTCTCTTAGCGAAAGAATTTAAATTCACCAAATCAATATTGGAAATTTTAAAAGCCTCCATATTTAAAACCCGAAACAAAGCCGAAGATTCTTTATAATTATCAAGTAATTTAAAATATGAAATGATATCCAAAACTATTGCCTTATAATACAAACCGCGAAGAGACACAAAATGATTCGGGATATTAAGGCGACTGAGATCCTTAGAAAAAATATCAGCTGTGTTATTAGTTCGAGATAAAATAGCAAAGTCTGACCAATTAGTCTCCGGCTCTTTTTCATAAATTTCCATTATCTTAGCTGAAACAAAATTTAACTCATCTGATTGAATTGAAAAATTAATAGCGGATACAGCCGGATTTTTGCTAGAAAACTTTAAGCGAGATTTTAATTTTTTATTAATATTTAATTTAACCTCTAAACGATTGGGGTCATTGTTTTTGATAAATTTATAAGCCACGTCCAAAATTTCTTGACGGGAACGATAATTATTACTCAAAATTATTTCCTTAGTATTAGGAAAATCATCCTTAAATTGCATAATATTAGAAATTGAGGCTCCGCGAAATTTATAAATAGACTGATCATCATCACCCACAACCATTAAATTATTTTTACCTTCTGCCAATAATTTTATCAACTCATATTGAGCTAAATTAGTATCCTGAAATTCATCAACCATCAAATATTTAAACTTATCCTTTAAAATTTTAGAAATATTAGGACGAGTTTTAAATAATTTAATAGTATAATTTATCAAATCACCAAAATCTAAAAAATTATTTTCTATTAATAATTTATTATATACATTATAGGAATTAGATAACTCTTTTAATCTCTCTAATTCCAAAGCCTCCTCAATATCATCTATTTCCCTGCCTGAATTTTTCTGCATTTTTTTATCCAAACTATCAACTAATTTTTGATAATCTTCACTGGAAATATTTTCGTCTTTTAGACGTGAAAAATGCGATAATAATTCGGCAATAAATTTATTGGGGTTACCAGAAGAATGATAATATTTTAAATTTAATTTTTCTAGATTTTTTTTCAAAAAAACCCATTGAGCAGTACTATCCAATAATTTAAACTCGGGATTTAAACCAATCTCTAGTCCATATTGACGCAAAATTCTCTCTGCAAAGCCATGAAAAGTATGTATCCATAAATCAACATAACCATAAGGTAAAATTTTGTCAGCTCGCTCGATCATTTCATTAGCTGATTTTTCAGTAAAGGTTGTTAATAATATTTCATCAGTCTTAAGCTTCTTTTCCATTATTAAATAAGCTAAGCGATTGATTAAAACAGTAGTCTTTCCGGTCCCAGCGCCAGCTACTACCAAAAGCGGACCCTTATCATGTTTAACAGCTAATAATTGCTCTTTATTCAATTTTTTCAATTCTTCATTCATATTTATATATACCAATAAAAAAACTAAACCTCACTAATTACATCAAAATTTTTATAACTACCGACAACTGAATAACCAAAAACTTTAACATTTTTATTTATATTTTTTATTTTCTTGGCCACCTCATTTAAAGTTGCCCCTGAACCAGTGGCATCATCGATAATTAAGACATTGCCTTTTATCTCTTGACTGGGCTTAACAGAAATAGTTTCATTGGCATTTATAATTCTGTCCTCTAGCTTTCTAAGTGTTTTTTGAGGAATCTTTATATCACCGGAAGTTTTACTGATAATAATATTTTCCAATTCAATATTTAACTCTTTTTTAAAAACATCCATAAATTGAATTTTCCTGTCTATAGTTGGGGGTATAAAACCAACGAAATCTATCTTTTTTTTATTTATTATTTTTTCTATTGCCGGATTAACAATTCTAACAATCTCCTTAATAATTTTTTTATCCTGAGATGTTTTACCTAAGTAAACCAATTGTCCTAATTTAGTTTTTCCAAAATAATCAAAAGTATAGAAATCACTAAAATATATATCATCTAAATAAACTTTATTTTTTCCGGCCAATATTTTATTTTTAGCAGAAAATAGTTCATCTTTTTTATTTTTATTTAATACTTTTAATTTTTTATAAAAATTATCTTTTTCTTTTTCAAAATCAAAATTATTTTTCTCGCACCAAGTACTAAAACCGTCTATTCCTCGAATTATATCACCATTGGGAGATAAATAGATATAATTTTGTTCAATAAAATAATCTTTAATACTTTTAACTACAAGATTTTTATCTTTATTTAATTTAATAGAGTAGTAAACCTTTGGAGTGTTGCCATTTTTCTTAATCAAATCCTCATCTAAAAGTCGGGTTAAATGTTTATATATATTCTTAATAGATATTTTAGAAATTTTAACAATTTCCGATGATCGAATCGGTCCAAATTTTTCTATTATTTCTAGAATTTTAATTGTTTCTTTTGATAAATTGTTCATGTCCACATTATAGCAGGTTAATATTAACCCGTCAATATTAACCCCTATTATTAAACTTATTCCTTGTCATTCCAGCAAAGGCTGGAGTGACAAAAAGGGGGTTTACTTAATCTTTAAAATACTACTGATTTTCTTATCGTCCTTTACATCCCCAATAACTGCCAAATTCAAACTTTTATTTACAAATAAATTTTTTGCTACTCTTCGAATATCTTGATCTGAAACTTTTTTGAATTTTTTTAAAGTCTCTTCCGGTGAAGAAAATTTATCTCTTGTCGGAAATTGACGGCCATACCAAGTGCTAAAATCATCACTTCCCTCCATCGAAACTATCAGTTTTCCAGTCAATAAATCTTTGGCTCTTTTTAATTCTTTGGCTGAAACTAATTCATTTTTTAATTTTTGATATTCACTTAAAATAACCGTAACAGCCTCTTCAAATTTATCTTTTGGAACGCCTGCCTGCACAGTAAGATATCCGCAATCACTATAAAACTCGGTATTAGCCCGAACATAATAAGCCAAGCCACGACGCTCTCGAAGTTCAATAAATAAACGAGAGCTCATCGATCCGCCCAAAATAATAGATAGCAACTTCAAAACTACCTCATCTTTATGATTAGCAGGAACTGTCCTAAAACCCAAAGACAAAGTCATCTGATCGGTCTTTTTTGTTTTTATTTTATAATTAGCTTTACTTTGCTTCTCAACTACCTTGCTCTTATTCTTGTAATTATTCTTTAAAATTCCGGCAAATTTCTCTTCTAATATTTTTTTAATTTCTTTAACTGAAAAATCTCCTGCTAAAAATAATCCGGCACTTTTGACGCCATACTGAGTTTTAAAATAATTAATAAAATCTTCTCGCTTAAAACTCATAACGTTTTCCTTGCTTCCAATAGTATCCCAACCAGCAGGAGTATCTCCATATAAACAAGATTCAAAAACATCTTCAATATGCATCATCGGATTATCTTCATACATGTTCATTTCTTCAATAATTACACCTTTCTCCCTTTCAATTTCATCACTATCAAATTTTGAATTTGTTAACATATCTCCTAAAACATCAACGGCTATCCCAATTTTATTTTTAGGAGTTTTCACATAATAACCTGTATATTCTTTTCCGGTAAAGGCATTGAACTCGGCTCCAATAGAATCCAACTCGGCTGATAAACTCAAAGTATTTGGACGTTTAATAGTACCTTTAAAAAACATGTGCTCCAAAAAATGAGATAAACCCGAAGTTTTTCTGTCCTCATATTTAGATCCCGTCTTATACATCACTAAAACAGTAGCCGTCTTAAATTGAGGAAGTTTTATTAAAAAAACAGGCAAACCATTTTTGAGCTTAAATTCAGAAATTTTCATAAGAAATTTTAAACAATAAAATCAAGCCTTTTCTTGAATTATTATAGTTTAATTAGTGTTAAAAGTTAGTTTATTTTAATTCTATCATATATTTGCTATAATTAAAATATAATAATTTAATAGAAAATTATGGCTTACAAAATCAAGGATCATAATCTAATAATCAACCGTAATAAAAAATACAATATTGTCGCTGTTAGAGACCGAGCTGAAGACGACAAGCCCAGAGAAAAGATGCTAAAATCTGGCGTAGAAAGTCTTAGTTCAGCCGAACTATTAGCTATCATCCTAAACTCTGGCACCAAAAAAGAAGAAGTTTTAAATATGGCTCATCGGATTTTAAAAGAATACGGCAAGAATGCCATTATTAATGAAAAAAATCCCAACAACTTAGAAAAGGAATTTGGATTACCATTAGTAAAGTCCTGTCAAATTGTAGCTTGCTTTGAATTAGGTCGAAGATTTTTCAAAGAAGAAAAAACTGGAACAATAACTATTAGAAATGCCAAACAAGCTTTTGAACATTTAAAGGACATGACTAAATTAAATAAAGAGAATTTCCGAGGACTGTATTTAAATAGTCGCTACAAATTAATTCATAGTGAAACTATTTCAGTCGGAACAATTGATGCTAGTATCATTCATCCGCGCGAAGTTTTCCGTCCTGCCATTGAGCATGGCGCTAGCGCTATAATTGTAGCCCACAATCACCCCTCCGGAACATTAAAAGCTACTACTGAAGATTTAGAGGTTACTAAAAAACTACAAGAAGCTGGAGAATTATTGGGAATCGAAGTATTGGATCATCTTATCATCTCTAAAAGTAAATTCATTAGCCTCGTTTAAGATAATTATTTTAAAATTAAAATATGAATAAAGATTACAAAATTAGTCCGTCTTTTTATTTAATACACGATAAAAAAAGTGTTAATTTTCATGTTAAAAAAAATGATTATTTTGGAACTCTAGCGACTATTATAGAGCTGATAAATCAAGATAATGTTTTGGAAAATAAGGAAGAATTAAAAAAATTATTGAAACGATTAAAAAAAGATCTATTGTATTTGCAAGAAAATTTTATTATTAAGAAAAAAATTTAATCTTAAAAGACTAATAACAATCATCTAATTTTTTACCAATTAAAAAAACCTGAATTAAATCAGGTTATTTTTTTTGTTTTTATTTTAACTAGTCGCAGTACATGCTTCTGACTCTTTCAACTACCGAAGTAAGAATAAATGGATCCACGTTTGATGCTTTAGTAGCGTGAGACTTTTTTGTCCCCCAAGAATACATTGCTCCCCCATCGTGACTAAACCAGCCCTCTGCTTCTCCGGCATTGGAAACGACCTCCTTTATTTCTTCATGGTCAGCTCGAAACTTATTGCTAATTTTTTTTTCATTTAGAATAATGCCCAAGTCAAACCCATCTAAGTAAACGTAGCAGGACATTTGGAGCTTATCAAAAATAATAGAAGACGCTGAAAAAACATCATCTCTTCCGCTATTATTGATATACAAGGCTGTTTTACCAATAATGGTAGTATTATTAATAACATCGGTCCGAAATCGACAATTTATGAATTCATCGGTTATTACATAATAACCATCAAAATCTTCAAAAAGCCTCTCACAAATAGCAAAATAATCATCGGGTCGTATTACACTCTGATACCGCCAGGTAAAAAACCAGCCTGCAAAATGCTTCTGGCTAATATCGTTTATACCCCTAAACTGGTTCTCGGAGGCATACTTGTAACCATGGCTGTCGTGAGCATCTATTAGAGTAACCATTTTCCACAATATTTTCTTAACGTTATCATCTCCATAGAAATTAAAAAGTTCATAAAGACAAGAATGAACAGTTTCATTTCTTTTATTTAAAGATCCTTTTACCCCCTGGCCATTAACTGAGATGTCTAGGGCCAAATCTCCCGGCTCCAAAGGACCCTTCCAACCAGCTGGAACAAACATTATTTTGGGCAATTCATCGCCCCTTTTTATTCCCAGCAAAAATCTAGTGGTAAACCAGAGAGACGCTATGGCATCTAGATCTGGTCTTTTGTGAGTGATAAGCCTCTTAACTCCAACCCTCAAAGCTTCAGAGATGATTTCTGAATACTCCCCTCGGCCAGAATTTGTAACAAATCTTCTGTTTTTTCTCTTGATTTCTTCCATTTTTCATTCGGTTTTTATTATTTATATTCTATTATTAATTTACAATTTAACCATGAACCTTATCATATTTAAAATAAAATGTCAAGCCAAATAAGAAAAACATAAATAATAACCCAAAAGGCAAGCTCCACAACCAATGATCAAAAGCCATAAATACAAAAATACCTATAAATAAAGGGAAATAATGAACCTGCAAAACGTTTTTTTTAATTATATAAAATATAAAGAGTAAAAATAAAATGAACCCCCATAAGCCTATTTCCGCTAAAGATAATAAAAAAGTATTATGAACAGGCTGAGCTTGATAAGACTCCCAAGTTGGATTTAATTCTAAAACCTTATTATGATAGGCTCCTAAACCAACTCCCAACCAAGGATTGCTCTTTATTATTTTAGAAGCTTCCCCTATTTGCTCAGACCTTTCACTAATAGAAATTTTCTCTAAACGAGAAGAAAGCTTAAATCTATTTACTATAAGAGGCTTAAAAATAATAAAAAATAGCAAAATTGAAGTTAAACAAAAAATAAAAATAGGGTAATATTTTTTAAAACTATTTTTATTAAATAATGAAGTCAAAAACAAAAAAATCAATGATAATCCCAGGGCCAAAAAAGCGCTACGAGAAAAAGAAACCATCAAGGCGATTATAAAAATCAACAAAACAAAATAAAACAATATTTTACGCCCTCGATATTTTTTGTTTCGTTCACCTTCCTTAAATCCTGAACTTACTTTATTATTTAAACTAGAAAATTCTAAGTAAGGATCAATTACTAATAATAAAATCACGAAAAATATTGCAAAAAACATCAAAGCACCAAAGACATTAGGATGATCAGTGGCTCCATAAGCTCTAACGAAACGCCCCAAATCATTTTCTAAAACCGAAACACCCAAAACAGAGGCCTCATGACTAGCTATTCCCAAATATTTATTAGAAAAACTTTTTTGACTAAAAAACTGAAAAATTCCTAAAGAAGCTTGAAATAAAAGAGCTGACAAAAATATCAAAATTATTTTTTTAAAGTTAAATTTGAATTGAGTCATTAAAAACAAAAGACCAAAAGATAATAAAAATAAAATATATTTAAAAATAGACACTGCTCTCACACTAGAGGCAAAAATAGAAAGAAAAATAAAAAATTCCATCCCAGCTAAAGCTACCCAATATTTAGCAAAATCAAAATTATTTATCGCTTCATTCCTCTTATATTTAAAAAAATAAAAAATAAATATTATTAAAATTAAGGCTAATAATAAATAATTAAAATATAAGGCAATTTCATTATAATTTGTCTCTGCTGGCACAATAATTAATTTTGTCTGCCAAACAAAAGTAAAAACAAATAAATAGAAAAGGTATTCAATTATTTTTTCTAAAATTTTCTTCATATTTATCAATAAAAAACAAACGCTTGTCTTCTAAA
Source organism: Patescibacteria group bacterium (assembly GCA_028696995.1). GTDB lineage: Bacteria > Patescibacteriota > Patescibacteriia > Patescibacteriales > UBA12465. The sequence continues at coordinate 47,050 of JAQVFY010000002.1, forward strand.
AATAGTTTTATAATATTATCCTCTAAAACAACCCCCGAAGATTTGCCGGCCTGATTTTTTAATTCTCTAGGCATAATATTTAATTGAATTTTTTTTAATATTTTTTCAATAAATCCAGGAGAAATAGTCTTAAATTCAAAAGGCGTAATACTTAATTGAAATGACTGGGAAAAATTTGGTAAATATTTTTTTAACCAAGAATTTTCTTGATAAAATTTGCTAAAAATATTTTTTTTATCATAAATAGGTTCTAATCCAACCAACCAATAAATAAAATAAAGATCCTTATCGTTTAATAAATATTTTTCTAAATTTAAGTTATCAGAACTAATATAAAAACTAAGGCAAATTTTATCTTTCTTTGTTTTATGATTAGGTCTAAGATGTAAAATTTTAGCCAAAAAAGTACAAAAAAATCTAGTCAACCAAATTTTACCAGATTTCGTTATAATAAAAAAATCAATATCACTGCTTTCTCTTAAATTGTGATCACCAATAATATTGGAAATTGCTACGCCAGAAACAGAAGGTATTTTCGATATTAATTTACTAAATTTCTTGGCTCGTTTTATTTTTTTCTTAAAATAATTAAAGCGCTTGAATCTTTCCTCTATTATATCTTCCCGCCCAGATAAATAATAAAGACCATTTTTGTTTTTTATCTTGTCTGAAAAATTTTCTAATTCTACAATCACATCATTTAATTTACAGGAATAATTTATATATTTAAAAATTTCGAAAATGGTCAAAGGATGAGAAAATAAATCAAACCAAGTAATGGTTTTCAAAATTTCTGTTCTTAAGTTTTTATTTTTAATATTTTCCATCTACTTTTTATTATTCCGATATCTTTTGTCATCCCAATGAAAGTTGGAATCCGGCTTTTACTAGGGGTAATAAGTAAGGAATAGCTTTAGTTCTTCGGTCTATCTATCTCCAAAATTTCTACTTCCGATTTTTTATCAGTAATACGAGCTACATCTTTGTCTATTTTTTTAAACTCTTTATAGGCACTATTATAATGATTAACAGTAGTGGACATGCTATTTCCTAATTTCTTCATAAAATCATCATAGCTCAATAAATGCCGACTTAAATTTTCCACATTTTTCCTAATATTTTTAGCCCCCTCTTCGATTTGTAAAGCACGCAAACCCTGTAAAATAGTTTGTAAATAGGCGGCGAAAGTTGTAGGAGAAACGATGATTACTCTTTTTTCACCAAAAGCATAATCAACTAAACTGCGAGTATTAACCTTAACAGCTCCGACTTCATTTATCAATAAATCATAATAAATAGCCTCAGCTGGAATAAACATTAAAGCAAAGTCCATGGTCCCCTCCTTAACTCGAATATATTTAGAAGTTTCGTCAATTCTCTTTTTTAGATCATTGCGAAATTCCTTTTCTAAAATTGCTTTTTTATCAACGTCATCTTCACTTAAAATTCGATTATAATTATCTAGTGAAAACTTGGCATCAACAGGGATAAGCCCCTCTTTAGTAGTAATAACAGCATCAACAATATCTCCATCCTTAAATTGATACTGCAAAGTATAGGCAGTTGGGGGTAAAATATTCTCTAAAACCAATTTTAATCCCGCCTCACCTAAATTTCCTCGCTTTTTCTGATTAGTCAAAACTTTTTCTAAATTATTTAATTGCTGAGAAAAACCAACAACCTGTTTATTAGTCTCATCTAATTTAGTTAGTTTTTCAGTAATTTCAGAAATTAATTTAGATGATTGATTAGAAATACCTTGAATTAATTGACTAGATTTATAAGAGCTTTCTTGATTAGCTTTATGAGTCTCACTTAGTTTCCGATCTAATTCTTGACGCAGGTTTTCATTTTGTCGACTAAGTTCACTTAGCTTTTCTGCTAAAACTAATAATTTCTCATCGGATTTACCACCTGAGGCATTTTTGAAAAATAAGTAAATCAAAAAACCTATTCCTAAAACTAGAAGAATTAATAAAAAGATAGCAAAACTAGTCATATTTTTATTATTGGAAAAAATAAAATTAAAAAATAAAAATTATTCCCAATTAAATTTAATGTTATTGGCTTTTTCTAAAATATCAATCATAAAAGAAACCGAAGCATTGCCACCTTTTTTTAAAATCATCTTGTCGGGAAATTTTTTAAAAATCGGAACTAAAAATTCATCCCCCCAAGAAGGTGAAATAGAGGCCAAATCTGAAAAATCAATATAGATTTTATCTTTCTTGTTGTAATTTTCTAAATTAGAAGAAAAAGCCATCAGAGCCTCGCGACCGGATTGTCTAGAATTTAAAATAATGCCAAATTTTTTTAATTCAATAATCATATTTTTAAAAATTAATTTTTGCAAAACATCCTCTAAAATATTTCTTAGCTTTTTTTATTTTTACTTCCTTGTTTTTGTCATCTAGCGCTAAATAAGCTTGTCCACTTTGAAAATATAAACTTATTTTACTGTCCACTACAACATTTTTAACAAATTTTAAACCATTGCCCCGACTTTCGGGAGATCGACCTGAAATAACTTCAGTAAAAGCTTTTTCTAAGGCCATAAAATCATCGGACAAATCTAAAATAACCTTTCTCAAACTAGAAAAAATTCCTTGCCCCTTATCAATTAAAAAAAATTCTCTTTTTTCTAAATCATAAGCAAAAAATATTCCTACTGCCTGAGGCCAATTTCCAATATTGTGATCAAAGGAATTATTACCAATTTCGCCCACAACTGCCAAAATTAAAGAAATTAAATTTTCATCAATTTTTAATCTATTTAATTCTGATTGTAATTTATAAAGTCGTCCTTGAAAAATATAGGAATCCGGACAATAGAACAAAGTATTTGGACAAATATCTGAATTATCATTCATCCATTTCTGAGCAAAAAAATCAATATTTTTCAATAAAAAACTCTCCAATTGTAAAAAATCATAACGACGATGACTTCCTTTCTTTGGATTAATTGGTTTTATTTTACCGGCCTTTTCCCATCTTCTGAGAGTATCAGGATTCACTCCCAAGAAATCGGCAGCCTCATTTATTTTTAATTCTTTATTCATATTAATATTATATCATAGTCGCAAAATCTATGCAAGATGACAAATTTTAAAATAGCATAATTTAGCTAATTTTAGCTAAAAAGTGTATTTTATGGTTAAAAGTAATCTTAAAAAATCTATGCAAAAAAGAGGCCTATTTTCAAGCCTCTTTTTACTATTTTACAAAGCTCTAAATCCTAAACGTAAGTAACACTAGCCACGCAGTCATTTGCGTCTTTAAAGCGCATAATGCGGACTCCCTGGGTATCACGGCCCAATTCATTAACTGACTTATATGGCAAACGAATAACCTGCCCCTTATCGGAAATAATTATCAAATCCTTACCCTCCATGTTGTCCTTATTTATCACAAAGGCGTTACTAATTTTTCCGGTTTTATCGGTAACCTTAGCAGTACGAATACCACTGCCTCCACGACCCTGTAATTTATATAAATCCAAATCAGTTCTTTTTCCATAACCTTGATCCATAATAGTTAAAATCTGATAACTACGCTTAACTCCTTTTTCAACTTTTATAACCCCCATCCCAACAACAATATCTCCCTTTTTCAATTTAATACCACGAACACCCGAAGCATTACGACCCATGTCACGCACCTCTTTTTCAGCAAAACGAATAGCTTGCCCATTGGCACTTATCAAACTAATATGGTCAGATCCAGAAGTTGGCTTACACCAAATCAATTTATCATCATTTTTTATCTTAATCGCTATCAAACCACTACGTCGGACATTAGAGAAAGCATTAATTTGTACTTTTTTAACTAAACCTTGTTCAGTAGCAAAGAATAAATAATTATAGGCAGCTATTTTATCCAAAGGTAAAATAGAGGTAATTTTTTCTCCGCCAATTAATTGCAAGAAATTAACAATTGGAGTTCCCTTGGCGGTGCGAGAGGCCTGAGGAATTTCATGAGCTTTTAATTGAAAAACTCGACCCTTGGTGGTAAAAAATAATATATCATTATGAGTTTGAGTAATAAACATGAAATCGACGCTATCCTCTTCTTTGGTGGTCAAACCAATAACACCCTTACCTCCACGAGCTTGGACCTTAAAAGTATCAGGGTCTAAACGTTTAATATAGCCATCACGAGTCATCATTACCATTGTTTCTTCGTTTGGAATCAAATCTTCAACATTAAAACTCTTAACTCCATGAGCTACCACTTGGGTACGACGTTCATCACCAAATTTCTCTCCCAATTCTGTAATCTCAGTTTTAATAATATTTCTAATCTTGGCCTTAGAAGCTAAAATAGCTTCTAATTCTTTAATCAATTTTAATTTTTCCTTTAACTCATCCTCAATTTTAATCCTTTCCAAATTAGCCAAACTTTGCAATCTCATCTCCAAAATAGCTATAGCCTGTCTTTCAGATAATTTAAATTTCTTTATCAAATTTTCTTTAGCTACATCCTTATCTTTAGATGCCTTAATAACTTTAATAACCTCATCAATATTTTTTAAAGCAATCATCAAGCCCTCTAAAATATGGGCCCTATCTTTGGCTTTATTTAATTCAAATTCAGTACGACGATAAACTACTTCTTGGCGATGTTTAATATATTCCTCTAAAACCATTTTCAAAGTCAAAACCTTGGGCTGAATTCCATCAATCAAAGCTAACATATTAACATGAAAAGTGCTTTGCAAAGCAGTGTTTTTATACAAACTATTTAATATTTTCTTAGGATAAGAATCTTTTTTAAGATCTAAAACAATGCGAACCCCTTCTTTATCAGACTCATCACGCAAACCCTTAACTCCGTCTAATTTTTTATCTTTAACCAAGTCGGCAATTTTTTCTACTAAGGTTGCCTTATTAACTTGATAAGGAATTTCGGTAATAATTATTTGAAAATTACCATTTTTATCTTCTTTAATATCAGCTCGACCACGACAAACTATTCCCCCTTTGCCGGTAGCATAAGCATTTAAAATATCTTTTTTATCATAAATAATTCCACCAGTTGGGAAGTCCGGCCCCTTAACATGTTCCATTAAGTCTTCTACTGTAGATTCTGGTTTATCAATCAATAAGTTTATAGCTCCAATCAATTCACTTAAATTATGAGGAGGAATATTAGTAGACATACCGACAGCAATTCCCATGCCTCCATTTAATAATAGGTTAGGTAATTTCGCTGGCAAAACCTGAGGCTCTTTTTGTGAACCGTCGTAATTAGGTATAAAATTAACGGTATTTTTATCAATATCAAATAATAATTCCTCAGTAATAGCTGATAATTTAGCCTCGGTATTATGATTTATGAAGCCATTAGCTATAAAGGAATGACAAGGGCTATCAACTTTAATAGAAAAAACATTTTCCTTGTCTTTCAAATTTTCCTTTGACTTAACTTGATTGAAAAAGTAATTATTCTTTAATAAATAATCAATCATTTTTAAATCTGAAGAATTTAAGATGCTCTTTAATTGATTATAATTTTTTCTTAAACTATTATAACGATCAAAATTGTTCTCAACTATAAAACTATTTTTATAATTTGATCTTAAATAATTATTTAAAAATGGAATAAAGTCATTATGACTCAAGCGAGTAGTATTGATTTCCGAGATCTTAGATAAAATTCCTCTTTTACGTTGAGAAAAAAAGTTAATGTTTTTTTGAAAATTTACAATACTATCAACTCCGGAAATTATTAATTTATAGCAAGCATTTCTCTTATCCTGATAAGGAGAAGTAGTAACTACACCAAAATTCAATAAAACTGTTTTTAATTGACTGATAAGTTTCTTGCTTTTAGAATTATAAGTCAGCTCAATAGACTGACCTGAATGTCTTTTGTCTTTTTTAAAAGAAACAGAACCATCTCCCTCAAATAATGCTTGCAAAAAAGAAGAAATAACTACTCGGCTAGACATTAAAACAGAAAAAGGAATTTCCTTTGCGTCAGATTTTTTAGAAGACAATCCAATTTCTTTCAAAAACTCAACAATATTTTTTTCATAAATACAAAGTTCTGGACAATTACCCTTTAAAATTCTTTCATATAATTTAACTTCCGGAAATTGCTGAGAAATTATATTTTTAACTTTATTATAAAAATCTTTATCGGAATTACAAAAGAAAAATTTATTTTGATGATAAGACCCTTCTGACACTAAAGCTCCTAAAAGAAAAGCTAAGTCTTTAGTCATCTTTTTAGGTAGAGTAATTTTTTTACTCTTAATATTTTCTAAAGGATAAAATTTTTCTAAATCCAAATCATCTTTAGAAAATAAAGACGCTCCTCGACTTAAAGGTAAATAATCATTTTTATTAATATTTTCTAAGGTTTTCCAATAAAAATAGGGTTGACCAAATTCGTTTAAGCCCCACAATAATAGAGGATGATTATATGAACCACGAATTTCATAACCCTGCTCAGTGCTTATTTTTACAATCTCATGCTTGCCAGAATTAAAAAATTTAATAGCTGGTTTTATTTTCCCTTGATAATTTAAAATATTTATCTTTATTTTCTCTTCACTTTTTTTGGATAATGAATTTATTTCTACTAGACCTCGATCAGTTAAAAGTAGCGTATCGCCAGTAATACAATACCTCATCGCCGCCGCACTATCACCGTCCATAGAACCAAAGTTTCCTTGACCCCGAACCAGCGGATAACGCATCGAAAAGTCCTGCGCCATACGAACCATAGAATCATAAACAGCACTATCGCCATGAGGATGATATTTACCTAAAACTTCTCCAACCACTGTAGCTGATTTACGAAATTTAGCATTGGCCTTTAAACCAATATCCCACATCGCATACAAAATACGACGATGAACCGGTTTCATACCATCACGAGCATCCGGCAAGGCTCGAGAAACAATAACACTCATAGCATAATCCAGATAAGATGAGCTCATTTCTTCACTAATAGATTGATTTTGCACAACGCCAAATTCAGTTTGACGACGACCATTACCATTTGTTTCTGTCGACTCTTCAATTGGATTATTTTCAACAACATCCTCAGAAATATCTTTAGAAATTTCCTTATCAGTACTCTTAGAAATATCTTTTTTAGCTGGCTTAGCTGAATTATCAGCTATAGTCTTCTTATTTTTATCTGATTTCTTCATTTTTATATAAAATTAAATTTATTAATAAAACTATTTTGATATTATTCTTTATTTTATTCTCCGAGCTTTTTTTCCAATTCTTCAATCCTTTTTTTTAATTCCTTAATAGCTTGGTCACTCTCATCAAGCTCGGGATATAAAATTGGATCGGAAGAACTACTATTTTTGTCGTCTATTACTTCATCGGTACTAGAGGCTGTGGTGCTAGCACTTTCATTTTCAATTTTATAATTAAGAGCCTCAATTATTTTTCCTAAATCATCATCGTTCAACGAGGCCTCTTCTTCTAATTTCGGCTCCTCGGCTTTTTCCAACAAAGATGAAAACTCGGAAAAAGCTAAATTCATTTTTTCTCCCGAATTAGAAACTCCCATGCTATCTAGGTCATCAGAAAAAGCAACACTTTTAGAAAAAACGTTTTTAATATTAATTGACCAAACAACAAAAAAAGAGAGAGTAACCACTATTACAAAAAGCATCAACCAAAAACGACTATCTCGTTCTTTTATAATACCCTTTAATTTCTGTTTCCAGTTTTTGCCTTTCATTTTATTATTTTTATTAACTAATAATTATAAATTATAGAAAAGGTTATATACGATTATTCTTTAATACCGTCCAAATTAATATCATATAATATTTGTTCTGATACTAAACGATATTTTAAAATTTCTTCATCATTAAACCACAACTTTATTTCTCTCTGAGCCTCTTCCGGTGAATCAGAACAATGAATTAAATTGCGCACAGCTCGACTATCTAAATTTGATAATTCATAAGAATCCAAAGTTAAGTCTCCACGAATAGTACCAACATCAGAAGTGGTTGGTTCAGTTCCTCCCACAATCTTTTTAACAATAGCTACGGCTTGATTACCCTCAAAAATCATCGGAACTATTGGACCACAGGTCATAAATTTTACCAAGGCTCCAATAATATCACGGCCATATTCAATAGCCTCTTTTTCTATCGGCATACCAGATTTTTCCATATTCTCTAAAACTTTCTGCCCTTTCTCTAAAAACCATTTTTCATCTTTATTATAATGTTTCCAACATTGATCATCGTTGGCTATAATCATTTTCATAGCAGTCATTTTCAAACCAGTTCGCTCAATTCTAGAGATCAATTCACCGACTAGAGTTCTTTGAACAGCATCGGGCTTTAAAATTACAAAAGTTTGCTCTTTTTTAGGATTAACTGTACTCATATTTTTTCTATTAATGTTATTAAAATATTTCTTTTTAAATCTTTTTAATTTCTGATTATCAGAGAAAAATCTTAAAAACAATATTTATTAATTATTTTTATTTTAAATATTAAAAACTATTAAACGCATGTCTTCAGTCGGTAAATCTTTTTTATTTATTTTTAATTTATCTTCATAGTTTGGCTCAATGCCTAACTCTTTAATAAATTTATCAACTCCTTCAATGTCTATTTTTAAATCCTTAGTCTTGTAGTGCATCGGAATAACAATACGTGGCTCAATTTGAGAAATAACTTCAACTGCCTTCTTAGCATCAATAGTATATTTACCTCCCACTGGAATAAATAATATATCTACGCCCCCTAATTTTTCTAACTGCTTATTATCCAAAACATCTCCCAAATCTCCCAGGTGAGCCAAGCTAAGTCCCTCAATATCAAAACGAAAAATAATATTGTCTCCACGATCAGATCCTTGTTTATCATCATGATAAGAACGGACCCCTTCAATAATAACACCAGAAATATCAAACTCTCCAGCTGTATCAACTACAAAAGGTTTGCCTCGCAAAGAAGAAACGTTATTATGATCATGATGATCATGACTAACAGAAACGATATCAGCCTCGATATTAGGCACCTTTAAACCAATTTCCTTAGTAAAGGGATCAGTGATAATGCTAATATTTTTATCACTTATTTTTTCCTCTATTTTAAAACAAGAATGACCGAGCCAAGTAATATTCATATAATAAAAATTTAAAAATAAATTATTTTAAGAAATACTAGATTGACAAAAAGGCAATCTAAAATTATTGTTAAGAATATTATTTTAAAGACAAAAAGCCAATTTTTATTAGCCTTTTATTGACTGAAAACTCCTTTAAATTAGGCTGAAATTAACTATTTGAATCTGTCTAGTCAGCGCTGATTGAAAGGGTAAAATAATATAAAATAAATAATATTTCTATAATAATTATAGCAAAAAATGAAATGGTGGTCAATGATATAAAAATAAAAAAGTGCCTGATTGCTCAAGCACTTGGGGGCCCCTTGGGGGGACGGAAACTCTATCTGGACTCCCAACGATCCCTACGAAGATTCACCCCGTAGACGTTCTTGCTTCCAATGGGAAGATAAAGAATCTTCGTTTCCTTAAACTTATTGCCATAGACAATAGTTGGAATTGAAGACTCCTTCAACCGCAGCTTGAGAGTCTTACCTGGCGCTATATTATAGCTTTTCCAGGTAACTCCCTCAAAGGCATCCGTCCGGAGGTCAACCTCCGTTTTTCTCCCCTTGGCGATATATTCGTCGGGGATGAAGACAGTCACGTCTTCGTTGCGCGTGTTGCGCATCTTGACGAGAGTCCTCTTACCGGAAAACGTCGCTTTCCCTTCATCAGCAAATGCTAATGGGTTAAAGGAAGATTTTTCCAGAATGACCTCTCCTTTAGAGATAAAGGCAGTAACACGTTCCTCGCCCGATATCCCGTTGGGAAGCCCCAGACGACAAATGAAATCGTAAACCCCGTCCGGCATCATAGCTGGGGCCAAAAATTCAAGGTTGCCCTTGTCATTGGCCTTGATAACCATATTCACGTTCCACTGCTTATTTTGCAGTGAGAAGGTGAATCCGACAGGAGATTCAACCTTCAACGTTAAAACGTTGAGGCCGAGGTCGGCGGAGGTGATGGTGGCTCTAGCCAAAATGTCGTCACCATCTGGCTCGGAATTTTGGTCAAAGTTGATTTCAAGCAACTTCTTCACTCTTTCCCCGGTAAATGGATTAGTGAATTCGGCCTGGACCAAGAGCTTCTTGGCCTTGACATCCTTCAAAATGGAAGAATAAAGCAAGGCCGAGTCTGAGCTGGCACAGGTTGTGGTCGGCGCGGTGGCGAGCTGGTAGACATCGCCAATCTTGACGACCCGGCTCACGAATGTGAACTGGGCGGTGCTCTTGTTGACGATGTTCGAAAACTCAATCCGGTTCCGGATGGTTCCGAAATTGCCGGAAAGATAATTCTCTTGGTAAGCCGGACTTTCCCGCAGGACCAGGTCCTTTAGGATAGTCTTGTTTTCAATTTCGATGTTGCCCACGAAGGACTTCATCTCAATCGGTAAACTACTGATTGACCTGGACGGTGTGGTCTCCTGTGCCATCAAAAAAATCGGCACAAAAAAAACAAAAACAAACAAAATTCCAAAAAATTTTTTCATGATACAGTCTCCTATTTTTATTGGTTAGTTTAAAATTTAATTGTCTTGCAAATCAACAAAAAATGATATTAAATCAAATAAAATCATTGACTTGCTAGACAATTAAAATATTAACCAATCTTGTTAATGTACCTAATTTTAACTTGAAATTATAGCATATAAGCATTTTTTTGTCAATAGAGGTATAAAATAGCTTAAAATAGGGGTTTTTATCAAAAAAATAAAAATTAAAAAATTATTATAATATCTTTATATTTTAAAAATTAAATATTTTAAACAATTAAAAATTTGCTTTGCGCACTTTTTATATAAAATTTAATGACTGTTTCTGACTATTAATACTTATTATTTTAATTAAAATAAATATTTTTACTAACTGAATTTAAATAATAAATTCTACTAATAAAAAAGCAGAGATTTCTCTCTGCTTTACCACGATTTGACTGAACCTTACCTGGTTCTGTCAAGGATGCCTTGCATGGCATCCATCGTAGCGATGGCCCTTTCCATCCCGCTTGAGCAGGAGGAAGTGGGGGCTGGTGTCGGAGCCGGAACTGACTGTGGAGCGGTAACCCGCTCAACCAATGCTTGGTTGAGCTGATCCTGCTGAGCATTACGCTCAGTTTGTTCCTGCTGGCCCCTCTCCAACTTACTGATCCGCCCCGAATTGGAGCGGGACCGACGATCAGCACTTCCGGCCAAGGCTTTGGCTCTCTCGGCTTCATCTTTGGCCAGATTGGCTCTGGTTTGAGCATCACTGGCCTCAATCTGGGCCTTGTCACCCCCCCTCTCAACATTTCTGTTGATAAGGAAGCTGGCCACAAAGATGGCCAAGATCAATCCTCCGACAATAGCTGCAACTGCCCACCAGTTAACCACTGGGGAATTAACAACAGCAACGGCGTTAGCATTGTTGCCTTGTGCTGGGTTTGGCTGTGGCTGTGGTTGTGGTACAGGTGCTGGCTGTGGAGCCGGTTGCGGCTGTGGCTGCGGTACCGGTTGCGGTTGTGGCTGTGGAGCCGGTTGCGGTTGTGGCTGTGGCTGTGGAGCCGGTTGCGGTGCTGGTGCTGGCTGTGGAGCCGGTGCCGGTTGCGGCTGTGGTTGCGGTGTAGACGGAATATCGATGTAAGTTCCGTCCGGAAGATGAATTCTCATAATAACCTCCTTTTTTTTATTGTTTTGTAAATGAATTTGCTGGTCATTTGAAGTTATAAACAAATAATGCTTTATCAAAAAATACAAGAAAATGTCTATAAACTCAAATAACCAGTAAATTCAAAAACCTTTTTGTCAAAGTTCTATTTTTAATTAACTGAGAATTATAGCATATAGACAAAAATTTGTCAATACTACATAAAGCCTATAAAAACGGGCTATTTTAAAGTTTTCTAAAATATTATTAAAAAAATTATTGAAAAAAAATAAATTTAAAATACCCTACTAATAAGAAGAATTTTACTGGCCTTGACTTTTTTTAATAAGTATGCTATAGTTCTCAGTTGTGATTTAAAATTCTTTAACAAACAATTAAAGTCTCTTTAGAGAATAGGAAGGCGGTTTTTCGTTCTTTTTATTTTCTAAAGAGATTTTAATTAAAAACAAACCAAAAAAAGGAGAGAACATGGCAACTATCACAAAAAAAAACGAAATCAGCGACGCCGATGTCGCCAAGATGATCAAAAAAATGGAATCCGGCTACCCCATCCACAATGAAAAGGGGGTAATGATCGGAATCGAAATCGAAGGCGGAGAAAGCGTTATGATCTCCAACTGGGAGCACAAGGTGCTCGCTGTCTTCGAAAACGTCCGTTTCAGGACACCGCGGGAAGACGATCAGTACCTTAAATTTGTCGACACGGCGGTCACCCTGACCAGAGGTGGCAAAATTCTGGAAATTCCGGGATACTGGAGAAGGGGTGTGTGGATCGCCAAGAAATTGGTGACCGTCACCTATCGGATGGCTGGCCAAATGTCCGCTAAAAGCGTACCGATCGGAGTGGACGCGGTAGGTAAAGTAGAAATCCGCGAATCCAGCAACTCCCACACAGGAGAAAAAAGGATAATCATAGATTACTACTTTTACCCCTCCCCCGTGCAAACCTTCTACGAGGTAAAAATCGGAGGAAAAAAAAGGGAGAGTACCGTATTCTCCAAACCCATCCCTGGAACCGAAGAACTTATTGTCGTCAACAAAATCGGAAAATAATTTCCGACCAGTTGACGCCACACAAAAAGCCCAGACATCAAATCTGGGCTTTTCTTATTTTAAAATTTATTTACTAATCATTAATCTTCCCCTTCAAATAACTTACCAAGTTACTAATATTTATTCTCTTCTGCTTCATAGTATCGCGATCACGCAAAGTCACATCTCCTTTTTCTAAACTATCAAAATCAACTGTTATACAATACGGTGTTCCAATTTCATCCTGACGACGATAACGCTTTCCAATATTACCGTTATCATCAAACTCGCAACGCCATTCTTTTTTCAAAATATCAAAAATTTCCTTAGCCTTAGCTACCAGCTCGGGCTTGTTTTTTAATAATGGAAAAACCGCTACTTTGATAGGAGCTAATTTCGGAGCTAATTTCAAAACTATCCGACTATCTTCCCCTTCCAAGGACTCTTCATTATAAGCATCACATAAAACCGCCAAAAAAGTCCGCCCCACACCAGCTGAAGTTTCCACCACGTAAGGAATAAATTTTTTATTATCACTAGGATCCAAATAACTCAAATCTTGCCCCGAATGATCACTGTGCTGAGTCAAATCATAATCACCACGATTATGAATTCCTTCTAACTCCTTGAAACCAAAAGGAAAATTATACTCAATATCATAAGCTTCCTTAGCATAAAAAACCAGATTTTCGTGTTGATGCCATTTCAAGTTTTCTTCTCTGATACCCAAATCTAAATAAAACTTCCAACGTAAATCCTTCCATTCTTCATAATATTTTTCACTCTCATCAGGAGAAACAAAATACTGCATTTCCATTTGTTCAAATTCGCGAGTACGAAATATAAATTGCCGGGCGGTAATTTCATTACGAAAAGCCTTGCCAATTTGTGCAATACCAAAAGGAATCTTAACTCGAGTTGAATCCAAAACATTTTTATAATTAACATAAATTCCCTGACAAGTTTCTCCCCGCAAATAGACTGGTTCTTTATCTATGTCGCCAGTAAAATTTCCCAAATTTGATTTAACTAATAAATTAAAATTCTTACTTTCACTAAAATCCTGAGCTCCACAATTAGGACACTTTATTTTATCTTTATTTTTCAAAAATATTTTATTAATCTCCTCTTCGGTCATCTTCTCATCAGCCATAATTCCATAATCTTCTAAAAGAGCATCGAGACGCAAACGACTATGACATTTTTTACATTCGATCAAAGGATCAGAAAAGCCTTTAACATGCCCAGAAGCCTCCCAAACCTTGGGACTCATAAAAATAGCACTATCTAAGCCAACAACATCATCACGAAATTGGGTCATATTTTTCCACCAAATATTCTTAATATTATTAGCTAACTCTACCCCATAAGGGCCGAGATCATAGACAGCTGAAAAACCTTTGTAAATCTCCGAGGATGAAAAAACAAAACCACGACGCTTACACAGTGAAACAATTTTCTCCAAGCCATCATCTTTTCCAACCTCAGTTTTAAGTGAATTTATTTTTTTTGACATATATTATTTTATTAATTTAAAAATTTTAATATTTTATTAAATTTCATCCAAACTATCAATACCCAAAAGACCTAAGGCGTTTTCCGCCACCAAAGCAATAGCTCCCATAAAAATCAAACGAGCTTTCTTAGTATCTTTCTCGGATGATAGAACCTTAACATTCTGATAATAATCGCTAAATAATTTAAAAAGTTCAAACAAATACTTAGCAATCTCACTAGGATCAAAATTGTCCCCAGCACGTTTAACTATATCTGAATATTTTGCTAACTTCAAAGAAATTTTCTTCTCATAATCAGTTTTTAGATTGCTAAAATCAACCCCTTTAACGCCCCTAAGTTTAAATCTAGATTTTTTTAAAATACTTTTAATACGAACTAAGCCATACAAAATATACAGAGCGCTAAAACCATCAAATTTAATTGCTTCTTCCATACTAAAAGTGATAATTTTCCGAGGTGAAACTTTTAGCATCTCAAATTTCAAAATAGCAATAGTTAACAACTCACAATTTTTCTTAATTTTTTTATCACTCCAATCTGGATGTCTTTTTTTGCTTTCTATTATTAATTTATCTAAAACTTTTTCATATAAATCATAAAAAGAAATAGCATTACCCGAACGAGAAGACATCATTCCCTCGGGTAAAGTAATAAAATCATAAGATAAATGTTTAAAATTTTGCCTATAACCAAGTAAACTTAAAACTTTAAATAATTGTTTAAAATACAAGCTCTGTCGAACATCAACCACTACAAAAGAATTTTTCAATTTCTTAAAATCTTTAAATTTTCTCTCAGCCAAAGCTAGGTCAGCCACTGGATAAAGAGCTGTCCCATCACTTCTAATAATCGGCAAAACACCTAAGTCATATTTTTCTAAATCAGCAATAATTGCTCCCTCACTTTGGCGTAAAACTCTTTTTTTAATAAGGTGCTTAACCATTTCTTTCCCCTGATCAATTACTTCACTTTCAAAATAATTTTTCTTAAATTTTATTTTCAATTTTTTATAAATTCCATTAAATTCCCCAAGGCTAATCTTTCTGGTTTTCCGCCAAACCTTATAATTCTCACCACGACAAGCCTCGATATCAGACATAATTTTAGAAATTTCCCTTAATAAATCAGGATTTTCTTCTATTTCCTTTACCGTTTCGCTATAACATTTATTTAAATCTGGATTATGAGATTTTTTGTAATTCCAAATAGCTTTAGCCGTATGAATACCAAAATCATTAATATAAGAAACGGGGTAAGAATTAAAACCATTAGCCCTGTGCAAACGACACAGAGAATCCCCCAATGAAATATTTCTCAAATGACCAATGTGAAAATTTTTATGAGTGTTTACATTGGAAAATTCAAAAATACTGAGATCGCCATCACCGTCACTATTTTGACCATAATCTCGACCACGAGAAAAAATATTTCCCAATAATTCTGTTATTAAAAAATTAGGTTTAATAAAAAAATTTAAATAAGGTCCAGCAATTTCTATCTTTTCTAAAATATTCATTAAATCATCTCGATCTAATAAATCTTCTTTTATTTTTTCGGCAATTTCTACTGGAGACATTTTTTTCTCCTGCGATAACTTAAATAACGGCCAAGAAAAATCACCTAAATCACTGTTTGGCGGATAAACCAAATCATCCTCGGAAATATTTAAAGCCTCAGCTATTTTAATTTTAATTTTATCTAAAATCATAAAAAACAAATAACTATTTTATTTTTGTCTTAACAAACAAACGTTTGCCTCTCTGAATTATTAAAGCATCTTTTAATTCCACTTCTAAACCAACATCTCCCACAGCCTGCTCATCAACTTTTATACCTCCCTGCTCTATTAAACGTCGCGCTTCACCCTTACTGCTAACCAATTTTACAGCAAGTAATAAATCGACAATATTCATTTTACCTGGAGACAGATAAACCTCTGGTAAATCAGCAGGAATCTCTTTTTTTTGAAAAGTGTTTATAAAATGCTCTTGCGCTTTTTTAGCTAAATTTTCGCCATAATATATTTTAACAATTTCATAAGCTAAACGCATTTTTAAATCTTTGGGATTAATTTCATTTCTCTCCATTTTGCCCTTCATCTCCAAAATCTCAGACATATCAACCCGGGTACATAATTCCATAGCATTAATAATAAGGCCATCAGCCCAAGACATCACCTTGCCAAACATTTCAGTGTTGCTTTCATTTAAAAAGACAGCATTGCCCTCACTTTTTCCCATTTTATTACCATGATCATCAGCTAATAACTTCATAGTCAAAACAAATTTTTCTTTGTGATTAATAGCTTTTTGCAAATCACGTCCACATAACATATTGAACATCTGATCATTTCCGCCTATCTCCAAATCAACATTCATAGCCACACTATCATAGCCCTGAGCTAAGGGGTATAAAAATTCATGTAAATATATCGGACGATTTTCTTCTAAGCGTTTTTGAAACATATCACGCTGAATCATTTGTTGAACAGTAAAATGAGAAGACAATTCTATCAAATCCTTAAAGCTTAATTTGTCATTCCACTTACTATTGCGTAAAACTTTAGCCTTGTTTTTTCCAGAAAATTTCAAAAAAGCTGAGGCCTGCTTTTTATAAGACTTAGAATTATTTTTAACTTCATCTCTAGTCATTTTCTTGCGCACCGCCCCTTTATCAGTCGGATCTCCAATCATTCCAGTAAATTCGCCAATTAAAAAAATAACCTCATGTCCCAGATCCTGAAATTGACCTAACTTATTGATAGAAATAGCATTACCAATATGTAAAGAAGAGGCACTCGGATCATACCCACAATATAATTTTATTCGTTCACCGCTCAATAATTTCTTTTTTAAAGTCTCTTTATCTGGATATACTTTTTCCACTCCTCTCTCCAAGAGCTCGTCTATCTTTTTTTCATCTACTATGATTTTTCCCATATTTTTAATATTTTTTATTTAAAAGCCTAATATTCATTAATATTGTATATTATTTATTGCTTTTTGGCAAACTGAAATTAAACCTATTTTTCTTTTACATTTTTAAAAAATATGTTATAATTTTAATATAAATTAATTTAAAATTAAATTTTAAAATTATGCTATCTTATCGAGCTATCTTAAAACAATCTTGGAGAATATCATGGAAATACAAATTTCTGTGGTTTTTTGGTTTTTTTGCTTCCCTTATCAGCTTCACTGCTGAATTTAAAATTATCGCTCGTTCCATCAACCAAGAATCGGGCATCAGATCCCTCAATAATATTAAAATGTTTTTAAACACTGGTGTCTTTTCAAAAGATGCTTGGCTCAATATCTTAGGAATGCTAAAAACTGATCCTAAATCGATTCTAATGCTATTTTTAGTATTAATTATTATTCTAGCTATTATAATTTTCTTCGCTTGGTTATCAACTGCTTCACAAATTGGAATAATTAATTCTGTTGATAAAATAATAAAAAACAAAAAAGATAAACTCAATATTAAAAGTGCCCTAAAAAGAAGTCACCGCAAATTCTGGCCAGTATTTATCATGAATCTGGTTATGTCTATAATAATAAACTTAATTTATATCTTAATCAGTTTCTTATTAGTATTAGTAATTATTAAAAACCAAGCTCTATCCAGCTTGATATACGGATTTATTTTTATTATCTTTATCCCAATTTCCCTATTTATTTCATTTATTATTAAATACGCTATCGCCTCAATGGTTATTGAGAATAAAAAATTCTTTCCAGCCTTACAACAAGGATGGAAATTATTTTTTAATAATTGGTTAATTAGCATAGAAGTAGCTATTATTTTATTCTTCATAAATGTTCTAGTTTTAATATTACTTTCCGTTATTTCATTTATTGGCTTCTTCTTATTCTTCAGTTTAGCTTTATCCACTATCTTTGTTCTTTCTTCTGGATTCTTGTTCTGGCTGGTTTTAATAATCGGATTTTTACTAATCTTAGCTATCATGATTCTAGGGGGATCACTACTAAACGTTTTTCAAATAAGCTCTTGGACTGATCTCTTTATTCGAATTCGAGAAGGCGGTGCTTCCAGTAAAATAGAAAGAATTTTCCAGGATTAAAAAATTAAAAAACAAACCATGAGTGAATTTGACTCTATTTCTAGCTTGCTCAAAGAAGATAAAGATGATTCTAGTCCTCAAGCTAAATTTCTAAGCAAGCAACAAGAAATAAAAAACAAAGAAATAGAAAGACAAACACAGGCCCAAGCTCAAGCTCTCGGCCTGTCTTATATTGATTTATTTGGCTTCCCGATTAGCCCTGAAGCAATTTCTCTAATACCCGAAGAATCTGCTATAAAAAATAAAGTGGTCTGTTTTTTTTATGATGGTGAAAATATTCGTATTGCTACTAGCAACCCGAAAAATCCAGAAGTAGAAAAAATTACTCAAACAATAAATAAACAATACTTTACTAAAAGTAATCTTTACCTAATTTCTGACAATAGCCTTAAACATGCTCTAAGTTTATACAAAACACTTCCTAAAATCAAAAAGAATATCAAGGGAATAGAAATAACCGAAGAAAATTTAAAAAATTTTGAAAATATTATAACCGATTACAAAAGCTTAAATACAAAAATAAATGAAGTAAACATTTCTGATGTAGTTACCCTAATTTTAGCCACCGCTCTAAAATCAAATGCCAGTGATGTTCATATCGAAGCCGAAAGTGAAGGTATTGTAGTCCGCCTTAGAATTGATGGTGTCTTACAAGAAGCAGCTACCATCAATAAAGGCAAATGGAAAAAAATAATCTCTCGTATGAAAATGTTGGCAGGAGTAAAAATAAATATTGAAGATAAACCACAAGACGGACGCTATTCAATCTTCTTAGAAAACGATCATATTGATGTTCGTTCTTCCTTTTTACCAACAGCTTTTGGCGAAAGTGTAGTTATGCGTCTACTACGTTCTAGCTCGTCTGGACTATCATTTGATGATTTAGGAATCAGACCCCAGGCTCTAGAAATACTTAAAAAAGAAATAAGTAGGCCCAATGGATTAGTTTTAACCACCGGACCAACTGGTAGTGGAAAAACTACTACACTATACGCTATTTTAAATAAATTAAATCAACCTAATACCAAAATAATTACCCTAGAAGATCCCATTGAATACCAATTAGAAGGCATTAGCCAAAGCCAAATTGATCCTAAAAAAGATTATACTTTTGCTTCTGGCTTGCGCTCTATTTTACGCCAAGATCCCAACATTGTTATGGTTGGAGAAATTAGAGACATAGAAACAGCCGAAATATCAGTCCAAGCTAGTTTAACTGGGCATTTGGTTTTGTCTACCCTTCATACTAACGATGCTTCTGGGGTTATCCCTCGGATGATTGATATCGGTATCAAACCATATTTTTTAGTCCCCTCTATCAATGCCGTGATTGGACAAAGATTGATCAGAAAATTATGCCCAAATTGTAAAAAAATACATGAATTAACAGAAGAAGAAGAGCTTTTAGTTAAAAAAATATTATCAGTTATATCCCCCAAAGCAGAAATTGATATTCCTACAATTCTTCCAGCTATATACAAAGCTGGAGATGGTTGTGAAAATTGCGCCGGAATAGGATATAAAGGTCGCACCGGAATTTACGAAATTTTTACTATGGATGATAAACTCAAGCAATTAACCATCGATAGTGCTCCTTCTTTTAAAATATTACAGCAAGCCATTGAAAACGGAATGGTAACCATGCTTCAAGATGGAATTCTAAAAGCAATGGATGGTGAAACTAGCTTAGAAGAAGTATATCGGGTTGTTGGTAACTTTGATTATGTTAATGAATTATATGACATCGCTATATCACAAACTATCGGACGAGGTATTAAAATAAAGATAGAAGACCTAAACCGAGCTCAAGAAATGATCAAAAATCCAGAATTATTAACCAATACTATAAAGAAAATCTCAACTAAAGATATTATAACCATACTATTAGCCCTATCAGTAGAAGCTAGTGCCGGTGATTTACATATTGAACCAACCGAAAATGATGTTAAAGTCCGTTTTAGAATTGACGGGATTCTGCATGATATGTTTGAATTACCAAAAGACATCTTTCTCCCTCTATTAGGAGAAGTAAAAATATTAGCTGGGTTCAAAACTAATGTAAAAAAAGCTACTATGGATGGACGTTTTACTATTTTCTTACCCGATCACAAATTAGATTGTCGTATCTCTATAATCTCTGGAGGCTTTGGAGAAACTATCGTTATTCGACTTTTAACCGGAGGCGGAGAAGCTCTAGAATTAGAAAAATTAGGTCTATCAAGTTATGATTTACCAAATATTAAAAAATCTATCAAAAAAACCAAGGGTATTATCTTAACTACTGGACCAACTGGTAGTGGAAAAACTACTACCCTATACAGCATTTTAAAAACATTGAATACCCCTGATGTTAAAATCATAACTGTAGAAGATCCGATTGAATACCAAATGGAGGGTATCATCCAAACTCAAATCGATAATGAAAGTAATTATACTTTTGCTGCTGCCATGCGCTCTCTATTAAGACAAAATCCAAACATTATGATGATTGGAGAAATCCGCGATTCCGAAACAGCCAAAATTGCCATTGAAGCAGCCATGACCGGACATTTAGTCCTCTCCACTGTTCATACCAATAGTGCCGCTGGAGCTGTTTCTCGTTTTATGGGATTAGGGGTAGAAAGATCAATGCTAGCAAATTCCTTAGAGTGTTCCATCGGTCAAAGATTAGTTCGAAAAATATGTCCCTATTGTGAAAAAGAAGAAGTTATTTTAGAGCCAGACAAATTAGAAGAAGTTAAAAGAATATTATCAGAAATTAAAACCAAGAATTTTCACATGCCGGATGAAATAAAATTCTACCGAGGCAAAGGTTGTGATAAGTGTAAAAATATTGGATATAAGGGGCGCCTAGGCTTATACGAAATTCTAAACATTACCCCAGAAATACAGAAAATGATAATTGACAAAAATGTTAGTGATTATGAAATAGAAAAAATAGCCATTGAAAATGGTATGACTACTGTTCTACAAGATGGAATTTTAAAAGCTTTAGTAGGACTAACAACTATTGACGAAGTTTTCCGATCAGCCAAATAAATAATAAATTAATACAATAAAATGATTAACAAAAAATTCATTAGCACCCTAAAAAGTGATTATATCCAAAAAAACAATGAACGTCGCCAAATAATCAGTCGTTCCAACATTATTTTAAATAATGCTAAAAAAGCTATTTTCGCTATTCACCGAACAGACTTAAAATTAGCTAAAGAAAGATTAAGTGAAAATGAAGATATTATTAAAAAAATAAAAAAAGATTTCGGAGAAAACCGAGCTATTGAAGAAGGAGCTTTTATGGCTGGACTAGAAGAATATGCTGAAGCTAAATTATTTTTTAATTTTATAAAAACTGGAAAAATCGATAAAATAAAGGAGGTTAAAATCCCTTTAGAATCATATTTGGGAGGATTATGTGATTTAACTGGCGAACTTATTCGTTTAGCTACTAATAAAGCCATAGAGAAAAAATTCTCCGAAATAAAAACCGTCAAAGATGTTATCAATGAGGTTTTAAATGAGTTAATTGATTTTGATATTACCGGTTATCTCCGAACTAAATACGATCAAGCTCGAACTAACTTGAAAAAGATAGAACAAATGGATTACGAAATAAACCTAAGAAAATTATAATCTATGAAAGTAGCTATTATCGCCGATATCCACGATAATGTTGCCAATTTAAATATTTTTTTAAAGATGGCAAAGGTCGAAAAAATTGATAAAACAATTTGTCTAGGCGATATCACTAACGAAGAAACATTAAAAAAATTAGCTCACGGATTTAAAGAAGAAATTTTTTTAGTTTATGGTAACACTGAAATTTATTCTGAATCAAGCTTAGAAAATTATAAAAATATAAATTATTTTGGTCGCTTTGGCACTTTTCAATTAGATAATCTAAAAATCGGTATTTGTCACGAACCGGGGCTAATGAGAAATTTATTCCAAGCAAATTCTAACTTGGATTTTATTTTTTATGGACACACCCACAAGCCCTGGATATCAATAAAAAATAAAGCTAATTTGATAAATCCTGGAACCCTGGGTGGAGTTTTCCAAAAACCAAGTTTTGCTATTTTTAATACTGAAACTAGAAAAATAAAACTAAAATTACTTCATTAATAAATATCAAATTAACTCCTTTAAATACCGGCCAGTATAACTTTTCTTTGATTTAATTATGTCCCTAGGAGTTCCACTGGCTACTATTTCTCCCCCCTTATTTCCACCCTCTGGCCCCAAGTCGATTATCCAATCGGCTGATTTTATTATATCCAAATTATGCTCAATAACCAAAACAGTATTACCCTTATCAACTAAACCATGTAAAACTTTTAATAAATTTTTAACATCTTCAAAGTGAAGACCAGTGGTAGGCTCATCTAAAATGTACAAAGTTTTTCCAGTAGAAGGACGTGATAATTCATAAGCTAATTTAATTCGCTGTGATTCTCCGCCAGATAAAGTAGTAGCACTTTGACCTAATTTAATATAACCCAAACCGATACTATTTAAGACCTCCAACTTAGCTTTAATGTTTTTTTCATCATTAAAAAATTTCAAAGCCTCTTCAATAGTCATTTCCAGTATCTCAAAAATGTTTTTATTATTATACTTAATAGCTAAAACTTCACTTTGATATCTTTGTCCCCCACATTCATCACATTTAACATAAACATCAGGTAAAAACTGCATCTCAACTTTCAAAAGTCCGTCACCCTGGCATTTCTCGCAACGACCACCCTTTAGATTAAAAGAGAAATGCCGTGGTTTTAGGCCCTTTCTAGAGGCTTCCGGCAAAGAGGCTAGAAGATCTCGAATATAGGAAAAAACGCCAGTGTAAGTAGCAGGATTAGAACGTGGAGTCTTACCAATAGGAGATTGATCGATATCAATTATTTTATCTATCCACTCTGAACCAGAAATAGATTGATGCTGACCAGGTTCTTCTTTGGCTCGATAGAATTTTTTATTTAAAGCTTTAGCTAAAATATCAATCATTAAGGTTGACTTGCCAGAACCGGAAACACCGCTAATAACAACTAAATTCTCTAAAGGAATATCAACATTAATATTTTTTAAATTATTTTCACTAGCCCCCATTATTTTTATAAACTTGCCATTATTTTTACGATAATGATGAGGAGCAACAATACTTTTATCACCAAACAAATATTGAGCGGTTAAAGATTTATTGTCCTTTCTAAACTTTTCTAGAGATCCGGAGAAAATAATTTCCCCACCATGCTCTCCGGCTCGAGGACCAACATCAATAATATAATCAGAAGATAACATCATTTTAGTATCATGTTCAATCACTACTATACCATTACCTTTATCATTCAAGTTCCTTAAAGTGGCGATTAAGTTTTCATTATCCTTAGGGTGTAAGCCAATAGAGGGCTCATCTAGAACATAAAGCAAACCAACTAAATTAGAAGAAATTTGATGAGCTAAACGCAGTCTTTGTGACTCCCCGCCAGATAAAGTTGTAGCTGGACGACTTATAGATAAGTAAGCTAAACCAACATTTAAAATACTTTCAGCTCTCAAAATAATTTCTTTACTAATAGAATCAAAAATAGTTCTCTGCTCATTTAATAATTTAAAATTCTTGCCATCTTTTTTGAAAAAATTTCTCAACTCCTCTATATTCTTATTAGATAAATCATAAATACTTAGACCTTGGAACTTAATATCTAAAATTTCTTTCTTTAAGCGCTGACCACGACAATCGGGGCATTCCACTGTTTTCATATATTGATTTATTTTTTGTCGGATATAATTAGAATCTGTCTCCTGATACTTATCGCGCAAACCTTGTAAAACACCAGGATAAAATTGATCTCCGTGTAATATTAAATTAATTTCTTTCTTGGATAGTTTTTTTAAGGGAGAAGAAAAATCAAATTTATGACGATAAGCTAATTTTTCTAATTCTTTAATTAAATTATTTTGATTATCAAAATTATAATGCAACCAAGGCTTAATAGCTCCCTGTGAAATATTTAAATTCATATTTAAAACGGCAATAGGGTCAACTTCCATTTTTACACCTAAACCACCACAAGAAGGACAAGCCCCCTGACTAGAATTAAAAGAAAAATCAATAGCCTTTAGATCCGCTCTTTCTCGAGAACATTTTGGACAAAAAAAACGAAGATCTTTTTTAGAATTATTTTTAAAAGCTATTTTTTTTCTGCTCATTTTAGCACCACAATCAGGGCAATAGACATCCCCCAATTTAGCAAACAATAATCTAAAATAATCATAAATTTCCGAAACAGTACCAACTGTCGAACGAGGATTATTGCCAGCTGAACGCTGATCAATAGAGATAGCCGGAATCAATCCCTCTATTAAATCAACATCGGGCTTATCCATTAGTCCAATAAACTGCCGAGCATAAGAAGATAAAGACTCAACATAACGTCTTTGACTTTCAGCATAAATCAAATCAAAAACCAGGGAAGATTTCCCTGAGCCTGATAAACCAGTAACTACGACAAACTTATCTCGAGGAATTTCTAGATCAATATTTTTTAAATTATTAACTCGAGCTCCCCTTATTTTTATTAAATTATTCATGTTATCCTATAAATCTTTAAGACTTTAAAGATTTTTTATTATTTCTATTATTTTTTTGGGATTAAAACGTCCGCCAGTTTCAGCCATAACTTTACCAATAAAAAACTGTAATAAAGCATCTTTACCACTCTGATATTCGCTAAATTGATCAGGATATTTTTTAATTATAGCGCTAATAATTTCCTTTAAATCCTTTCCATCACTTTGACTCTGCTCTAAATTATTATCATTCATAATAACAACTGGATCACCTCCAGTATTATACATTATTTCTAAAATTTTCTGAGCTGAACTAGAATTTATTTTCTCCTGATGAATAAGTAATATCAATTGAGCAAAATTTTCTGGACTTATTTTAATATCCCTAATACTTACCTTATCTCTTTTTAAAAATTTAAACAATTCGCTAATCAAATAATCAGCCAATAACTTGCTTAACTTTATTCTCTGATTTTTCCAAGACTCGCCAGAAGAACTAAGCCATTCCTTTAATTCTGATAAGGCCATTTCTGTCCAATCAGCTAAATTTTTATCATCCACCAAAATATCAGCAATATCAGGAGAAAAGCCATATTCCTCGATAAAACGAGCTTTTTTCTTGTGAGGCAATTCAATAATTTTGTTTTTTAGATTCTTTAATTGCTCTGAGCTTATTTTTATAGGTAAAATATCTGGCTCAGGAAAATAACGATAATCGGCCCCGCTCTCTTTTACTCTTTGCCTAAAAGTTTCTCCCTTTTTTTCATTGTAACCACGAGTTTCTGGTAAAATTTCTTCCCCCCTATCCAACATTTTGGATTGTCGCTTAATTTCATAACTAATAGCCTTCTCTAACGACTTGAAAGAATTAATATTTTTCAATTCTACTTTATTATTTGGTTTAATATTTTTTAGGCCCACTATTTTTCCATCTTTTGTTCGTCTCCAAGAATTTTTAATTTGTAAACTAACATTAGCCTCACAACGCATTTCTCCCTTTTCCATATTGGCTGAGCTTATCTCTAAATATTTTAAAATTTGTTGAAAAGTTTGACAAAAAATTCTAGCAGTAATAGCGTCTTTAATAACCGGTTCTGTAACTAATTCTAATAAAGGAACTCCGGATCTATTAAAATCAATCAAGGTATAATTTTTTCCAGCAGGATGATTTAATTTACCAGTATCTTCCTCTAAATGAATTCTAGTTATTTCTATTTTTTGATTATTAATCTCTAAAACTCCTTGATAAGCAAGAGGTAAATCAAATTGAGAAATTTGATAACCCTTAGGTAAATCAGGATAAAAATAGTTCTTCCTATCAAACTTACTAATTTTATTAATCTGACAATCCAAAGCTAAGCCTAATAATAAGACCTTATCGATAGCCTCCTGATTAGGTAGGGGCAAGGTTCCAGGATGGCCCAAACAAATCGGACAAATATTAAAATTAGCCTGGGAATAAAAGGGGTCATTCTTACAAGAACAAAACATCTTGCTAAGCGTGTTTATTTCGGCATGGATTTCTAGCCCGATGATGACATCGTATTTCATAATAATTATTTAAAATTGTTATTATAAATTATAACATGTTTTCTAATTTAAGCCAACAAAAAAGAACCGCTTTATAGGCGATTCTTTTTCTATATTTTTTTGGTTATTTCGAAGCTAACAGGCATCAATTCTTTTTAATTTTTCCTCATTATTGCTAATGAGGTCTCTTCTGTAAACAGAAGAGCCGACCTAAGTTTTTAAATACATGACTTAAAAACTTAATCTCCCTAGAAAGGAGGTGATCCATCCACAGCTTCCGCTACGGATGCCTTGTTACGACTTAGTCCTTGTCGCCAGCCTTACCTTCGGCCCCTTAAAAGGGGACTTCGGGCACTGCCAACTCCCTTGACTTGACGGGCGATTATCTTCCTACGAACATAGAAATTGATGTTCCCACTTAGCGAGCGGATTTCCCGCACTAAGCGAGCTCTAATGCATATTCTGTTTTAGTTTATACAATTTCTCTAAACCAGATTTAGTTAAATGTTTACCTTTTTTAATCTCCTCTATTATTTGACAAAATATCATAAAATCTCTCTTTTTACTAGAAAATAACAATTTATTTTTAGCAAAAAATGGGATAATTATATTTATCAAATCATCTCTCTTGCTAACTTCATATCGATAACAAGTTTTATGATTAGGACGCTTATCCTTTTGGAGATAAACATTGCCACAACAAAAATATTTTTTTAATTGATAAAGAATTCTTTTATCCTCTTCAATTAACTTAAGATAGAATTTAGGTTCAATACGAACTCTTCTTTTTTTATCTAAATTCTTACCATCATTAATATAAACAGTAAAACTTCCTTCTCCATCAACTAACCCTATTATGTAATTGGCATTAAACATAACTTTGCAATTAGAGTGGCCCCTTCCTTCTAAATAAGAAGTACTACGAACCAGCTGACTTCTGATATTATGTTAGTTCCCTTATATCATTTAAAAAATGAAACCATAATATCAGATCTCCCGGGGTTAATTAATCTTCCTTTCCTAACATCCTGAAACAAGTTTTTTTATTGAATCTTCCCATATGCTCACCACCCACTCATAGGTCGATTCCTTGTTTTGTATATTCAGGCTACTATTTGCTTTAAGATCCTCCGCTAATTTCCTCGCGAAAATTAACTATCTCTCAGCTACGCTCTTTTGACGGTCAAAAGAGGAATGGATTTTAACCATTTGGAAAATTAACCTGCCCGGCGCAGATTTTGTGAGTACAAGACCCGAGAACGTATTCACCGTAGTATAGCTGACCTACGATTACTAGCGATTCCAACTTCATGAAGTCAGTTGCAGACTTCAATCCGAACTGAGATAAATTTTTAGGGATTTGCTCCACCTCGCGGTTTGGCGTCCCTTTGTATTTACCATTGTAGCACGTGTGTAGCCCAAGGTGTAAGAACCATGCTGATTTGACGTCATCCCCA
>JAQVFY010000014.1 GCA_028696995.1 Patescibacteria group bacterium
TTTTACTAGGGGCATTCATAGTTAAATCCTTACCATCGCTAGTCTTAGAAAAAGGAATAACTTCACGAATACTTGATTCGTTTTCTAAAACCATCAAAAGACGATCAAAGCCCCAAGCAATCCCCCCATGAGGAGGAGCGCCAAAATCTAAAGCCTGTAAAATATGTCCAAAATTATTTTCAATCCTTTCTGAATTATAACCCATAATTTCAAAAGTGGTTTGTAAATCTTGAGCTCGATGATTTCTTAGACTACCGCCACCAATTTCATAACCATTTAAAACTAAATCGTATTGAGTAGCAATAATATTAGCAATATCTTTTTTTTGAGTAAAATTAGAAAAATATTCTGCCCTAGGACTAGAAAAAGGATTATGAGTGTAGGTCCATTCTTTAAGTTCATCGACATTATTTTCATCTACTTTTTTAAACATCGGAAAATCTACTACCCAGAGAAAAGCCAATAAGTTTGGATCATTTTTATCCTCTCTAATATCCGGCTTATCGGTGCCATATTTTTTCATTACCTCCTGATAAGTTATTTTAGGAAAAGGAATTTGTTGAATTTTTTTTTCAGGATAAAATTTGGTAACTAATTCAATTAAAATATCTTCATTTAATTTCATAACCTCTTCTTCGGAAGTAAAAGACATTTCCAGATCTAATTGAGTAAACTCTGGTTGACGATCACCTCGAGCATCTTCATCGCGCATACAACGAGCAAATTGAAAATATTTCTCAACTCCAGCTACCATTAAAAGTTGTTTATATTGCTGAGGGGATTGAGGTAAAGAAAAAAAATCTCCATTATAAAGTCTACTAGGAACCACAAAGGAACGAGAACCTTCTAGGGTTGGAGCTGACAACAAAGGTGTTTCCACCTCTATAAAATCTTGCTCGGTTAAATAATTTCGTATAAAATTTTGAATTTTAAACCTATTTTTAATATTTTTTTGTAAACGAGAGCTACGTAAATCTAAATAACGATATTTAAGACGAAGAGGTTCATTAATAATCGAAGTATCTTCCGTAATCGGAAAGGGTAAAACTTGGCAAGAATTTAAAATCTTAATATCCAAAACCTCCAATTCAATATCACCATTCAAAACCTCGACTTTGATATTTTTCTCGGGACGAGGATTAACTTTCCCTAAAACTTCAACTACAAATTCTTCGCGCAAAGTACTTCCAATTTCCATGGCAGAACTACCAGGCAAAATAACACCCTGAACGATTCCAGTCTTATCACGAAAATCAAGAAAAATCATTTTTCCCTGATTACGAAAAGCATTAACCCAACCTTGGAGCATAACGTTTTCGCCTTTTTTGTCAGATAACTCTTGAATGTAAATTCTCTTGTCCATAAATATTATTTTAATAATTTAATATTGCCGACCCCAAAACACTAAGTGCTTAGCTGGCCGGCCACAAACAACACATTTGTCAGAAATTTTTTCTTGTTTAAAAGGAAGACATCTAGATCTAGCTCCTGTTTTATTTTTTATTTCCTCTTCACATTTTTCATCTCCGCACCACATCGCCTTGATATAACCCTGCTTTTTATTAATCTTTTCAATAAATTCATCCAAACTACTGACTGAACAAGTTCTATCAATCATGTTCTTTTTACAATCTTCAAACATTCTTTTTTGAATATTATTTAAAATTTCTTTTAATTTCAAAGGTGCCTCACTCAGTTTTATGGCTATTTTATCACCGGTGTCTCGCTCTACCATAACACATTGGCCAGCGATAATATCTTTAGGACCAATTTCTATTCTGATTGGGACTCCTTTCATTTCCCAGTCATTAAATTTATATCCTGGAGTATAGTTATCTCTCTGATCGATTTCAATTCTAAATTTTTTACTTAAGGTATCAAATAATTTCTGGGCTTCCTCCATAACCATTTTGTCTGACAAGGAAATTGGAATAATTACTGCCTGAATAGGAGCAATTTCTGGAGGTAATTTTAATCCACGATTATCACCATGAGCCATAATGACAGCCCCGATTAATCTAGTACTAATTCCCCAAGAAGTTTGATAAGCATACTCATCTTTTTCATCTCTATTTCTAAATTTAATTCCAAATGGTTTACTAAAATTTTGTCCAAAATAATGACTAGTACCAGCTTGTAAGGCTCGACCATCATGCATAAGTGTTTCTACAGTATAAGTATTTTCGGCTCCGGCAAATTTTTCACCAATACTTTTTTCTCCTTGTAAAACAGGAATGGCTAATTTTTTTTCAATTAGATCCTTATACACTTCTAACATTTTTAAAGTTAGATCTTTGGCCTCTTGGGCTGTTTCGTGGACAGTATGCCCTTCTTGCCATAAAAATTCTCTAGTTCTCAAGAATGGCTTGGTTTCTTTTTCCCAACGAATGACACTGCACCACTGGTTAAAAACCATCGGCAAATCTCTCCAAGATTCTACCCATTTTGAGTATAATGTAGAAAACATTGTCTCGGAAGTAGGTCTAATACAAAATCTCTTTTCTAATTTTTGATCACCACCATGTGTTACCCAGGCAACTTCGGGCGCAAATCCTTGAACATGTTCTTTTTCTTTATTTAATAAATCTTCGGGAATAAGTAAGGGAAGATAAAGGTTTTTTACACCAGCTTTTTTAAATTTTTCATCGGTATATTTTTGGATATTTTCCCAAATAGCAAAACCATAGGGTTTAATAGCCATAAAACCTTTGACGTCGGTGTAATCAGCCAAACCGGCTTTTATGACAATGTCGGTGTACCATTTAGCAAAGTCATCTTCAATATTGGTTATTTCTTTTACGTAATTTTTATTATCATTCATAGTTATTTTTTAATATTTTTTTATACTAAAGACCTCGCCAAGTAAATTTATACTATTTAAAAGAGGTTTTGAGCTAATCTTTATAGATAAATTATAGCATACTTTAAAAAATAAAAAAAATCAACCAGAGATTCAATACTACAAGAACTTGACTTTTAAATTAAAAAATATTATCATAAACAAAAAGAACATTAACATTAAAAACAAAGGAATAATGGAAATAACAATCACGGACATCAAGAAAATAAGCAAAAAATTCAGAATTAAAGAAGAAGATCTTATTAACTTTATAAAAAACGAAGAAAGAAGAGACTCTATTGTTGAAATGAGAAAAAAATTTCTAAAAGAAGGAAAAAGAGAGATACTTGTAGAATGGGCCAAGTTTTGCGCAGAATTCTCAGAGTTTGAAGAGGTTTACGTTCTTTTTGCGGAAGAAATTTATGATGATTTTTTCATCAACTGGGTAAGATCTGGAAAGTCCTACATTGAAAGAAGAGTGGTTTTAAATTGTCTCCCGGAAGAGAATGAGAGATTAAAAAAAATCATTATCAAAGAGTGGATGGACATATCAAAAGAAACAGAGGAAATTAGAGAAATTATGTCCCATCTAGACCCAGAAGAAGATCTCTATAAAATAGGTCTTAAAAAGATCATTAAAAACATGCAATAATGGAAAAAGAAGAGGCACTAAACCGCATCGCTATAGCTTTCAATATTAATAAGGCTGAAATTTTAGCTTTATTTGAAAAAAAGGAAAAACAGCCTACAAGAAAAGGAGGCGTAGAAAGCGAAAAAAAGGACGGAAAAAACAAAAGACCAACAAACTTATCCTCATTTAAGAAAAGGAACATTCCCCCCCTCAAAAAATTTATTTTTACAGAAAAAGACATGCTCCTTTTAAACAAAAAAATGGACGAAGTACACAGGGAAATAGAGAGGTTGGGAGATGAAATTGGAAAAAGCTGTGATGGAACAGAGACCTTCCATGACAACTTCGATTATGAGGAGTGCGGAAGACAACAAAAAATGTGGATAAACCATCTAAAAAATCTACAAAAGATAAAAGAAAACTCCAAGGTTGTAGAGATAGAAAAAAGCAACAAAACAACCGTAGGAATTGGAAGTATAGTAAAAATAGAAAAGGAGGATGGAACTGTAATAACAAAAAGAATTGGGAGCTATATCTGTTTTTTAAAAGATGATATTTCTTATAACTCCCCATTAGGAAAGCTCCTTATAGGAAAAAGGGTAGGAGAAATCATAATCTTAGATAAGAGAACAGGAAAGCAAACGATTCTTGAAATCGCCCCAGGCTACTAATCAAAAGTAGCCTTTTTTATTAAATTATGTTAAAATAAAAGATAATAAAAATAAAAACAAAAAAAAATATGAGTAAAAATATCGAAATTGAAAAAACATATTTAGCTAAATTTCTGCCCAAGAACATCAATAAATTTCGATCAAACAAAATAATTGACATATATATACCGCCAGGAGAAAAGCACCCCAAACTTAGAATTAGAAAATGTAATAATCAATACTTAATAACAAAGAAAACCCCTAAGAGCAACAAAACCGCGTCAATTCAAATAGAGGAAAATATACAACTAACCAAAAAAGAGTTTTCGGCTCTATCCAGGGCTTCTAAAAATAAAGTCTCTAAGATAAGGTACTATTATCTGTACAAAAAAAAGGTAGCAGAGATTGATGTTTTCTTGGAAAAATTAAGAGGGCTGGTTTTGGTTGATTTCGAATTTAAAAATAAAGAAGAGCTAGAAAGCTTTGAAATGCCTGATTTTTGCTTGGCTGATGTTAGTGAAGAAGAAGTGGTTGCCGGAGGAATCCTAAGTCGACAGTCATTTTCCTCAATCAAAAATGATCTAATAAGATTTAATTATAAAAAAATTGAACATGAAAAACCTGACCATAAAAGACGTTAGAGTTGCCCTAACCGACAAATGTGACTATAGTTGTATTTATTGCAATATCTACACAAACAAAATAACAGAAGGAAAACCCGCAAGAATCATGAGCAAATATTATATAGTAGGCAATGAAAGCTACGGACTACTCAAAAAACCAAATAAGAACAAGAAAAGATTAACTGTAAGAGATTATAAATTTATATTTTCAAGTTTAAGAATAAATTTTAAAACAGAGGATATAACATTTAGCGGAGGAGATCCCTTGCTACACCCTAGATTTAAAGAAGTAGTAGAGGTTGCAAGAAAAGAAGGAATGAGAACAACAGCGATAACAAAAGGATTACCTCTATTGGGGACAAAAAATGAAAAAGAAATCAAAAACAAATTAGGCAATCTTTCTAGATTAATAATATCGATCGACACCACAAACCCCATAAAGTATGCTCGAGAAAATTTACCATTAATGAAGTTCTCTGAGGCAAAGAAAATCTTGCCCCAAATACTGAAAAAAATAAAAACAATCAACAAAAAAGATTACAATATAGAAGTGAACTCAGTAATTAAGCCATACTACAATTCAAAAACAATATTAAAAGAAAATCTCGAGGAAACAAACAAAATAATAAACTTCTGCCTAAAAAATAGCATTAAAAAAATAAAATTAATAGAAATAGATTCTTTAGAGTCTTTAAAAAGACCCTATATAGAAAAATACGTAAAAAAAATAAAAGCTAGCAACAAAAATAATATAAAAATTTATCCTCACAGAACTCATTGCCCAGAATCTTCTGTAAAGAAAGTGAAAAAATGCCGATTTTCTCAAGGAGGAGAACTCAATATTGATTTCATGGGAAGATCTTTTTTGTGCCAAAAAAATGAACTGTTTAAGTTTGTAGATTTACATGAATCAATAAAAGAAAGGGATGAAAAAAAATTTATCAACAAAATAATAAAAATAAACAATAATATAGAAGAACAAAAATGTAAAATGATAAATTATGAAAGAAAACAAAAAACATCAACTTATCTGGCCTAAAATAAACAAAAAAATAGAAAACGCTGTTTTAGCGCAGTTGAAAAAAAGCATATCTATATATAATAAAAGCGATATCTTTGAAAGATTTGAAAATAAGTTCGCAAAATATTATAATAGAAAATTTTCATTACTTTGCAATTCGGGAACAACTGCAATACACTCAATGTTCGTTGCTATAAATATAAAAAGTGGAGACGAAGTAATATGCCCGGCTTATACTTTTTTCGCAACTGTTACGCCCATTCTATTTACTGGAGCAAAACCAATTTTATGTGATTGCGACGAAAACGGAAACATAAGCCCTTCAGAGATAGAGAAAAAAATAAACAAAAAAACCAAAGCCGTAATAGTTACTCATATGTGGGGGGTGCCAGCGCAGATAGATAAAATTAAAGAAATTTGTAAAAAAAATAAAATAACACTCCTAGAAGATTGCTCTCATGCCCATGGAGCTATTTATAAAAAGAGACTTGTTGGGTCTTTTGGCGATATATCCGCATGGAGCCTACAAGGATCAAAAAACATCACAGGGGGAGAGGGGGGAATAATCACAACTAACAATAAAAAACTCTATGAAAGAGCTCTGCTACTGGGACACTACAACAAGAGATGCTTTCAGGAAATAAGTAGTAAAAATAAATTAACATAATATTGGGAAACAGGGATGGGTTTAAAATACAGGGCTCATCCGCTTGCCGTTGCTATAGCGGAGGAAATTTTTGACAACATAGAAAAAAATAACAAATTTAGAAAAAAATATGCCAAAAGAATAATACAAATATTAAAGAATAACAAGAAAATAGACTTGCCTCCAGCATATTTTGACAAAAAAATAGAACCATCATGGTATTCGTTTGTTTTCTTTGTTAAAGAATCATTTTTGAAGAAAATAAAAAGTAAAAAAATAATAACAGACTTAAAGAAACTTGGAGTAGAAAATATTGATAAGCCAGTTTCCACCAGACCGTTAAGCACTATGCCATTATTCCAAAATCCTGCTCCCCTCTTTCCCTCCTACTGCGGCA
Organism: Patescibacteria group bacterium; assembly: GCA_028696995.1. Classification (GTDB taxonomy): domain Bacteria; phylum Patescibacteriota; class Patescibacteriia; order Patescibacteriales; family UBA12465. The sequence continues at coordinate 6,808 of JAQVFY010000014.1, forward strand.
AAAATGTTTTTTCTTACAAGAAGAAAGACTTTCCCATGGCCAATAAAATACATAAGCGCATAATTAAAATTCCAGTTGGAACAGATCAAGAAGACGGAAAAGTAATAAATTTTTATGCAAAAAAAATAAATAAATACTTCGACAATCAGTCCACCAATTAAAAAACCCACCAATTGCTTGATGGGTTTAGAAGGAAGTTTTTGTCATTTGACAATTAACTTCTTTCCAGCCAGTTTTTTTCCGGTGTTGTCTTCAACATTCACCAGATATATTCCACTGGGCAATGTGGAAATATCTAATGTGGTCTTAAACGACTGGAATTTTTCCTCTTTCACCAGCTGACCGGTGGAGCTGTAAAGCTCGACCGTTTTTTCGTTAACTCCGAAGACTGGAAATTCCAGAGTTACGGAGTTTTCGGCTGGGTTAGGATAGAGGTTCAGGGCATTGGCGATGTCCTCATCCGGTACAGATCCGATGACCTGCATGTCCAGGATGAGACCACCTTTACCAGTGAACATGGCACGGCCATTGCCGTTATACGATGCGCCACTGATAAAAAAGTTCATGGATGTCGGATAGAGGGTGGTATGCTGTCCGGTGCTCACTTTTACGTGTCGAATTCCTCCAGCCCCACAACTTATGATATTGTCATTATCGATAACTATCATGTTATCACTAAAGCCAATATTAGAAGTGGAGTAAGAAAAAACCTTATCCATCTGTGAAGAGGAGTTGGTCCAACGATAAATATCACCGAGGTCTGTAAGGATAAAAAAAATGTTGTTGTCCTTGCTAACAATAACCCTTGGATTTCCCCTGTCATCTGGAAAGGTATAAAGAACAGTCCAGCTTTTTGTGATATTATTAAACCTGATAAACATGGCATCGTAATTAATGTTTTTATTACTAATTAAGAAAATGTTATTAGCATCTTTAGCATAAACACCACAATAACTATACCAATAATCAGACCTGAGATCAGAGAATGTGCCCCCATCCCAATGCCACAACCAGCCAACATTTTCCGCTTGATCAAATCCAACAAAATAGACATCGTTTTCTCCCTTGACAAAAGGAGATACTCCGTAAACCATTTGAGTTGGCTTTGCGGATGCCACCTGCCAACTTTTAACAGAATCATTCCAAAGATTGAGATTGCTCCCAATGCTTACAGCATAAATTCTGTTGTTTATTTCTCTCCCAGAAATTGCTCCGACAGGAGAAGCTGGTAATACTGACCAACTATTACCATTATAATACATCTGAAAATTCCCAGTTCCAGAAAGAGCCTCATCGCCAACGAGTAAAACTTGACCTAAATTTTCCAAGTTAGGATCAGGATTAGACATCGGTGAAAAATTAAAAGAAATCTGCCCAAAACCACACCAGGTGGTCAACAAAAATACTAACAAAACAATTACATTTTTCATGGTAACCTCCGTGTTTTTTTGGTTTATATATTAAAAATTGTTAAAGAATCTCAATTAATGATTATATTATATCATATATTATATTATCTGTCAATTGCAATTAAAACAGGCTACATTTGGGGGCGTCGCGGCATTATCATCTAAGAAACTATTTGTTACACAACATTTATAACAATTTTGAGGAGAAGTCATTTTAGCAGGATCACTAAACCCACTCAACCCAACGCAACTATAGAATCCCCAATTATCCTCTGCCTTAATTAAGATTTGGTAATCCCCAGGAGATAAATATCTAAATATTCTATGAGTGCTACCACTTTCTGGTGGAACCGGATCAACATTCTCCAATTCTACAAATCCTTCTTTAACATTCCATTGAGAAGTGCTCTTTTTCATCCTAATAGTTAATTTGGAAATAGGGACTTGTTCTAAGTCAACAATAGTATTAAATGATAGAGTATAAAAACCAGCGCTAGGGACATTATAGACATCTCCGGTTTTACTGACTGGCACACCAATAGCATTGGTTAATTGGATCTTATCACTTGGAATTTTTGGATAAACAGCCGTAAACTTTGTTTCAGGAATTCTAGCGCTAGAGCTTCCAGGGATTTCTGAAGCAGTTCCAAAAGTGTGATCAAAGAGATTACCGGAAGAAGGGAAAATAGAAGCAACCTTCAAAAATATATGTTTTAAATATTCTTTAAAATCAAAACTTGGAGTAGATTTAGTTTGCATTTCCAAATAATTTAAATTATCGATATTGCTATAATCTGTACTACTGGAGGGATCAAGCAAATTAACTTTATTATTTTGAAAATACAAGAAAGCACAAGTATCAACCATGTTTCCATTATTATACACTGTTTGACCAAAGCTATTACAAGAATAAGGTAGTCCATAATATTTGCCAGCACCTGAAAGACTACCAGCTCCAGCAAAAACTGAGCTATTTTCGTTTAAATCATTTCCATTATTTACTATCGCTCCAAAAGGATTACCAGAAGAAGATTGTTTATAATCATCTAAAGGAGTCTCAATCTTACCCTTAATTATATAATTACCATAATAATAATCACTAACGCTTTTGTCCGAGTTTTTTACTCGTTGAACCCAAGGAGTTTTTCCCTGAACAACCTTGCTACATTTTGGAATATAGTCAGAGATAGCCATTAAACAAACACCATCATATAAAGCCTTACTTTGGTAAGAAGAAGACAAAGAGGATTTTGCTATCCACTCAGAAGGACTAGAACATTCTGACTCTTTATAATCATAAGCTAAAACTCTAACCCCCTTATCTTTTTCTGGCCCATAACCAGTAAGACCATCGTATTTATACCAACCAGCTTTAGAATTGACAGGTGCACTAACATTATCAAGTGCCCCAACTGCAGTATCAGAATAAAATTTAAAATAATAAGTATAGTTCAAGCTGATACTGGGATTAAAATCACTTGAATCGCAATTTAAAAGATTGCACTCACTTGAATCATTAATATCACAATAACCAGCTTCAGCGTCTGGACCAGAAGCGTCCGTACAGCAGATAGTTCTATTTGTGGCGGAAGAAGGCCCGGGATCTTGAATATCTTTAGCAAAAATATTCTCCGAAGGAGTTCCATATATAAAACCTTTCTGTTGATCCGGCAAGCATAAAACTATATTAACCCACCAATACTTCTTTGAAGAGTTTGTTCCATCAAAAGCATGAGCACACTTACTCGCGTTACTATCAGAGCGACGAATTAATGTTTTAACATAGTTATTCCACCCACCGCTTCCAGAACACCACTTATCTGAACTATCGAATTTATAACTTATATCTTCTCCCTGATGAGGACCAGAATTGTGATTAAAAGTAGCAAAATAGACATCCCGATACTCCACCAAATCAAAATTAGCACTCATCTCCGCACAATAATAAGGCTCCTTCCCAGTCTCCGTATAACCAATAAAAGACATTACTGAAGTATTAGATCCTTTATTCCCCTTAACCGCATCTATCGGATACCACAGCAAACAAACATCTGAATTTTTTGGATCTTTCTGCAAACAATATCCATACCAGCCACTGGCAATAAAATTCTCATTCTCACTCTGACAAAGAATACTGTCCTGAGCTGGATACAAACGACAAGAAGCTGGAATAAATTTCTTCGTTTTCACAACCTCCAAAACTGGCTCTATTCTAATATTATCAAAATATAAAGGACTATTACTTACAGAATTATCACTCTTTCTAGCTCCCAAAGCAATTGCAAATCCATTACTCCAAGCTTGTTTATATTCAAACTCAAAAGATACTTCTTGCCAATAATTATTTTTTTCAATTTCTATATAATTAGTCCAATCATTGTTATTTACCACACTTATTCTAGCTTTTTCTCCAATACCTAAATCAATTGTATTTATTAAAGCACTTAAATGATATTTACTTCCGTGAACTAAATTATTAGCAATGTTTTTAGAAACAAGACCACTACTTCCTCCACAATCAGAAGTTCCCCCCACTTTCATAAAACCAAAGCCAGAAGCTGGATAAGCAACTTTAGTGTTTTTTAAAATAGATGAATTTGGCTTATTAATCAAACAAGTTATGGATGAAGCTGTTATATTTGAATTTACAAGCCAATCATCCAATTTGCCAGACTCAAAATCAAATTCAACAATATTGTCTCCCACCTGTTTCATATTAGCCAAATAATCAACACCTAATAAAGAATAACCAGAAGCATTAAGATCACGCCCGGCAGTATATTTTCTGACACCCTCAGGAGCCTTGGAAAAGTTAAAACAAGAACCATCATAATTAAAAGCTGTACATTCTCCCATCTCCAAACAAATCTTTTCATCGGTATAAGGATTGTAATTATAGGCATAACAAGCTAACCATTTACCACAAACTCTATCAGGTTTTACCTTTATTAATTTATTAGCATCACAATTTGCGCCGGAACAAGTAGAAAAACTAGAATAATCCGAAGAAGTATAATTTAGACCTACGTAACCACTAGCCCCACTATAATCTCTTTCATTAAAGACTACACAACCGGAATCAAAATTGGCCTGAGAATTACAAGTGGAAAAATCTAAATTTTGTTTTAATTGGTAATCAATAACAGCCTCTTTTATTTCAATAGAACCATTTTTATTACTTGATGATATTACTGTTTTTTTAACAAAGCTATCATCAACTGATAAATCACCATCATATTCAACACTACAAGAAGAATCATTTTCACCTGAATAAAAAATCATTTTATAAGAATTACCTGGCTCAACCATAACTTCATTTACTCCCAAATCTTCTAATTTATTATTAGATGGCAAAAGCCGAAAAACTGGCTTAGAACAATTCAAAATTGCTTTTTGCTCTCCATTAGTTTGTAAAATATATAATTTATTAGGTTCTATTTTAATATTATATTGAATATATTTTGGTGCAATAAAATTATTATTATTACTTTGATTACTGTCACTACAAACTGGATTACCATATTCATCAATTGTACAAATAGCCCCTATATTTAAATTTTCCCACAGATCAAATTGTTCTCCGTCTCCATCCAAATCAGAAAAACCTGGATTTAAAATAATATTAGGACTAAAAGAACTAAGAGGATCAATATATTCAGTACAACCAGCTTGTTTAATAGGACAAAGACCGGCCCACTTAGTACCAAATTGTTCACTCGGTTGATAAATCGGACTAGCCCCACCATAACCAATAGTTTTCATAGAATTAACCGGACATAAATAATCTCCTGTATCCAATTCACAAGTTTGAGTACCCGAGCAATCACTAACACTTGAACAAATATTATTAGTGAAAGTATTACCAGTCTTGCATTTTTTAACCGCTTTTTTATACCAAGCAAAATTACTATTTACATCGGACCCCTTGCGCCACTGACAAAGATTGTCTCCAGGATCTTTAAAATAAGAAGTGCCTGAACCGGAACTAGCTGACCAAGCATCACAGCCAACTTCATCAGACAAACAAAGAATAGAATTATAATTATTGGGATTATTTTTTAAATAAACATCAGAATAAATATTTTGTGAAACAGCATAAGGATTACTAGAAATTAATTTACCTAAACGACTACAACCCATATTAGCCGAACTACAGGCCTTATCAGCATTATAAACAACGGGCACAAATTTATCAGCCGGTACAAAGACACAATCAAGTTCATTGGAGTCACAAACGCCATTATTATTACTGTCATTAATAATGAGAGAATCAGGTGAACTATAATTATTGGTCTGAATCATCATCTGACAACCAACAGCTGAGCTAGAACATAATTTACTAAATTGTCTCAAATTATGATAAGCACTAAGGCTATCTCTATAAGGCTGACAACCTAAATTATAATTAACTCCACGATAATTATTCATGGTATCGTAATAACAGATCTCAGGAGTATTCCAAGAGTTCTTTATTAAATAATAACGACTAACAACTTCCAATAAAACAATGTCAGAGATATAGACGTCCCCCATAGAACCAGATAAAGAAATTTTTAGTTTTTCATCGCTAGAAACAGGATGAGTAATTTTTGGCAAACTAACCTGATAAGTCTGCCACTCACTACTAGCCGGAAGAGTGATACTAACAATAGTTCCAGAAGTAGGAAGCTCTTCTCCAGTAACGCCAAAATAATCAATTCCATTATTATTATTTGTTAAATGTATACCCAGACCCTGATTCTGATTATTTTTAGCTGAAAATTTAAGGATATAAGAAGAGCCCTCTGAAACTAAATTGCCGACCTCTGTTTCAGCGGGTCCAATCAATTTCATAGATTTTCCGCCCTGGTTTAAAGACTCCATACTAGAAGTTGCTCCCGACCAATCTCCTAAACCATTATCAAAATCATAGGAACTAACAATCCGAACATTATTACCAGAATTACCATTATATTCACGGCAATTATTAGCACTAGCTGAACAAATTTTCCCTTCTCCAGGAATAGCTTGATAAACACAAGCAGATTGAGTGCTATCCCACTTTCCTCCACCTAAACAATGATAACAAGACCCAGTAGCAGAATCCCAACTAGCAATTGTAGAACCGGGAGTATTTAAAGCTAAACAAGCACTAGAACTAGTAATAGTAGAATTAACATTTTTTTCTGTCATCCTATATGGCTTACAATTATCAGAACAAGTGATACTGGTAGAATATAGGACATAAATTAAATCTCCTTCTTGATTATAGAACTCTCGACAATCAGAATTATAACTAGGACTAGAAACCGGTAAATTATATATAGAAGCATTACAAACCGGAATACCATCAATAGATTGGCTCCAAACCTTAACATTAGAAGCATTGAGACTATAAGAAAAAGACCCTTGAGTAAGTTTGGGCACTATTGAATTTGTAGCAGTAGATTTCTCTAATCTAAAAGATTTTAACTGATAACCACTTTCATTGCTTCCTTCCCAAGAATAAAAATTTTCACAAGATCCTTGAGCTGGCTTAATACAATGTCTTAAGTGAACATAATATTCCTTACCTTCGCCACCAGCAGAAACTTCGTCTAAATTAGTAAACTCTGTACAACCAGCATCACTAGCAGAACAAGCCTCAGCAGAAGCTGGAATCATTTTCTCCACAACCTTATTTTCAAACAAAGTACTGCTCTGAACATAAACATCATAACCAGAACATTGCTCAGGACAATAATCTTTTTCTAGAGCCTTGGCATTAGTCTTAATATTATAAATAGAAGTAAAGATATTACAACCAATTTCATTATTATTACATAAACGAGCATAATTAAAACATTCACTTAGAGCATTGTCTTTTAAACGAAAATCAGGAGTGCTAGCTAAAGGATTTTGATAGCATAAAGATTTTAAATAATCAGGAATTAATTTTTGATAAATTAAACCATTATCCCGATAATCAGAATAAAATGTCCCTGTAACCCCTCTTTCTAATTTAACATTATCTATAAAACAATCACCTCCGCTAGCATTAATATTAAATCCTACTATGTTAGAACTATAATTACTAGGGAAAGTATAATTTAAGGCTTGATAAGAAAAATCAACACTTGGTAAAATTTCTTGAGATTTAGAGCCTAAAGAGACAGTAGAAGTGGCAGTGCACAAAGAATAAAAAGATAAAGTATAACTCTCTCCGGAAATAACATGATTATCATTAGCCACTATAGTATTTTTAGATAAATTATCACCAAATGATAATAGAATAGCAGTGTTTCCATCATAAGCGATGGAAGTGGTTGCTAAATTTCCCCAATTACCAATATTTAAATCATTTTCAAAGCTGCCGTTTGCTAAGAAATTGTGTCCACTACCAACAGTAGTCCGAATAAATTCCTGACAGCCCTCAGCGCTAGAAGAACATGATTCAGCCTGCTTATTAAGATAAATAGAATTAAAATTATTCCAAGCTATTTTGGCATTAGAAGTAGAATAAATTCCATTGGTAGAATATTTAGCACAACCAACATTATTAGCACTACAATTTCCATAATCAATAGTATTTTTAAGTAAGGCTAATTTTTTACCACTGGTACTACTGGTAAATGAATCACAAGTATTATAAACAGGATCACAAGAATCTTCTCCAAAATTCCAAACTCTTTTTTCTTCAGTACAATAACCATAATACTCACAGGTGCCATCAGATCTCTCTTTGATGCAGGATTGTTCATCGGCACAATAATTGTCGGAACGAGAAACTATGACCGGGTCAATATCTATATCATCGGTGCTAGTACCAATATCAGGGACTTCTATTAATTGTTTGCTAGCGATATGCCCGCCATAACCTTGACGCTTACAATAATTTAAAGGTGATTTTAAAACCCAAGAAGGGTCAATAAGACCCTGACACCAAGAATGACTAGTAAAATTAGACTTTGTAAAACCTTCGCTAAAAGTTTCATAGCTATCGTTCGGACTAAAACAAGAAATCATATCCATAAGAGTATAGCGAAAACCCTTTAAAGCAGTTTGTTCTTCAGCGCGAAGAAGGGCCTCTTCCCAACCCACAGGAAGAATACGAAATTTTCGAAGTATGATAAGAGAACGATAATTAAAACCTGATTGGTAATCAATATTTCTATCAAAAACCCAATTAGGATTTATAAAACCATCTTCAATAGCCCCTAAAACTGTTTTTTGATTTTGAATAGCCTGGCTAAACTGATTATCAATAACACAATTATTAGGCAATGGATTTTGCGGATCCAAACAAATCATCAAATCAGATAAAACATTATAATCAGCCCGAACATCAAAACGTGGCTTGATAATCTTTTTTAAAGAATCGTTTATGTAACTTTGACCAGAAAAAGCTTTAGGATCAGCATCAACCGAAGTAAGATTAGTATTTTTATCCGAAGAATCATCATCTTTAGAAAACATATCAACCAAACCACCCCCCTTAATATACTTATTAAAAGCTGAAATTGCTAATTGATTTAAAAAAATATTAGTAGCATCAACTAAAGCATTGCCAGTAAATTTACCTAAACCTTGGATTTGAGAAGCGTCCGCTTTTTGCAACTCTCTTTCAGCTTGCCCAGGAGGAGTACTAGATTTTCCACCAGGATTTCGCACATCTAGCCACCCCTGATTTATTTCAATTTGTTTTTCTATTTTTTCTTGCTCCTCATTACCTTCTTCGTCTATTTTAGTATAAAGATTTAAAGCAATGGCCATATCATTAGAAGTCGGATCAAACATATTACCAACCTTTTTTAAAAATCCACCTGGATCTTCAGTTATACTTTTCCATTTTTCAAATTCATTGGTCCAATTACTAGATAATTCTTGCCAACCACAATCAACATCAGAAAATCCTGGTTGATTAAATTGAACTAATCCTAAGCCAATCCTAGATTGAACGTTAAAACTAGGTTTACATAAATCTACCGACCACTCTTTTGATAAAGTTTCAATAAATTGACTAGTAGCAGCATCTCGAGCCTTACCTCCTAATTCTGTTAAATATTCGGTAGTAAAAAGAGGCTTTTGACCATCAGCTCCACTCCCTATCCAAGTAGCAGCGTCATAAGCCAAAGTATTTAAAGCGGTTTGGAGAGTAGATTGAAATGTCAGTGAACCAACTTTTTTTAACTGTTCCAATAATTTATCCCAAATTGTTTTCTTGACATCAAACATACCTTCCTTCAACTGATCTTGAATTCTTTGTATAAAAGCATTAGGATCTGTAAAGACACCACCGGCCCTAACTGATAAAGGTATAGATAATAAAAAAATAAGAAAAAATAAAACTACAAATTTCTTCTTATAAAAATTAACTTTAGGCTTTTTCATATTTATTTTTTATTTGATAATTTTAAAATCAAAATTTTAAAAATCAGCCAAAACTTCATTATAGACCTCCATTAAATCATCGTCTGTGATTTTATCTAAATCTTCTTTTGCAAAACCACCCTCTAATAATATTCCTCGAATATACTCAGCGCTCACTTTCTCTGGTTGTAAATCAGCCGGAAGCTGATCAGCACTCAATTCTGAATCGTATTGACTATCCCATTCTGTCAATAATGTAGCAAAATCATCAGCATTAGTTCCAGAAACGTTTTGCGACTCAGTCTGAGTAAGAGAACCTGAGCAATCCTCTCCTTCAGGGCAATTTGGATTTGTTTTATAAGTAAAAATTTCTTCATAATCAACCAAACCATCACTATCAGAATCTTCTAAATAAGGTGAGGTGGAATAAATAAACAGCTCATCCCAATCAGAGATACTATCACTATCAGTATCAATCAATTTTAATTCTAAATTACTAGAATCCAAATCTCCGACTGAACAATTACCGTCAGCACAATTTTGAGAATTTTTATTAGCGCTAGCGGTAACATCTCCCTTAAAAGCAAGAGGGCTGTTCAAGCTATGACGAAAATTTAAAACTCCCATCACTATTATGAGAGCACTAAAAACACTCAAAACAATAATGGCTGTTTTTCTATTTTTATCCATTTTTTTTACATCTAAATTGTTTTCTTCCATAATAGAATTATATAATATTTGCCTAAAAAAGGCAAGAATAATTTTTAAAAAGACCATAAATCTTCAACCACTCCTCTAAACTGATCTGCTCAGCCCGAACCTTAAGATCTAAATCGAGCTCTTTAAATACTTTTTTAATGATTTCTTCGTCTATTTTCAAGCCAATTTCTAAATTATTTTTTAACATTTTTCTTTTAGCACTAAAAGCCACTCTGAGTAATTTAAAAAATTTTTTCTCCTCTTGATAACTATCCAATAATTTTTTATTAGGTATAATTTTTATAATAGCGCTATCAACCTCCGGTGAAGGATAAAAATTATCTCGAGGAACGTCTAACATCAACTCAACCTCGGCATAAAACTGAACGGAAAGAGATAATAAACTCATCTTAGGTGGACGAGCAATTATTCTGCTAACCACCTCTTTTTGAAGCATTAAAACTATGAGCTCAGGTTTATGTGATAGACTTAAAAATTTTCTCAAAAAAATAGAGGTGATATTATAGGGTAAATTAGAAACTATTTTATAAGGGCTAATTTTAGAAAAATTATCTCCCTTGGCAGTTAAAATATCCTTATTAAAAATTTTTATATTTTTATTTTTACTGCCCTGTATAAGTATTTGCAAAACTTCTACTATTTTAGAATCTAACTCAACTGCTAAAACTTTTTTAACTTTTTGTGCCAATTTAAAAGTTAAAAATCCCAAACCAGGACCAACTTCTAAAACTGTGTCTTCTGGTTTGAGATCGGCATAAGATATTATTTTATCATAAACATCTTCACTAATTAAAAAATTTTGCCCCTTAGATTTTTGGGGCTGAATATCGTACATTTTACACAAGTCTAATGTTTGTTTAATAATTCTCTCTGACATAAAGATTTTTATTTCTCTCTTTTCATGCTGATTGCCTTAACCGGGCATTCTTTAACGCACAAACCACAACCCTTACAATAATCATAATTTACCTTAGCCTTTTTATTGCCTTTTATCGTTTTTAATTCTACCGCGCTATCAGGACAAATTTTAGTACAGATTCCACAAGCAATACATTTTTTTAAATCTATCTCGGGTCGATAAGATCGCCAGGACCCTGTCTTGTTTTTTAATGATGAATTTGCTTTTACATTCATTTTTTTATCATTTTTAAAACTTCTAAAAAGAAATTCTAATAATTTAAATTAATTAATAATACTTTTTTTGATAGCTAAAATATTTTTATCAATAATTTCCTGACCTTTATCAGAAAATTTTTCCTTGACTGCTTTAATTCCTCCTTCGACATTAAGCAAGCCAGGAATCTTACTTAAAAATCCAAGCATAGTAGTGTTAACCATGTTTTTACCAAAAACTTCCAAGGCAATTTTACTAGCATCACCAGCTAAAATATTAGAAACCTTAAAACCAACAGGTAGTTTAGCATTATTTTTTATTTGAAAAAATATTTCTGCTGGTTTTAAAGGAGAATTGATAACTATCTGACTATCTTTTTTTATTCCAGAAAAAATATCAGCTCGACCGATAAGAGAAGAATCCAAAATTATCAAAATATCGGGATTATAAATATGTTGTCGGGTTAAAATTTCTTTTTCAGAAACCCTAACAAAGGACTGAATAGGAGCACCGCTTCTTTCTACGCCAAAATGAGGAAAGGCCTGAGCAATCTTACCATCATTGAAAAAAGCTATTGCCAAAATCTCAGCCATAGCCACTACCCCCTGACCACCTCGACCATGAATTCGAATTTCCTTAGTCATTATTTTTTTCATAATATTATTTTATTTATCTTTTAAATTTTCATCTAAAAATGATACCCAAGTAGCCAAAGGAATAGCTCCTTCACCAACCTTAGATCCGTTTAAAAACCAGGCTGGAGTTCCCCCTATTTTTAAAAACTGAGCATCGGAGGCATCCTTTAAAATATCATTTAAATATTTTTTATTATCTAGGCAATTATAAAACTTATCGATGTCGCTTATACCCACAGATTGAATAATATTTCCTATACCCAACTCCTTATAATCTTTCTGTAATTCAAATAATTTATAATACATTGGCCAATATTTATCTTGTTCTCCGGCACAACGAGCTACCATTGCTAGGTTTATAGAATCATCACTCAAAATAGGAAAATCGCGCACAATTATTTTTAATTTCTGACCGTATTTGACAGCCAAAGCAGTAATAGTTTCAGAAGATTGCTTGCAATAAGGACAAGAAAAATCAGAAA
>JAQVFY010000015.1 GCA_028696995.1 Patescibacteria group bacterium
TGAGTTTATTCGAAAGCATCCTAAATTAAAATGGGCAATTGCTGCTACTATGATTACAGCTGTTAGTTTTGGAATATTTAAAAAAGTTGAAGCATCTCGGGATGATAATAAAAAAATAAATGAAAAAGAAGTTGTTAAGCCAGGAATTGAACCAGACGCTCCGGAAATTCCAGTAATTAATATTGCTGATGAAATTATTAAAGATGGGCTAACAAAAAAAGGAATTGATGTTTCCAAATTAAGCCCTGATGTCCTTGATACTATTTTGGAAGAAGTGGGGTTTGTCTCTGGAGCTGAATCTTTAGAGGCGGGTGATGGGATTGGTGTTATTACTAAAACCGCCGAGAACGGATTCAAGAATATTATGCCAGGAAAAACTTTAGTTAATCTTATTGATAATGAAACCGGAGCAATTTATAGAGGGCAGGAAGCCTCTAGTATCTTGGTCCATCCTGGTGATGTTATTATTGAAAATGATAAGGGCGAATATTTTGTTATTGCTGATAAAGCTGGTTTAAATTATAAAAAGACAGTTAAAGAGGAAGGCAAAATAGAAAAATCAAAGGGTGCTGATACTCCTAAACCAACTCCAGTTGAGACTCCAAGCAAAGTTTCAGTTGAAACTCCTCCAGTCCAGAGTCCAGTTGATACTCCAGTTAAGGTTTCGACTCCTGATAAAGCATCAGTGGAAAATCCTTCAGTTTTAGATGAAGAGCCAATTGATTTATCAAAAGCTATAAGAGATTCTAAATCCCAAGTGACTGAGTCTAGCAAGAAGGCTCAAGTTGTTAAGGCTGACGAGGAAACTCCAGTTGTTAAGAAAGGTTTTTGGAAAAAGATTTTTGGCTCGAGAGACAAGAAAGCTTCTAAGTAAATTTCAGTTTCTTAGATCAAAATATTTTAAATATGGAGTAATAAAAGATGGTTTTTGGACCATCTTTTATTATTGCTTTTATCAACCTTTTTTGTTAATCTGATAATATATGAAGCAAAATATAATAAAATCAAACACATTTCATAAGGAGAGATTATATAGGTGGTATTTGCCAGTGGTAATACTTTTTTGTTTGGTTTTTTTCTTTTTAAGCTCGATTTTTCCTTATTGGCAGAAAACTCATGATTTTATTAAGTTTTCTTCGCCGGATGAAAATGCTAATTATATTTTTACTAATTTGTATAAAGAGTCTTCTGGATTGAGCTTTTATGAGGAGTATAATATAGTAGCCGAAGATATAATTAGACCTCGTAGTTATTATAGCTATAAGGGGGGTGTTAAGCCGGTTAGTTTTTTAGGAATGGTGATTATTTATGGAAATTTAGCTAAGGTTTTTGGTAGTAGTATTATTCCTTTTTTAACTCCATTTTTTGCTAGTATGGGATTATTTTTTTATTATTTACTGATAAAAAAATTGTTTGGGCGAAAGAATGCTTTGGTTTCTTTTTTTGTTTTATTTTCTTTTCCAGTTTTATTTTATTATTCAGCTCGTAGCATGTTTCATAATGTTTTGTTTTTAACCTTTTTTATTATGAGCTTGTATTTTTTATCTTTGCTTTTTCAAAAGATATCACCTAGAAAAAGACTTATAAATAATACGGGATTTAAAGAAGAGGGAGACTTGGGGTCAAAAAGTATAGTTTCTAAGTTTAATAAAAAAGAATATTATAATCAATTATTTTCTTATGATTTTTTGTATGCTTCTCTGGTGGGTTTATTTTTGGGCTTGGCCATAGGGGTGCGCGCCTCGGAATTGATTTGGTTAGCTCCAGCTGGTTTAGTTTTTTTAATTTCTCGCTGGAAAAAACTTAGTTTTTTTCGTTTAGCAGTTTTTCTTTCTTTTGTTTTTATAGCTCTTCTTCCTGTTTTTTATTATAATCAAATTTTGTATGATTCTCCTTTTTATGGCGGGTATTATGAGATGAATAAATCCTTAGAAAATATTTCTTCGGCTAGTGGAGCTATTATTCGATCTTTTTTTACTGGTCACCTGAGTGATGCTAAAAATTTTGTTAAAAGTATTTTTAATACTATTTTTTATTTTGGTTTCCACCCTCTTCAGTCTTTTAAAATGTTTTATATTTATGTGGCCCAGATGTTTTGGTATTTATTTATTCCTTTTGTTTTTGGTTTTTTATACACTATATTCTTCCAAAAAAAGATATTTAAGAAAATTTGGCCCTATGGTCTGGCTTGGTTAATCCTTTCTTTTATTTTAATTCTTTATTATGGTTCTTGGAAATTTGTCGATAATCCGGATCCCAATAGTTTCACTATTGGTAACTCCTATACTCGTTATTGGCTACCAATTTATATTGCTTTAATTCCTTTTGTCTCTGTTTTTATTTTAAATATTTCCAAAATATTTTTCTTTATTAAAAACAAGATGGTTTATCGAATTATAAATATTATTATTCCTATTGCTTTGGTAATTTTTATTATTCTTACTTCTTTTAAGTTTGTTTATAGTGGCTCGGAGGAGGGTTTAAATAGATATTTTCAAAATTTAAGTGGAGCAAAGGTTGAGGTAGAGAAGGTTTTATCTTTAACCGAAGAAAATGCTGTTATTATTACTGAATATCACGATAAGTTTCTGTTTCCAGAAAGAAGAGTAATAGTCGGGCGTTTTGATGATGATAATATGAATAGAAATTATGCTAAGTTGACTAAATATTTACCGGTTTATTATTATAATTTTACTTTACCAGAAAAAGACATGGAGTATTTAAACAACCGACGCTTGAAGGATTTTGGTTTGGGAATAGAGTTGTTTGAGGGTGTTAATGAAAATTTTTCTTTGTATAAAATTATTAAAATAAATGACCTATAATATAATTACAATTGGTTGTCAGATGAATAGGGCTGATAGTGAGCGCCTATCTTTTTATTTGGAAAAATTAGGGTTTTTATTAGAGCCTAATTTTTCAAAAGCTGATTTAGTTGTAATTGTAAGTTGCGGAGTAAAGCAATCGGCTGAGGATCGGGTTTATGGTTTGGCTCATCGAATAATGAAGGGGAATAAAAAGGCTATTATTGCTTTGACTGGCTGTTTGAGCGATAGAGAAGATGTTAAAAGTCGCCTAGCTGGCAATGCTAAAATATTTTTTAACATTTCTGATTTAATGAATTTGGATAAAAGTTTAAAAAAATATTTTCCTAAAATAAAAAAAATATTTAAACAAGATTTTAAGAATTATTTAGAAATTAGTCCTAATCGTTTTTCTTCTTTTTCGGCTTTAGTTCCTATCGGTAATGGCTGCAATAATTTTTGTTCTTATTGTGTTGTTCCTTATGCTCGAGGTCGTGAAATTTATCGCCCGGCTAAAGATATTATTTCGGAGATCGAAGCTTTGGTTAAAGTTGGTTATAAGGAAATAAATTTGATAGCGCAAAATGTGAATAGTTATAAATCGGGGAAGCTTGACTTTCCGACTTTATTAAAAAAAATTGATAAAATTCCGGGTAATTTTTGGCTTCGATTTTCTACTAGCCATCCCAAGGATGTTAGCCCTGGCTTAATAAAAGTTTTAAAAGAAAACAAGAAGATTTGTGAGCACTTTCATTTAGCAGTTCAGTCGGGTGATGATAAAATTTTACAAGCCATGAACAGGAAATATAAAATAAATGATTATATAAATACTGTGAGGAGTATTAGGAAGTCTTTGGATTATAAAAATGGATTGCCAGCAGCTATTACCACTGATATTATTGTTGGTTTTCCAGGAGAGGGAAAAAGTAATTTTAATAATACTAAAAATTTGTTTCGAAAAGTAAAATTTGATTTAGCCTATATTTCTAAGTATAGCCCTCGTTTTGGTACAGCTTCTTTTGAGTTAAAAGATGACATTAATTTAGAAGAAAAAAAGAGGAGAGAGGCGGAATTAAATATTTTGCTTAGAAAGTATGCTTTAGAAAATAATAATAAATATTTGGATAAAGAGCTTGATGTTTTGATTGAGGGGGTAGATAAAAAGGGAAATTTATTTGGTAGAACCAGAACTTCTAAAATTGTTAGGATAAAAAAGGCTAGCGGTAAAAGATTAAAAGAGAAAATGCTTGGTAGAAAAAAGGTTTGTATTGAAAATAATTGTGCTGATAGAAAATTGATTGGGGAGTTTGTTAAAGTCAAAATTAATCAGGTTAAAGAATTTGAATTGGAGGGGGAGCTTATCAAGAGTAGACCTCAAGTATTGGTTATTTTGGGTCCGACTGCTAGTGGCAAAACTGCCCTGGCTGTTAAATTAGCTCATGATTTTAATGGAGAAATTGTTAGTGCTGATAGCCGTCAGGTCTATCGAGGGATGGATGTCGGGACGGGGAAGGATTTAGCAGGATATAGTTACAAGGGAAAAGACATTCCTTATCATTTAATAGATGTTTGTAGTCCTAAAAATGTTTTTTCTCTAGCCAAATATCAAAAGATGGCCTTTTCGGCTATTGATAATATTATATCTAAGGGAAAATTGCCGATTCTGGTTGGAGGAAGTGGCTTGTATTTAGAAGCTGTAATTGATAATTATATTTTATCAGCTGTTAAACCAATTTTTGGCCAAAGAGATGAATATGAAAATTTGAGTTTAGAGCAATTGCATAGTAGAATAAAAAAAATAAATCCTAAGTTTTTTAAGGGATTAAATAATAGTGAGAGAAATAATAAGAGAAGATTGGCCCGTTTTTTAGAAGTGCTTCTTAGTGAAAATGATTTTTCTCCGAAGAAGGGTGAACCTCGTTATGATTTTTTAATTTTTGGTTTAAGTCCTGACAGGGAAGTTTTGCGAGAAAGAATTTATAAGAGATTAATAAAGCGATTAGAGGAGGAGGATATGATTGGCGAGGTAGAAAGATTGAAAAAATCAGGGGTTTCTTATAAGCGTTTGGAGAGCTTTGGTTTGGAGTATCGTTTTATTGCTTATTATTTACAAAAGAAAATAACTTATCAGCAATTAATTGATAAGTTATTTATAGCTATTTGTCAGTTTTCTAAAAAACAAATGTCGTGGTTTAGGCGTTCCCAAAAGCAGGGGATGGATATTGTTTGGGTTGAGGGAGTTGAGGAGGTGAAAAATAGTTTAGAGAGCTTGTAGAGAGATTAATGTAACTAGCTTTAAATGTATTAGAATCAAATATTATTTTTGGTATTTTTATTCGTTGTAAGTTCTTCCTGTTCCCTGATTGTATAAAATTTCTACGTCTGTTGCCGTTAGTTCTCGGCCCTTCCAAATTCCTACTTCATCCATAACTCCGTCAATACCGAAGTTTAATCCTCTGCCGTCTTGGTATATATCGGAATTATTAAAGCCGTTGATTGTGAAAAGGCAATCAGATCTGTTGTCAGTTGCCACATACGTGCCTCCTCCGCTACGAATTGTGTTTTGACTTTCTCCATTAATATAAATATTAAATCCATTATAGGACGAGCTTCCATCATAGGTTACTACGACATGATTCCAAGTATTAATGAAATCATTTTGATTTATTGTTGTATAGCCATAAATTCTGCCATTATCGATAGAGTTGGGGTCTAACATATACCACATTATTCTATATACATCAGTGCTTGCCTCATACAACCATAGATAGTATTCTGAGCCGACTTGTGTTAATCTTCTTTTATTAATTAAAAAATTCCAATGAAAATCATTATATGTTGTTCCCATGCTATTTAAATATATCCAAAAAGATATTGAAAGCGGGACATCATTGTTTCCATTACCAAAACTAAAATCACTATCCGTATCTAGAATAATACCTTTTCTAGCTGTATAAATTTCTGACTCGTAGAAAGTTAGTCCGGTATTGATTTTCCCAGTTATACTAGCATCGTTAGTGTTCTTTGGCGTAAATGTGTTTCCATCGGTTAGTCCTAGGATTCCATTTTTGTATCCAGTGGAATTATTAATTGTTGAATTTGTAGTATTGTCGTCCATTTTCCAATAATTAGTACAACCGTTCCATAATGCAAAACTGGAAGTGGCACTAGAAATCCCTATTGGGAGAGCATAGTTTGTGCCAGATTCAACATCACTACTATTTCGGCTTATACAGAAGCCTAACATGTAAGAGTTTATTTCAGGATTGTAAGAATATTGGTATTCATTATCTGAACAATCCCCATCATCTCGTGGTGTAGGGTTGGTCGGTAGAGTGGACATGTAAGTTTTACTTCCAGTAGCTAAAGATTCACCAAAATTCAATTCATTCGGATAAGAACCATTATCACTATAGTATTTTTCTAGAGCCAATTGAATTTGTTTTATATCTGAAACCCTTTGATTATTACGTGAGTCTTCTCTGGTGTTGCTAAAAGAAGCAATGGCTATAGTTAAAATAATAGCTATTATAGAAATAGTTGCTAATAATTCCACCAAAGTAAAAGCAATTTTTTGGTGGTTTTTTTTAGAGAAGCTCATATATTTGAGATTATTAAAAAATTAAAAAATAGAGGCAAATTAAATATTCTTTAATATATTCTATAAAGAAAAGTCCGTCTTGATACATAAAATGGTTATTGTAAGATTAATTATTTTAAAATTTCTTTTACTTGGTTTTCGATTATAATACTAATTTCTTCAATACTTAAATTGGCGTTAATTATTTTCCAGCCGTATTTTTTAGCTAGATCTAAATGGATTTGTCGGACTTTTTGGCTGAATTCTTCATCTTCCTCATGTTTATGATTTTTTTCTATTGCGTTTTTAAATCTTTCACCGTCAAATAAAATAGCTAAATCTTCTTTTAATAGATGACTATTTATTTCTTGTAAAAAATCTTCTTCTATTCCTGCTCCCATTCCCCAGGCCATACCAGTTCCGGTATAATCTTCGGTGATGATATTTAGGCCTTGGTTTAAATATTTTTCTAATTTTTCTTGGAATTGAGTACGGTTTAGAGTATAAATAATTTGAGCTTCTCGAGCAGACAGGTTATAGGGGTTTCCTTCTCTTAAATATTTGTTTAAAATTATTCCCGATGGTTCTAAATCATAAATAGGGTATTTTAGATATTGTGCCGGTATTCCTAATTTATTTAATTTTTCAATTAAAATATGAGCTTGAGTACTTTTTCCCAAGTTATTGGTTCCATAAAAAACTATTAATTTTCCTTTTTTCGAGATCATGATTAAATTATAGCAAATATTAAATTTTTTTGCTATTAGAGAAAATTTTACTATTTAACGATTATCGCCGTCTCCTTTAATGCAATTTCTTTTTAAACGAGAACTGAGTTTTTTGATATTAGTTTTGGCAACATCTTCCAGATTTATTTTTAATTCAGTGGAAATTTGAGAAATATACCACAAAACATCACCCAATTCTTTTTCAATTTCTGCTTTTTTTTCTGAATTTATTTTGCCGTCATTATCTCTAATAATTTTTTTGAACTTTTCAGCTACTTCGCCAGCTTCACCAGTTAAACCTAAAACAGGGTAAATATAATTTTTACCTTTATTGGGGTAAACAGCTGTTTTTTTGGCTTGTTTTTGGTAATCTTGAAAATGCATAAATTTATTAAATATGTTTAATCTTGAGAGCTATCTAGTTCATTTATTTTTTTAACTAGATCATGAATTTGGTTCCATAAATAATCCCAAGAACCATTATTGTCTATTACAAAATCAGCAGCAGCCATGGTGTTGGGTATTTCTGATTCTGATTCTTCTTTTTGATCTTTTAAAAAATCTTCAAAGGTTTTTTTATCGTCTCCAGGGTTTTCATTTCTTTCTATTACTCTTTGGTGACGAAGTTTTTCTTCAGCTTCAACGCTTACCAAAAAGAATCCAGGGACCTCTCTTAAATGTTTAATGTCGGCTAAACGTCTGATGCCATCTATTACTATAAAATGATGATCATCATTTTTAATATCTTTAGACATAACATCAGCTAAAATATCTTCACCAAAAGTTTGGCGAAGTAGGGTGGACATTTTTTGAATATTTTCTCGGCTCTGTTCGACGTATAATCTAATTAAAACATCACGCAATATAGTGGAAAAGCGGTAATCACTAGCTTGATATTCGTTGATTAAAAATTTTTTAATAACTCCTTTGCCACAGGCAATTTGACCGGTTAGACCGATAACAATTTTCTTTTTTTTCATAATTTTTTAATAGATAATTTTGTATTTAACTATATAAGAGTTTTGATTTATTTTTTTTAATTCTAAAAGCTCTAAATTAAGATCAAAATCATCATTAAATAAAGATATTCCGGATCCGAAAATTTTCGGCTCGACGGTTAATATTATTTCGTTTATTAATTTTTTTTTAAGAAAAAGAGTATTTAAGCTTGCGCCTCCTCCTAATAATGCTTTTTGATAACCCATTTTTTCTAATTCTAGTAAAACTTTTTCTGGTTCGCCCTTAACCCACAAAACATTCTCTTGTTTCTTTCCTGGGGTCTCTGAAAAAACAACATTCAAGCGATTTTTTAAAGGGGCTGGAAAGGTCTGGAAGGTTTTTTGACCCATCATTATCATACCAAAATCCTTGGATGTTGTCACAAACACTTTCTTGTCTTCGGAACTGGTCCAGTTGGCTAGGTGATCACTGTTTTTGGCAATTTTCCCATCAGTAGTTATAGCCATTATTAAGGTTACTGGGATCATAATTTTTAAATCGCGATAGGAGCTTTGATGCCCGGATCAGGATTGTAATTTATTAATTTAAAATCTTCATATTCAAAAGAAAATATATCTTTTTTATCTGGGTTAATTTTCATTTGGGGTAATTCTTTGGGGGCGCGAGATAGTTGTTCTTTAACTTGGTTAAAATGATTATTATAAATATGTAGATCTCCAAAAGTGTGAACAAATTCTCCTAATTCTAAATTACAGACCTGAGCTATCATCATAGTTAGCAGGGCATAAGAGGCAATATTAAAAGGAACTCCTAGAAAAATATCAGCGCTACGTTGGTATAATTGGCAAGATAATTTTCCTTCGATAACGTAGAATTGAAAGATGGTATGGCAGGGGGGAGGGGCTGTTTTCTGCCCGGATATTAGTTTTTGGAGATCACCGACATTCCAACCGCTTACAATTAATCTTCTAGAATCAGGTGTTTTTTTTATCATTTCTATCACATCAGCTATTTGGTTTATTTTTTGGCCTTCGGTAGTCTCCCAGGCTGTCCATTGTTTTCCATAAATTGGGCCTAAATCTCCATTTTCATTGGCCCATTCATCCCATATAGTGACCCCATGGTCATTTAGATATTTTACATTAGTATCTCCTTTTAAAAACCACAATAATTCATAAATAATAGATTTTAAATGGACTTTTTTCGTAGTCATTAATGGGAATCCTTTAGAAAGATCGAATCTTATTTGACGGCCAAAAACACTTCTAGTTCCGACACCTGTTCGGTCGCTTTTGTCAGTCCCATTTTCCAATACATCTTTAAGCAAATCTAGATATTGTTTCATATTTTTGTTTTTAATTTATAAAAAGTAACTTCATAATAACAAATATTTTCCTCCTTAGCAACTGCTTTATTTTTTACCTTTTTAATGTTATAATATTATTAATTTTTAATTATAAATTACATGATAAAAAATTTCTCTCTCTCATTGTTTTTAATAGTTATAATATTTTTATCTATTGGCAAAATAATGCCGGTTCAGGCTTCAGTTGGTAATTTATCAGGGCGTATTTTATTGGATGTAGAGAGAAATGGCGAAGCTTGGTATATTTATCCTAAAGACAATAAAAGATATTATTTAGGGAGGCCAAGTGATGCCTTTGCGGTCATGCGAGAATTGGGTTTGGGAATTTTGGAGTTGGATTTTCAAAAAATTGCCTCTGCTGAAATGGCGGTTGATGGAGATCTGGAATTAGCTAAAAAATTATCTGGTAGAATTGTTTTACAAGTAGAGAGAAATGGTGAGGCTTGGTATATAAATCCACTAACATTAAAAAAGCATTATTTGGGGCGTCCGGATGATGCTTTTAAAATAATGAGAGAATTGGGTCTGGGTATTAACAAGAAAAACCTAGCAACGATTCATAAAAATACTTTAAATGAAAGTATTAATATGTACAGTTCTTATCGGTATCGAAGTTTAGTGTTAGTAGACGGTAAAAATTTTTCGCTTGATGTTATTGAAATAAATTTAAATAATCCTAATTTAAAAATAATTACTGATACCGCTAATTCTGAAGATTGTTTGGGTCCTTGTCCAGCTAAACCATTAATAGACTATGTTGTTGAAAATGATGCTTTTGCTGGTATTAATGGGACATATTTTAATCCCTCAGCTAGCAAATTAAATTATTATTTTTTCCCGGTATATAATTCTCGTTTAAAAAAGTTTATCAATACCGATCAGCTAAAATATCCGACAACTGGTCCAATAATGGCTTTTGATGAGAATAATAAATTTTATTATTTTAAAGATAGCCGAGATTTTGTTGGCCTTGATCAATTTGAAAGCAAATATGGAGTCAAGCTTCAGTCAGCTATTGGCAATAAGCCTCGTTTAGTAGAAGAAGGTAAGAGCTTGTTGATTGATTGGGAGTTAGATAATGGTCAGACCAATACCAAGGCGCTTCGAACTGCTATTGCTTATAAGGCTGGTTCTGGTAAGGGTAAGATTTATTTAGTGGTAGCTCGTTCTGCTACGGTAGTTGATTTAGCTGAGATTTTAAAGGTTATGGAAGTAGATTATGCTATAAATTTAGATGGGGGCAACTCTACTGCTCTTTATTATAATGACGAATATATGATTGGACCTGGAAGAAATGTTCCCAATGCTATTTTATTTGCTCAATAATTTTTTATGGAATTAAAAAAATATTTTTCTAAATTAAAGGAAGAGGGACAGATTTACTTATCTATCAAGGTTTTTCCTGCTTCATCGGAGACCAAAATTAAGGAAATAAGGTCTTCCAAAATTAACAATCAAAAAGTAGAAATCATTTTGATTAGTATCAAGGCTCCAGCTGATAAAAATAAGGCTAATCAGGAGCTTATCAAATTTTTAGCTCAAGAGTTTGACACTGACAAGGAAAGTGTTATCATTATTAGTGGTAAGACTGATAGAATAAAGTTAGTAAAAATAAATAAATAATTTTTTATGGATTTATCTATTATTATTGTTTCTTATAATGTTCGAGAAAAATTACAAAAAAATTTAGAATCGATTTTTAATTCTCAGGGTGATTTTTCTTTTGAAGTTTTAGTAGTTGATAATAATTCTATTGATGGTTCAGCTGAAATGGTGACAGAGTTATTTCCTCAGGTTCATTTAATAAAAAATGAAAGAAATATGGGTTTTGCTGTTGCTAATAATATGGCTATCAAGAAGGCCAATGGTAATTTTATTTTACTTTTAAATCCTGATATGCGACTTTTTCCCGATACTCTTTATAGCTCTTTAGCTTTCGCTCAGCAAAATCCCCAGGCCATTGTTTCTAGTTGTTTATTAGTAGATAGTAATAATAAAACTATTAAGCATATTAGGCGTTTTCCTAAATTATTTGATCAATTGGCTATAATTTTAAAAATACCTCATGTTTTTCCTAAAATTTTAAGATCATATCTATATTTAAATTTTGATTATAATTTAACACAAAAAGTTGATTCAGTGCGTGGCTCCTTTTTTATGATTAATACAGAGTCTTTTAAGAAGATAAGTGAAGACGAGCGACCTTTGCTAGATGAGAGATATTTTGTTTGGTTCGAGGAGGTTGATTTTTGTCGTCAAGTTTATAAATTGGGTGGGGAAGTTTGGTATAATCCCAATACTTTTTGCCTTGATTATGTCGGTCAAAGTTTTTCTTTATTAAAAAGAGGAAGAGCTCAAAAATATTTTTGTGATTCTATGCTTAAATATTTTGAAAAGTGGCATCCTTATTGGCAATATCGAGTTTTAAAATTAGCTTGGCCCCTTGGTAAACTTATAACTTTTGTTTTTTCAGTTTTTGGTAAGAATGTAAAAAATATTTAAGTAAACGGATATGAATAAAAAAGTTGCTATAATTTTAGTTAATTACAAAGATTATGCCCATAAATATTTAATGCCTTGTCTAGATTCTATCAGGAAACAAGATTATTTAGGTGAGATTAAATTATATTTAGTTGATAATTCTAGCTCGGAAGAGTCTTTTTGTTTTTTAAGAGAAAAGGTAGAAGAAGCTATAATCATTAGAAATAAAAATAATGATGGCTTTGCCAAGGGGAATAACGATGCTATTAAAAAGGCCCTTGAGGAGGCTTGCGATTATATTGTTTTGTTTAACATGGATACGGTGGTAGACTCTAAAGCTGTTTCAGAATTAGTAAAAATGGCAGAGAGTGATAATAAAATTGGAGCTGTGCAGTCACGCTTAATGTTATTTGGAAGAGAAAATTTGGTAAATAGTTTAGGTAATAGTACTCATTTTTTGGGTTTTGGTTTTTGCCAAAATTATCAATCTAATTTTAGTCAGCTAGAAATTAAAGATGGCGTTGATATTTTTTACCCTTCTGGAGCAGGTGTTCTTTTTAAATCTGATATTTTGCGAGAAGTAGGTTTTTTTGACGAAGAATATTTTATGTATAATGAAGATCAAGACTTAGGTTGGAGGATTTGGCTTTCTGGTTATCGCTGTGTTATCGCTCTTGATTCTGTGGTTTATCACAAGTATGAATTTAGTAAATCAATTAATAAGTATTATTTTATGGATAGAAACAGAATTATAACAATTTTAAAAAATTATAATTTTTTTTCCTTATTAATATTATTTCCTGCTTGGTTTATTATGGAGTTGGGTTTGTTGTTTTTCTCTATTTTCAATGGTTGGTTTTTTAAAAAAATTAAAGTTTATTTATATTTTTTGCGTTGCAGTACTTGGAAACATATTATTAGAGAGCGTAAGATAATTAGAAAAAAAAGAAAAATTAAAGATTATGATTTAATGAAAATGATTTCTGGAAAAATATCTTATCAGGAGATTAATAGCCCTTTTTTGTCTCTGGGAAATTTTTTTCTAAATATTTATTTTGTTTTTTTTAAATTTTTTTTGAAAGTTTTTAAGATTTAGTTTAATATTTATTATATGGATATTTCAATAGTTATTGTTAATTATAAATCTAAAGATAAGTTGCGTGATTGTTTGATTTCTATTAGGAGATCAGATTTTTCCGGTTTAAAATATGAAATTATTGTGGTAGAAAATGCTTCCGGTGATATCCTTTCTGATTTACAAACAGAAATTATTGATTTTAAATTAATAATTAGTCCTAAAAATTTAGGAATGGGAGGGGGGAATAATTTAGGAATCAAAGAATCTCAGGGTGATTTTATTTTAATTTTAAATCCAGACACAATTTTACGTCCTCAGTCCGTTAGGATTATGCTTGATTATATTAAAAATAATAAAGATGTTTCAATTATTGGTCCAAAATTATTTAATTTAGATTTGACTTTACAGTATTCTTGTGCTAATTTTCCTCGACCTTGGACTCCTATTTTTCGTCGAACTTTTTTAGGTAAATTTTTTAAAAAACATTTAGATTGGTTTTTGATGAAAAATTTTTCTCATGATATAATAACAGAAGTGGACTGGATGATAGGATCTTGCTTATTAATTAGAAAAGAAGGTTTTTCTGGTTTTGATGAAAGATTCTTTATGTATTTCGAGGATACTGATGTTTGTCGTCAAGCTTGGTGTAATGGCCAAAAAGTAATTTATAACCCTTTAGCCGAAGTTATTCATCATCATAACCGAGCTAGTGCTAAAAGTCCTTGGTATTTATCAATTTTTAATGATAGATTGTTTAGAGAGCATCTTCGTTCTTGGTGGAGATATTTTAAAAAGTGGGGAGTGCGACCTCCTTGTAAAAAGATTTAATAATTAATAAAAAAAATATGCAAAAAATTAGGAAGGCAATTATGCCAGTGGCTGGTTTTGGAACTCGTTTTTTACCGGCTACTAAGGCTCAACCCAAAGAAATGCTTCCTGTAGTTGATAAGCCAGTTATTCAATATTTAGTAGAAGATGCTGTTTCAGCTGGTATAGAAGAAATTATTTTCGTAACTGGAAGAGGGAAGCGAGCTATTGAGGATCATTTTGATTGTTCTTTTGAGCTAGAGCAAACTTTAGTAGAAAAAAATAAGTTAGATCTAGTAGCAAAAATTAAAAAAATTGATTCTTTAGCCAAATTTTCTTATGTTCGCCAAGCTATTCCATTAGGGGATGGCCATGCTATTAATTGTGCTGAACATTTAGTTTTTGATGAGCCGGTTTTAATAATGTTTGGGGATACTTTATATGATGCTCCAATCTCTCCAGTAAAGCAGATAATAGATCTTTATTATCGTTATCAAGATTCAGTGGTTGGTTTATCAGAGGTGGATAAGAATGAAGTTAATAAATTTGGAGTTATAGATGGTTTAGATTTAGGAGAAGGAAATTATGAAATTAAAAAATTTGTTGAAAAACCAGATATTGATAAAGCTCCTTCTAATTTAGCAGCTGTTGGCCTTTATGTTATTACTCCGGAGGTTTTTAAAACTCTTAAAAATATGAAAAGTGGTAAATCGGGAGAAATTCGTTTAGCTGACGCTTTTGATTTGATGTTGTCTAATAATAGACCTCTTTATGGTAAGAAAATAGAGGGGGAATGGTTGGATACTGGAGATAAGTTAAATTTTATTAAAGCTACTTTAAAGCTGGGAATAAAAAATAGTGAAATCAAAGATGATTTAAAAAAATTTATTAAAGAGCTTTCTGGAAAAATTTAAGATAATTAAATAGAAAAAATATCATAACGTATGTCTTATAGATTTAGAAATATTTTATTCACTTTTTTTGTTATTATTTTTGTAGTGCTAACAACTTTTTTTTCTTTATACGCCACTGGTTATAAGATTTCTTTATCTAGTCTTCAACGGGGAGGAGCAGTTATTCAAAAAACTGGTATTTTAGTTTTAGATTCTGAGCCTAAGGGAGCTGACATTTCTTTGCTTCGAAGATTTAGAGGTCTATTATTTGATGATGATGTTTTAAAAAATAAGAAGCTAAAAACTCCTTATAAAATAAAGAATTTACTGCCAGGAGAATATGTTTTAAATTTAGACTTAGATGGTTATTGGCCTTGGCAACAGAAAATTAATATTTATCCTGGGCATTCTACTTATGTAGAAGATATTGTTTTATTTAAAAGAAGTTTACCTATTAGTTTTTTTAGTGCTAATACTCAAGACATTTCTTTATGTCCTTTAGATAAAAAAATTATTTTACAAGATGATAATAAATTGATTGATTTGAAATCAGAGCAGGAAGTGCAATTAGGCTCTAGCGTTAACGAAATTGAATTTTTAGGTCCTTCGCGAGTTATTTTAAATAATTCCTTGTTATTTAATTATGATAGTAATAAATATGTTGATCTGCCCAAGAATATTAGTCCAGTTAATAGTAAATTAAAAATTAAAAATGATTATTTATTTTATCTTGAAGATGGTTTGAAAAAGTATAGCTTTAGTTCTAAAAAGAAAAGTACAGTTTTTTCTCTGGACGGTATTATTGATTATGATTTTTATAATAATTTTTACTTTTTAATAAGAGAGGAGAACGCTGAAATTTTTTTTCAGATTTATTATTATCGACAGAAGGAATTATTTAGATCGATAAAATTACCACCTTCTGATAATTATGAAATTATTCCTTTGTCTTTTAATTCTTCTTTTGTTTATGTTTATGATAAAAGTTTAAGGAAAATTTATATTATTAATACTGCTTTTAAATTTAATTCTTATTGGTCGGTGGTTGATAATGTTAATGGTTTTAATTTTATTGATGCTAATAATTTTGTTTATTATTCTGATTCTGAAATTTATATGTTTAATTCTGTTTTAGCTGAAAAATTCCTTCTTGGTCGGTTTGATTCTAAAATAAAGGGATTGGTTTGGCATCCTAAAAATTATATTATATACTCAAATGAGAAGGAGATTGTGATTTTAGATTTAAAATATGATAAACAGGCTATTAATTTAGTCTCTCTGGAGAAGGGTGGAAATTTAGTTCTGGATAAGATTGGTAGCGTTTTGTATTTTACTGGTAAAATTGGTAATCAGGAGGGCTTATATAAATTGTTTATTCAATAATAATTATTAAATTATATTTTTATGGCAAAATTTATAATAAAAGGTCAAAAACCTTTAAAAGGTGATATAAAGGTTGGGGGAGCTAAAAATTTAGCTTTAAAAGTTATCCCAGCCACAGTTTTAACATCAGAATCTGTTATTGTTAGTAATTTACCAAGGATTGAAGATATTGATAAATCTTTGCAAATGTTTTCAGAATTAGGCTTTTCTTTTGAAAAAAAAGGTAGTAGTATTATTTTTTCAGCTCGACGTCCTAAAACTACCGATTTGCCAGCTAAATTGGCTGACAAATTTAGAACTTCAATTATGTTTGTTGGTCCTCTTTTGGCTCGGTTTAAGGAAGTTCGTTTTCCTCATCCGGGGGGCTGTGTTATTGGAGCCGGTGGTCGTCCCATTGATTTATTTTTAGATGGATTTTCAGCTTTAGGAGCTGAGATTAAAATAGAAGACCGGTTTTATTTTATTAAAGCTAAAAAATTAAAAGGTTGCGATTTTTTCTTTCCCAAAATTTCGGTTACTGGTACGGAGAGCCTTATGATGACTGCCTGTTTAGCGGAAGGTAAAACTGTTTTGAGAAATTGTGCTATGGAACCAGAAATAAAATGTTTAGCTGATTTTTTGAATTCTTGCGGGGCCAAGATAAGTGGCGCGGGAACATCAACCATTACTATTATTGGGGTTAAGAAAATAAAGGGTGGAACCATAAAAATAATACCAGATAGAATTGAAACTGGTTCTTTCGCTATTATGGCCGCAGCTACTAATTCGGAAATAACTATTAAAAATTGTAATCCTGAACATGTTAGTATTTTATTGGCAGTATTTAAGAAAATTGGTGTAAATTTTGATATTGGGAGGAATTGGATTAAAATTAAAAAAAGTTCTTCCTTAAAACCATATAATATTCAAACTCATGAATATCCTGGTTTTCCTACTGATTTGCAGTCTCCCTATGCTGTTTTAATGACCCAGGCTAAGGGGGCTTCTTTGATTCATGAAACTATTTATGATCGTCGTTTGATCTGGACTGATATGTTATCACAAATGGGGGCTAGTATTGTAATGTGCGATCCTCATCGAGTTGTTATTACCGGTCCTAGCAAATTATATGGTAAAAAATTGATCAGTCCTGATATTCGAGCTGGAATTGGTTTGGTGATCGCTGCCTTAATTGCTAAAGGAAGAACAGAGATTGATAATATTTATCAAATTGATCGGGGTTATGAAAAATTAGATGAACGTCTTAGAAAATTAGGGGCAGATATTATTAGAGTTGACAATAATTAAGCTTTGCTCTATTATATCATTATTAAAAATAATTTTTAAATTTTATGGCAAAGATAGCAGTAATTAAAACTGGAGGGAAGCAATATAAAGTTAAAGAAGGGGATACTTTAAAAGTTGAAAAACTTTTAGGGGATTCAGGCGCTAAATTAAAATTTGATACTTTAATGATTGCCGAAACCGATGGTAGTTCTATAGATTTAGGTAAACCAAGTTTGGGGGAAAAAGTTGAAGGAGAAATTGTTTCTCAAGGTAAGAGCAAAAAGGTTTTAGTAGTAAAATATAAGAACAAAACTAGATACAAAAAAACCACTGGTCATCGTCAAGATTTCAGTCAAATAAAGATTAATAAGATAGTTTAATGGTTTTAAAATTGAATTCGTAAAATAAAAAAACGATCGAAAGATCGTTTTTTGATATATTTTTTTGTAATTTTATTTAATTATTCCTCTAAATTTTAGGGCGTTGGCTAGAGTGTTTTCATCTACGTATTCTAGGCTCATTCCGGTTGATAGGCCTTGAGCTAATTTGCTCAATTTTATTTTAGGATTTTTTAAGATTTTTTGTAAATAAAGAGAGGTCGTTTCTCCTTCCATGGTAGGAGAGAGGGCTAAAATTATTTCTATTTCTGGCAATGTCTTTAATTTGGAATTAATTTCTTTAACTAGTAATTTTATATTTAATTTATCAGGGCCAATATTTTCTATAGGATTAATTAATCCTCCCAAAATAAAGTATTTACCATTATATTTTTTAGTGCTTTCAATTGCTAATAGATCTTGAAAATTGGAGATAATACAAATTATTTTGTCATTTCTGTTTTTATCTGAACAAATAGAGCAAGGATTTTCCTCGGATAAGGATAGGCATTTTGAACAAGTTTTAAAATTATTTGGGAGGTCATGTAAATATTTAGCAAATAATTTGATTTGCTCAGGTTTTTGTTTTAGTAAATGAAAAACATAACGCTCAGCTGTTTTTCGTCCGACGCTTGGTAGGGAGGAGAATTGTTTAATTAGATTTTCTATTGATTTTGGGTAATTGATTGACATATTTATTTTTTTTGAGTATAATCGTTCTTTAATCTGTTAATTAATAAAAAAAGGAGGAGTTATGTGTAAAAGTTTATTTTTTGAGGTTGATAATAATCTCGGGGTTAAAGTAGTTGTTTCAGCTAACTTTTTCAATGTTCCTAGGGGATCTTGGAAGCTTATTCCCGGGAGTAGTAAAACTAGGCACAAAAAAACTCTAAAAGATATCAAGAAGGGGGACAAGGTTGTTTATGTTGGTAGAAAAAGCCCGCAGAAACATCTGAACCAGGCTCATGCTAGAGCCAAGGAATTGACATTATCTCGCAAATACTACGTTTCTCGGGTAATAGATTTTTCCGATGAGGAAGAATATCAAAATTACATAGTAGAAAAGGTATTGGCGCGAGGTTGGTAATACTTCGCTTGATTTAAAAATTTTATCGTATCATTTTGATGCGATTTTTTAATTATCCCAAACCAGGAAAACCACCCATTTCTTGCATTTTTTTAGCCATAATTCTTTGGGTTTTTTTGATAGCGTCATTAAATAATTCTTTGCTAATTCGAGCAGTTTCTTCTTTACTTAGATCAGAGGTGATGCTCATGTCAGTGACCTCCATGTTACCGTTCATGCTTAATTTAATGCCATTTTTTTCTATATCAATTTTTTCTTCGGCTAAGGCGCTTTGCATTGTTTTGGCTTGACTTCGTAGATCTTTTAATTGTTTTAATTTTCCAAACATAATTTTTTTTATTAATTATTATTTAATTAGTATTATTCATCTTGAGTTTTGCTAATATTTTTAAAGCTAGCAGTTTCTTCTGAAAAGAATAGGTCAACTTTTTCCGTTGATCCGTTTCGGTGTTTGGCGATATAAATTACTGCTTTATATCTTTCATAGATAGAATGATCTT